>CP069418.1:2267041-2590904 GCA_017569305.1 Clostridiales bacterium FE2011 | reverse complement strand
GAACCGGCTGTACAAGGAAGTGCTGGGCGTGGACGTGCCGGATCATAAGCGCGGTGTCCTGCAGGACAGCCACTGGTCCTTCGGCGGCATCGGCTACTTCCCCAGCTACGCCCTGGGCAGCGCCTACGGCGTGCAGATGCTGGGGCAGATGGAAAAGGACGTGGACGTCTGGACCACGGTGGAAAAGGGCGACCTTGCCCCCGTTACCGCCTGGCTGGCCGATAAGATTCACCAGTACGGCAGCCTGAAAAAGCCGCAGGATCTGCTGCCTGCCGCCATGGGCGGTCCGCTGGACGCGAAGGTTTATACAAACCACCTGAAGAAGAAATTCAGCGAACTGTATAAGCTTTAATTCACAGCATATGAATAAGCAAAGGACGCTGCGTCATTGCAGCGTCCTTTTCCTTTTGTCTTCTGTTATCCGATCACTTCATACCTCAGCCTGACGTATGAGTCTTCCAGCTGCTCGCAATCGATCAGCTTCAGTATCCCCAGCTTGTCCAGTTCCTCCCTGGTGGTAATGGATTCGCCGTCAATCAAGGTGGAGGTATTCGTTCCTCCGACCAGCACCGGCGCCACAACGATGTCCACAAAGTCAAAGAGCTTTTCCCTCAGGAACAGTCCGTTCACGGTTCCGCCACTCTGGATCGTGATCCTGTCGCACCCGTATTCTTCCTTCAGCCTCACAAGTGCCTCTTCCAGGCACTGTTTTTCCTGAAGGATAATCCCCAGGTTATCCGCCTTCACCCTGAAGGCCGGATGATCCGGATTGGTGGTAATCAGCACAAACTGCTTCGACAGTTCGCAGAAAAACCGGACTCCGTGCTCGTTCAGATGGGAATTATCGACCAGCACAAAAGAAACCGGTGTCTTGGGCGGCATCTCTTTTTCATTCACCCCAAGCTTTGCCTGCACCCTGCCGGTGTTCAGCGACCACAAGTCCGTGGTCTGCTCTATCTCATAATACTGATGAAGGCCTTCCTTGACGCCATCCATATAAGGGAAGTCCTGATCCACGTCCAGTACGTCAGATGCTCCCGTACTTATTTTTCCGTCCACCGACATCAGCATAAACAGTGTAGTAATGGGTCTGTCCATACTCTTTGCCTCCCGTCCTCGTATTGTTAATACATTAAACGATCCGCACGGAAACATCCTGTTTTTTCCTGCTTTGTTTTGTCAGCTTAACAGATATATTATACCACAACATGAAAAAGGACGCTGCGTTCATTGCAGCGTCCCCTGTTTATATTGCTGATCAGATCAGATCCGCGATGTCGGGGTTCACACCCTTGATGCAGACCTTCGCGCCGGAAGCGGCTTCAGCGGAATCCGCATGAGCCAGCAGCCACTTGTTGGCAGCGGTCATCAGTTCGTCTTCAGCGTTCTTCACGGTGAACTCGGGCTTCGCCAGGTTCGTTCCCTTGGGCAGAACCACGATCACTTTGAAGCCCTGGCCCTTCTTGGCGCTGCAGGGAGCATAGTGCAGGGTCGTGGCATATACTTCAACCATGGTGCCGGCGGGGCACAGATAGGCAACAACCTTGTCGGTGTCCAGAATGCCGTCCACGATATCTTCACGCTTGGCCAGCAGCAGGATGAAATCTTCCGTGCCGACGTTCAGCTCGCTGTCCCGGTGATACTCCAGGCAGTTCATCTTGGTGTTGTGGCCGTTGCACCAGCCGATCTGGATGGGCATTCCGCCATAGGCGTTGTTCCGCAGGTCCTTTTCGATGGCCAGCGCCTGCAGCTCGGGCTGCTCCGGCACATATTCCACACCGTCCGGGCAGGGAGTAACCTTGTCCAGGGTCTCCAGCAGTTCCTTCAGGTCGTAGCCGGTCATCACCTGGCCGTAGTTCTGGAATGACGGGTCGCTTACGGGTAAGATCTTCATGGGTTTGTCCTCCTTTATATAATGCATAATTCATAATGCATAATGCACAATGATACAGGACACGCACCGGGTAAATACACTAATCATAATTATGAATTATGAATTGTGAATTATGAATTCCTAAGAATTTCTGATCCATCAGAAATTCTTAGTGAGATCATATCTCTCGTAAAACTCCTTACGGTAGTCCAGCAAGCTGTCATTCGCGATCGCTTCCCGGATTTCCTCCATCATGTGGATCAGGAATCGCAGGTTGTGGATTGAGGCCAGCCGTCCGCCGGTGATCTCCTTCGCGTTGAACAGGTGCCGGATATAAGCCCGGGTGAAGTTCTTGCAGGCGTAACAGTCGCACTGGTCGTCCAGGGGGCTGAAGTCGTGGGCGTATTTCCCGTTCTTCACCACAACCCGGCCCTTGCTGGTCATCACGCTGCCGTTGCGGGCAATACGGGTGGCCAGTACGCAGTCAAACATGTCCACGCCCCGGATCACTGCCTCGATGAAGCAGTCCGGCGTTCCGACGCCCATCAGGTACCGGGGCTTCTGCTCCGGCATATGGGGCATCAGTTCATCCAGCATTTCATACATGATAGGCTTCGGCTCGCCCACGCTCAGGCCGCCGATGCCGTAGCCGATGAAATCCATATTGGAAAGCGCCTTGGCGCTCTCAACCCGCAGGTCCTTGTAGAATGCGCCCTGCACGATACCGAACAGTGCCTGATCTTCCCGGGTGTGGTGCTTCTTGCACCGTTCCGCCCACCTGTGGGTGATTTCCATGTTCTTCTTTGCCGTCTCCCAGTCGCAGGGATAGGGAGAGCACACGTCAAAGGCCATGGCGATGTCGGAACCCAGCGCCTGCTGGATATCCATGGACTCTTCCGGGCCGATAAACTGCCGGGAGCCGTCCAGATGGCTCTGGAAGGTAACGCCTTCCTCCTTGATCTTCCGGATTCCCGCCAGGGAGAACACCTGGAATCCGCCGCTGTCCGTCAGGATCGGGCCGTCCCAGCCCATGAACTTGTGCAGCCCGCCGGCTTCCTTCACCAGGGCTTCGCCCGGCCGCAAATGCAGGTGGTAGGTATTGGACAGCAGGATCTTGGTGCCGATTTCCTTCATTTCCCGGGGCGTCATCGCCTTGACGCAGGCACTGGTACCCACAGGCATATAAATCGGCGTGGGGATATCTCCATGCGGTGTGTGCAGCACGCCCAGCCGCGCGCCGGACTGCTTGCACACATGGAGCACTTCATAACTGAATGGTTTACTCAAGGCAAATCCTTTCTGAATTCATAATTCATAATTCACAATTCATAATTGAATATACTTATCTTCCTGAACTCCGTCAAAGCAGTGCAATCTCACTTTTCAGTCCGGATACAGAATCACAATTCAGCATACACTTCATAATTGTGAATTATGAATTATGAATTGTGAATTTGTAATCCAGCAGGTTTCCTGCTGTATTACAACAGTTCGTCTGTTTTGATTTCCTTGAACTTGTCGAACTCTTCCAGCTTCTGCACGACCTCTTCGCGCAGCACCAGCGCCGGGCGTTCCTTCGGGAGATCCGTATCCTCCGGAATTGTCAGCAGGTCTGCGTAAGTATCCCAGATGCCTCCGTCCGGCAGGGAGTGGAAGGTCATCAGCTCGTTCTGGGTGGGATGGCGGAAAGTCAGCTTGTAGCCCCACAGGGCGATCTGCTGTCCCGGGATGCCTTTGCCGTAGCGGTTGTCTCCCCACAGCGGCGCCCCGATATTGCTCATCTGTGCCCGGATCTGATGCTTCCGTCCGGTTTCCAGGCGGATCGCGCACAGGGCGGTTCCGTTCCGGCGGTCAATGCAGCGGCCATGGAGTATGGCCATCTTGCCGCCCTTTTCATCCGCCTCGCACACCACTTCCCGGTTCTTGATCTCGTCGTGGATCAGGTAATCGGTCAGGGTGAATTCATTCGGCACGTCGCCGGTCACCACGCACAGATACTGCCGGCCGATATCATGCTCCCGGAGCTGGGCGTCCAGTCGTGCTGCCGCCTTGCTCGTCCGGGCAAAGACCATCAGTCCGCCGACCGGCCGGTCCAGCCGGTGCACCAGGCCCAGATAGACATTGCCGGGCTTGTGATACTTCTCTTTAATATAGTTCTTCAGCACGCTCAGGATATCCGGATCCCCGGTCCTGTCTGCCTGGGACAGCATGTTCGGCGGTTTGACAGCCACCAGCACCTGGTTATCCTCGTACAGGATATCCCCGATCAGGTCAATCACGCTGCCACCTCCCGCTGGCGCCGCAGGGCAGCACACCGCCCGCGGTCACGGGCAGGCACAGCTCCTCGCTGTCCACCT
Source organism: Clostridiales bacterium FE2011 (assembly GCA_017569305.1). Classification (NCBI taxonomy): domain Bacteria; kingdom Bacillati; phylum Bacillota; class Clostridia; order Eubacteriales; species Clostridiales bacterium FE2011. The sequence continues at coordinate 2,586,674 of CP069418.1, read as the reverse complement.
TCCCGCCGAAGCGGCTCACCACGCACTTCTCCAGCATGTTGCTCAGCACGCTTGCCTGGAAGCCGGTGGTATAGCTGTTGATCAGGAAGAACAGGGGCTCCTTGCTCAGCGCCTGCGCGCAGGTTTCAATCAGCCCGTACAGTTCGTTTTCCAGTTTCCATACTTCGCCGGAAGGTCCCCGGCCGTAGCTGGGCGGATCCATCAGGATACCGTCATAGCTGTTGCCGCGCCGCAGCTCCCGCTGCACAAAGCGCAGGGCGTCTTCCACAATCCAGCGGAACCTGTCTTCCGGCAGCTTGCTCAGCTCCCGGTTTTCCTTGGCCCACTGCACCATGCCCTTGGCCGCGTCCACATGGGTCACATGCGCGCCCGCGGCAGCGCAGGCCAGCGTGGCGCCGCCGGTATAGCCGAACAGGTTCAGTACCTTGATATCTTTCCGTCCGTCCTTCCGGATCAGGTCGCTCATCCAGATCCAGTTAGCCGCCTGTTCCGGGAACAGGCCTGTATGTTTGAAGCCCGTGGGCCGCACATAGAAGGAAAGATCCCCGTGCTTCACGGTCCAGCGTTCCGGCAGTTTCTTCAGGAACTCCCATTCGCCGCCACCCCGTTCACTCCGGTGATAATGGGCCTGGGCGCTCTTCCAGAGCTTTTCCTGTGCTTTCGGCCAGATCGTCTGAGGATCCGGTCTGCGCAGGATAATATCGCCCCAGCGCTCAAGCTTTTCGCCGTCGCCGGTATCCAACACTTCATAGTCCTTCCAGCTGTCAGCTAAGAACATAAATCGGTTCCCTTTCAATTCATAATTCACAATTCATAATTCATAATGAAATATACTGCGCTAATCTATCCAAAGCTGATCACATACAATATGCTTACCACAGCAATGCCAGACTTTCCGGTTTCACACTTCATAATTGTGAATTATGAATTATGAATTGTGAATTGCTCAGAAGCGCGTCAGTACGTCTTCGTGCATCCTGATTAATGCGTCCACAACGTCACGGCAGTACAGCCGGTCCAGGCCGTCCAGCGCCGGATCTGTTTCCACATACTCCCGCAGGGCTTCCCGGTCGCCGAAGGCAGCCTTCGCCGCCAGCCGGTTCGCATTGTCCACTTCGCACAGGATATCCGCCAGCGCTTCCGGCACCCGGATCGCAGGCATCTCCTGCTTTCCGTCCTTCAGGATCAGGGCGGTCTCGATGATCGCTTCCGGAGACAGCTGCGGCATGGTGCCGCCATTCTTCCTCGCTACCGCGGGAATCTCCGCCGTCTCGTTACGCAGCAGCGCCAGCGCCAGCTTCATCGGCCGTACCGGCGGCACCTTGGAAAGCAGCAGCAGCTGGGCCATTGCGCCCTCACGGCTGTCCGCTCCCTGATCCCGCACGGTGTTCATATACAGGATGCGTTCCTTACGCTTTTCCACGGTCTCCCCGAATTCGGGGCGTTCATCCGGGATAAAGCCTTCCTGGGCGGGCAGGAACTCCGCGTGGTCCGTCACGTCCCCAACCGGGATCGCGTCCCACCATCCCAGCCAGCGCCTGGCCAGGCTGCCCAGTTCGCCGTTGTCCGCGGCTTTCTTCAGCTTTGTCAGCAGGTCCGTCTTTCCGTCCTTCATCTCGATCAGGAAAGCGAATCCCGGCAGGCCGGCGGTCACCGCCTGCACGTTTTCCGGGCGGATCTGCAGCCGCTTGGCATAGTTGTCTATACCGTTGGCGCCCCGCATAGGCGTCCGGCCCATGCCGTAGCAGCGGTATCCCCGGTCTTCAAACACCGCGGTGGTCCGCGCCACAGGCTGGCCCAGGTTGATCACCAGCGCCTTCGGGCAGTATTTGTCCATATCGTCGCAGAGCTTCAGGATCACTTCTCCGGCCCGCAGCGCGTGCAGCAGGCCTTCGATGCCGCCGTTCACCCGTGCCTGGTCCGTCAGGCCGGGATCTTCCTCCTCGTCGGAGTCCAGTGCGCTGCGGTCCTGGAAGAAACGGCTGGCAGCCTGGCAGTCGCCGGCGTAGATCACGCAGTCGGCGCCTTCCAGTACTTTTTCGCGCTCGGAAAAGACCTGAAAGGTTCCTCCCTTTCCGGCCTTTGCAAAGATCTTTTCCCCGTAGCCCTGCAGCAGCTCCTGCATCGCAGGATTGCCTTCCTCCACCGTCACTTCTGCGTTCGCTTCAGCTCCGGCAAAAAGCAGGTCAGTTAAAAGGGCGGGCAGGAGCGTCGGTACGTCCTGCCCGATCATGGCGATCCTCATGCTTTCGCGATCCCCAGTTCAGCTTTCTTTCCGTTGATATCCCACTTCTGGCTTACGCTGCCTTCCGGCGCGGTTCCCCGTGCCATGGAGGTGGCCAGTGTGGTCCGGCCGATCATTTCGGCGTAGGCTTCCAGTGCGGCGGCCAGCTCGTCATCGCCTTCGTAGTACAGGCTGATGCGGTCGGTCACTTCGAAGCCGGCGTCCTTACGCATGGTCTGCACCTTGGAGATGACCTCGCGGGCGTAGCCTTCGCGGATCAGCTCGTCATTCAGGTTGGTGTCCAGCACCACGGTCACGCCGCGGTCTTCCGCCGCGATGAATCCGGGCTTGTTCATGGGCGTGGTCAGCACGTCGTCCTTGTTCAGCTTCACTTCAGTGTCATCGATCATGAAGGAAACTTCCTCGCCGCGGGCGAAGGCGTCCACCACGTCGTTGCCGTCCATCTGGCCCAGGTACTGGCCGATCTTGCCCAGCAGCTTGCCGTACTTCGGTCCCAGTGTCCGCATCTGCGGCTTCAGCAGGTAGGTGGTGAAGGCGCGTGCGTCGTCGGTGAAGATTACTTCCTTCACGTTCAGTTCGTCTTCGCACAGTTCCTGGTAGGCCTTCTCGAATTTCGCGCCCTTGACGTACAGCTTCTGCACGGGCTGGCGCACCTTCAGGTTCGCGGTGTTGCGGCAGGCGCGGCCCAGCTGGATGGCTTCCACCAGGGCGTCCATCTGCTCTTCGATATCGGTGTTCACGGCAGCCTTGTCAGCCACCGGGAAGTCGCACAGGTGTACGCTTTCCGGAGCGCCGGGCACGTTGTTCACCACCAGGTTCTGGTAGATCTCTTCTGCCAGGAACGGGATGAAGGGCGCGCACAGCTTGCTCAGGGTCACCAGCACATGATACAGGGTGGCGAAAGCGGCTTCCTTGTCTCCGCCCATGCCCTTGCCCCAGAACCGTTCACGGCCGCGGCGCACGTACCAGTTGCTCAGCTCGTCCACGAAGGCTGCCAGCTTGTTGGCGCTCTCGGTCACCCGGTAGTTGGCCAGGTCATCGTCCACCTGGTCGATCAGGGTGTTCAGCTTGGACAGGATCCAGCGATCCATCAGGGTCAGCTCGGTCTTCTCCAGCGGATGGGCCACAGGATCGAATCCGTCGATCTGGGCGTACATGGCGAAGAACGCGTAGGTGTTCTGCAGGGTAGCCAGGAACTTCCGCTGTCCTTCCTGCACGGCCTCTTCGCTGAAGCGGCTGGGCAGCCACGGAGCGGAGGTGGTGTAGAAGTACCAGCGCAGCGCGTCGGCGCCGAATTTATCCAGCATTACGAAGGGATCCACCACGTTGCCCAGGTGCTTGGACATCTTGCGGCCTTCGGCGTCCTGCACGTGACCCAGCACGATACAGTTCTTGAAGGGTGCCCGGTCAAACAGCAGGGTGGAGATCGCTTCCAGGGTGTAGAACCATCCGCGGGTCTGGTCGATGGCTTCGGAGATGAAGTCCGCGGGGAAGTTCGCTTCAAACTCTTCCTTGTGTTCAAAGGGATAGTGCCACTGGGCAAAAGGCATGGAGCCGGAGTCGTACCAGCAGTCGATAACTTCCTTCACCCGGTGCATTTCCTTGCCGCACTCGGGGCAGCGGATGGTCACCGCGTCGATGAAGGGACGGTGCAGTTCGATGTCCGGACCCGGATCGTTGATGGCCATCTCGCGCAGCTCCTTGATGGAACCGATCACGTGCAGGTGGCCTTCTTCGCACTTCCATACCGGCAGGGGCGTTCCCCAGTACCGTTCACGGCTGAGGCCCCAGTCGATAACGTTCTCCAGGAAGTTGCCCATACGGCCTTCCTTGATGTTGTCCGGCATCCAGTTGATGGTCCGGTTGTTGCGCACCAGGTTGTCCCGCAGTGCGGTCATCTTGATGAACCATGTGGGCCGTGCGTAATACAGCAGGGGCGTGTCGCAGCGCCAGCAGAAGGGATAGTCATGGGCGAAGGGCACAGCCGCGAACAGCAGGCCGCGGTCCTTCAGGTCCTGCAGGATCAGGGGATCCGCATCCTTCACGAAGGTTCCGGCCCAGGTGGTTTCGGCAATGAACTTACCCTGGGTATCCACCAGGTTCACAAAGGGCACGTTGTTCTCGCGGCAGACCCGGTTGTCGTCTTCACCGAAGGCGGGAGCGATATGAACGATACCGGTACCGTCTTCCATGGTGACGTAGTCGTCGCAGACCACGAACCAGGCTTTCTTGTCCGGCTCCACAAAGCGGTACAGGGGTTCATACTCCATGCCCTTCAGGTCGGTGCCGACGAATTCGGCTTCAAAGGCCAGTTCCTGTCCCTCAAACACTTTCTCGGTCAGGGCCTTGGCCATGATGTATTTCTTTCCGTCCGGCGCGGTGAACTTGCAGTAGGTATCGCGGGGGTTCACGCACAGCGCCAGGTTGCTCGGTAGGGTCCACGGGGTGGTTGTCCAGGCCAGCAGATAGGTGTTCTCCTCACCCTTCACGGCAAAGCGGACAAACGCGGAAGTTTCCTTCACGTTCTTGTAGCCCTGGGCCACTTCGTGGCTGGACAGGGCGGTTCCGCAGCGGGGGCAGTAAGGCACGATCTTGTGGCCCTGGTACAGCAGTCCCTTTTCGTGGATCTGCTTCAGGCTCCACCACTCGGACTCGATGTAGTAGTTTTCATAGGTGATATAGGGATGTTCCATGTCGACCCAGTAGCCGACCTTCTCGGACATCTTTTCCCACTCGTGCAGGTACTTCCACACGCTCTTCTTGCACTCGCCGATGAAGGGCTCGATGCCGTATTTTTCGATCTGGGGCTTGCCGTCCAGGCCCAGGGCCTTTTCCACTTCCAGTTCAACGGGCAGGCCGTGGGTGTCCCAGCCGGCCTTGCGCAGCACGCTCTTGCCCTTCATGGTCTGGTAGCGCGGGATCAGGTCCTTGATAACGCGGGTTTCGATATGGCCGATATGGGGCTTGCCGTTTGCGGTAGGCGGTCCGTCAAAGAAGGTAAAGCGTTCGCTTCCATCCCGGTGATGATAGGACTTGCGGATGATGTCCTTCTCATTCCACATCTTCGCGATAGCCTGCTCCCGGGAAACAAAATTCATATCAGTCGCAACTTTAGTGTACATAGTCGATAACCTCTTCCAGTTATAATTCTGAATTCTGAATTCTTAATTCTGAATTTGTCTGTCCTTCGGACTCAATATCCACCAGACATCTCTTTGAGATCTTCAATCTCTTTCAGTGTGCCTTCCGCATACCGCTTCTCGGCTTCCGCCATGATCTTCTCCGTGGCGCTCACACCGCAGCGGCTTGCTCCGACGGCCCGTGCGGACAGGACCGTATCAAGGTCCCGGATGCCGCCGGAGCCCTTAATTCGGATTGCCTCCGACACATTGGCCCGCATCAGCTTCAGATCCTCAATCGTACATCCGGCAGAGCCGTAACCCGTGCTGGTCTTGACGAAGTCCGCACCGGCTTTCTCGCTCAGATGGCAGGCAAGGATCTTTTCCTCTTCTGTCAGGTAGCAGGTTTCGAGAATGACCTTCAGGATGGCGCCGGCCGCGTGGGCGGTCTCAGCCAGCTGACGGATCTCATTCTCCACATAGTCGGCGTCGCCGTGCTTCAGCTTGCCGATATTGAGGACCATGTCCAGCTCCTCGCAGCCTTCAGCCAGCGCCTGCTTTGCCTCAGCCACCTTGACGGCGGTCTGGTGCGCGCCGTGGGGGAAGCCGATTACGGTGCAGACCTTCACAGGGCTGCCCTTCAGCATTTCACTCAGGATCGGCACGTCGCAGGGGCGCGCGCACACGCTTGCTGTCTGATATTTCAGGGCGACCTCGCAGCCGCGCCGTATATCGTCTTCTGTCAGCCAGGGCTGAAGCGTTGAATGATCAAGCATCGCGGCGATATCTTTCGGGGTCAGAGCCATGGATACATCCTCCTTCATGCGATAAAAATCCGCATAATATACTAAATAGTTTTATTTCGTTGTCAATGACTTTTTTTCCTTCATTTATATAGGAAAAGATAAATTAGTCGTCCAGGATGAGGATTCGGGTGTGATACGGCAGGTGGATCCACAGCCAGTACATGTTGATCGGACTGCCTTCCCGGAGGAAAAGGCTGACCCTCGTGCAGCCGTGGGAAGCCTTCTTTCCCAGCAGCTGCTCGTTGTTGGAATAGTCCCGGGAACGGCCGTTCCGGACGTAGCCCACGCCGTGGATATAGTTGCCGCCGTCATACCGCAGCGGATACTCATACCGGTATCCCTCCTGGGCAAAGCTGGCGCCCGTATGCACATCCGTCAGGAATGCCCCGGGCGGCGTCTCCCGGTAGGAATTGCCCGGGGTCACCAGGCCGGTGGAAACCGGTACGGTGCCGATCCGCTTCCCGTCCTCAAATACGGTCAGCGTCTGTTCCTTCTTGTCAATCAGCACCCCGTAGTGCGGGTTCGGATTGTAAACCGTCAGGTTCTTGACCAGGTAATAGCCTTCCACCATCTGGCCGTCCTCGTGGCGGGCAGCCCGGACGTGCGCCCACACACCGTCAGTGTCCAGGATCTCCAGTCCCTGCAGGGCGCACCGCAGCGTACCGATCGGCCGTGTACCTGTCTTCGGCGTCCCGTACAGGTTAAAGCGGCGGAAGGTTCCGTTGTCGTTGATGACCACGGAGGGTTTCATCATGATCTCCCAGATTTCCTCATCGCTCATGCCCCTCTCCGGCATCACCGGGCCGGTAGCCGCGATTGCCGGCTTCTCCGGTGCTTTATCCACGATCGTCAGCGGGAAAGTGTGATCATAGGCCGGGTTCAGCTTGCTCCACATCCGGACCGTGTATTCCCCTGGGCTGAGCTTGTGCCGGGTATCGATCGATCCGCGCCAGTTGATGCAGACGCCGTCCGGATCCCGCACGCTTTCATCCCGGGTATAGACAATGTTGCCATCTTTATCCTTGACCTCCATCGCCACCAGGCAGGTCGCGGACACATAGCACTCCACAAACCATTTGTCCCCACCCTCCAGGTACATCGTATCCGAGGAAGGCAGCGCGTAAACCAGCGTCTCCGTTGTTCCGCTGATGTTGAATTTCTTTTCCTTCGCCAGTTCCTTTCCGTCCGGCGTCTTCACCTTTACCACAAAACGGTAGGGCCCGGCAAACATCCGCTCGCCGTTTTCTCCCAGTCCGTCCCAGGGCAGAATGTTTTCCCCGTCCTTCAGCTGTTCCTTCCGGACCATCCACAGGTTCTGCGTCCCGTCAAACAGCTTCAGTTCCGCCTCTCCGGCCACCGGGGACTGGATCACAATCTCGCAGGGCGTATATCCCTTCACCGTCTCCGGCAGGGAGATGCTCAGCTCCCCCGTTTCCGCCGAAACAGGCAAAATAAAAAAGAGCAGGCATGCTATACACAACCCAAGAAGCCAGGCCCGCATCCGCACAGCCATCTCCCTCTCTCCTTCACATTCATCTGTAATCCGGATTATACCGAAAACAAAGCCCTCCGTCAAAAATCCCTTGCCTTTTCTTCCCAACTGTGATATACTTCCGCACGCAGTCGAAAGACTGAGTCGTCTCCAGACCCGCAGACGTAAAACGCGGGAGACTACACCGGAGTTTTCCGGTAGTCATATATGGGGCATTAGCACAGTTGGTAGCGCGCGACATTCGCATTGTCGAGGTCAGGGGTTCGACTCCCCTATGCTCCACAAAACAAAATCACCACCCTTCATGGGTGGTGATTTTCGTTTATGTGTGCAAGGGGAAGTCGACCCCTGTCTCGACAACGCGAAGCATTGGAGAGGGGCGGAGCCGAAGCGCTGCCGGTGGCAGATGAAGCGAGGCGGAAGCCTGGTGAGCAAAGGAGTCTGCCGAACGGCAGAGAAGGCAGACGACTATTGCGAACCTGACCGAACGAACGAAGTGAAGTGAGACGGGGTTCGACTCCCCTATGCTCCACAAAAAATCAAGGCCACCCTTCACGGGTGGTCTTGTTTTTTGTTTGTCGCCTAGGGGGAGTCGAACCCCTGGGCTCTCCAATGCACAATGTGCATTGGAGAGGCAAACGAAGGAAGCGTCAGCCCAGTGGGCTGTCCTGCGCAGCAGGAAGCGACCTGAGTTTGTTAGCGCGAAAGGGAGGGCAAGTCCCGCTCCAAGGGACTTGAACGACCATTGAGCGAACGGAACAGGGGTTCGGCTCCCCTATGCGACTAAAACTTGTAAAGATCCGTGGACTGAACAAAAACCGAACACTTGATCAATAACCCCATCAGTTTTAAGTCTTAAGTTTTCAGTATTCATTCCCCTCATTTGACTTTCCCCTCCCCCTTCTGTAGAATGAACCCATAGCTTCCAAAACCCCACACCTTTTCAGTTCCTTTTTCCATACCTTTCTACAGGGAGGAACCTGCAGTATGAAACATACGAAAGCATTCCTTGCAGCACTGTTATTCACAGCACTCCTTCTTTGCTGCGCCTGTGCGCAGGCAGCCAGCAGGCTGCTGCCCCTGGTTTCCATCAAAACCGTTGACAAGAAAGAAGGTACCCGCTTTGTAACTGACCCTGTCAAGGGCAACGTCTCCGCGGCAATCGCCTCCTGGACGCCCAATTACAAGATTCCTCCCGAACCCTATTATGTCGAATGCACCGTCTCCTATACCGGAACCGACGGCAAAACCTCCGTCGACAAGATGCAGGCGCAGGTCAAGGTCAGGGGCAACTGGACCACCAGCTATGAGAAAAAGCCGCTGCGGATCAAATTCGCGGAAAAGCAGTCCATGGGTGAGCTCAACGGAGGCCAGGCTTTCAAAAACTGGCTTCTGCTGGCGGAATACAAGGACCTTTCCATGCTGCGGAACAAGACAGCCTTTAAAATGGCGCACCAGATCCTTGACGAAGGCCTTTACTGCTCCGACTGCGAGCTGGTCGAGGTGGAGATCAACGGCAAATACTGGGGCGTATACCTCCTCGCGGAGCAGCAGGAGGCGGCCAAGGGTCGCGTGAACGTACCGGAACCCAAAGAGGGAGAGGTCGAACCGGACGTGGGATACCTGGTAGAATTTGACGCGTATTACACGCTGGAAGACCCCCTGTACACTTTCACCATCGACTACAACGATTATGCGCCGCTGATTCCGTTTAACGGTGCCCCGACGCCGAAGGCATTCACGCCGCTTTGCACGGATTACAAACACAAAAAGGACCTTGTGGGCTACACAATCAAGAGCAATATCCGCTCCGAAGTCCAGCGTGACACGATCCGGAACTTTATCTCCAACGCATACGACATCATGTATTCCGCCGCCTATGACGGTACAGCCCTGGAGATGACCGAAGATTTCAGCAGTACCGTACCTTCGTCTATGACGCCCCGGGAAGCCGTCGAGGCTGTCGTCGACGTCCGCTCCCTTGCGGAAATGTATATCCTGAGTGAGATCACCTGCGATCCGGATATTTACTATTCCAGCTTTTTCATGAGTGCCGACCTCAGCAGCAACGGTGACAAAAAACTGCGGTTTGAGGCTCCCTGGGACTTCGATTCGTCCATGGGAAACCGTTATGTGATCGAATCCGGGCGCGGGTACCACGCGGCCAATGTGGTGGACGACGTGAATCATGAGTATCGGGCAATCAACCCCTGGCTCGCCGTGCTTATACAGCAGGATTGGTACAAGGACATCATCGCCAACAAGTGGACGGATCTTTACGACCGGGGAGTGTTCACCGAAATCATTGAGTCGATCCGTTCTGACAGCCAGAAATATAAATCTGCTTTCACGAAAAACTATAAACGCTGGAGCAATATGAGAGACAAGTCTCCCATCGACTATGAACTGAACCGGGAAGCCTTTGCCTGCAAAAACGAGGCGGAATCCGCCGAGCAGCTTGCGCACTGGCTTGAAAAACGGATCGCTTTCATGAACGAAGTATGGCATAAATAAGCAGAAACAGGAGCACAATGAAAACACTGATACTGAACGGTTCCCCGAGGGCAAACGGCGACACCGCCAGCCTGATCAAGGAACTGACGAAGAAACTGCCCGGGGAATACGAAATCGTAAACGCATATCAATGCGACGTTTCCCCCTGTGTTGACTGCCGTTACTGCTGGGAACACAGCGGCTGCGCCATCACCGACGGAATGCAGGAAATCTATGACTATATCCAGGAATGTGACAACATCCTGATCGCTTCCCCGGTGTATTTTTCAGAGCTGACAGGCAAACTGTTGGATCTGGGAAGCAGGCTCCAGACCTATTACTGCGCCGCGTTCTTTCGAAAGGAAAAACCAATCGCAAAAGAGAAAAAAGGCGCTGTGATCCTGGTTGGCGGCGGGGACGGCCGTATGGAAAAGGCTTACAGCACTGCCCGGACCCTTTTACGTCATATGAACTGTCAATCCATTCATGATCTGGTATCCAGCCACAACACCAATGAAACACCTGCCGCAGATGACGCAAATGCCCTTCAGGGTATAGACAGCATCATCAACTTCTTCACCAATCCCCACTAAACGCACAGCAGCCTCATCCTGATATATGCCCGGATTCCCGGACACATTGATGATCGATGCTCAACTCATAGTGCCCGCAGGCATTCATTGTTGCAGTTTTCAATGAGCCAAATATCAGCCTGGTGGGCTGTCAAATGAGGCAAACAGAAAATCCGAACCCATAAAAGGTTCGGATTCATTTTTTCGGCTGGCAGGGTATTTCCCCTCCCCATATTATCCCGCATATCCCCGGGCTATAAACATTCCGTACTCTTTGGGCAGATCCACCACACCGTTTACGGCATGCTCTGCTATGATTTCCTTCAGCCGTTCCACCGGAACGTCATTCAAAGCCTTGAGCGAAGCCAGACTGGTCAGATAGCTTACAAGATCGTCAATATCCGTTATGTGAAGGGAATCCTTGTAGATCCTTGCCTCAATCTCTGAAAAAGCAGTCTTTAATTTCTGTGCTCCGTTCTGCATCGTGAAATTATGGTTGGGATTGAAGTTCTCCCCGCTGAGCTTAAACCATTCGGCAAGCTGCTCAACAAAGTTGTTTTCTCCCAGGGTCGCACAATAGAACGTTCCGTCGTCCTTCAGTACTCTTCTGACTTCGCTGATTCCTTTATTGATGTCGGGAACATGATAAAGCATGGAATTGGCAATCACCATGTCAAAGGTGTTGTCCTCAAACGGCAGGTCCTGGATATCCGCCACCCGATACTCAATCTGATCCTTTTCTCCCAGGTTCTTTCTCGCAGTTTCGAGCATTCCCTCCGAAAAGTCCGTGAGCACAAGTTTTCCAAACTGACTGATCAGTTCATCCCTTCCGATCCACAGGCTTCCCGTACCGCATCCCAGTTCCAGGACCTTCATTCCTGCGCTGATCTGGTAATTTGAAACAATCCAGTTTCCATATCCAAGTTTGTTGGTTGAATACTTGTCATGGAACGAAATCCTGGTATCCAGTCCATTGGATGTTTTATACTGTTCCTTCACCGCTTCGGTATTATTGGAGCTTCCAATCTGCATATTTCTTCCTCCTGTATATTTTCAATGCTGGTCTTATCCGGTTTACCGGTCCAGCATTTTGCCCATTTCAATCCGCATATCATGTTTCTCCGGGTCATGGTTTGAATAGGCATATCTGTCAAAACCGATGACCTGGAAGCCGTTCTTCTTATAAAAGGATATCGCCTTGTAATAAAACTCTGGGTCTCATGCACGGCCATTTATATTCATCATAGTCCAGTTGCCTGATATCCATTTTTCTCTCCATCAATCTTGATAGGTGTACTTTTTTATTTACCTTCCGTGCAGCGGCACGCTCTTCTCTCTTCACTCATCACTCTGATGTTCAGATTGCGTTCCCGATTGCAAACGGGCTGGGAGATCTTTCGACGCGTTCGCTACGCTCACTTGCTCAAGATGACACCCAAAGCACATTGAATAACTCGCAGCGCCCACGTTGTCATTCCCGCCGCAGCGGATCATTCTGCATTCTTCATTCTTAATTGTTGAGGAGTTGTCCAAATCTATGATTTGGGTAACAACTCCCATGCTACAGCTGTCAAAGGCGCACAGCCGCTTTGGGCGAAGAACCGATGACCGCCAGTGGCGGAAATCTCATCGGGTCTAAGGTCAATCGAAAGGGAGCAAACTCCACAGTGTGGAGTTGCGACCATTGAGATTGCGGAATACAGCGATCACAGCATTTGTCATCGCAAAGCGATGACACCGCCTCCTACCTGTCTCTATTCCCTTCCCAGGATTTCGTCTACTGCGCTTTCCGGGTTCTGCAGGAACCTTACCGTTGTCCGGTAGTGATCCGTATCCTGGAAGCGCACGCTGTCAATTCCTTCCTCACGGATCTGGTAAACCTCCGCGCCCGGGAATGCCAGCAGCATCGGGGAATGAGTCGCGATAATAAACTGGCTGTCCCTCCGGACCAGCTCATCCATATTCTGCATCAGCCGGATGATTCCCCGGGGCGACATGGCCGCTTCCGGCTCATCCAGGATATACAGTCCCTGTCCTCCGAACCGGTTCTCCACAAGCGCCAGGAAGCTTTCTCCATGGGACTGCCTGTGCAGGGATACACCGCCGTAACTGTTAATCACAGGGCCCCCGCACCCGGGCTCCCTGTCCATCTGGTCAATGTTGGACGCCACGTTATAAAAACTCTCCGCCCGGAGGAAGAAACCGTCCCGCGGATGGAGAAATCCCCGCACAACCTTCAGGTAATTGCACAGCTCCGAATGGGAGTTCTCCGTGGAAAAATGGAAGTTCTTCGTTCCGCCCTCCGGATTGAAGCCCTGGGAGATCGCCAGCGCCTCAATCAGCGTGGATTTCCCGGATCCGTTCTCCCCGACAAAGAAAGTCACCTGCTTATGGAATGTAATCCCGTCGTCCGCCAGATGCTTTACCACCGGCAGCTTTGCCAGATAGTTTTCCCGGGGCAGCTGTTCCAGCAGGCCCATGCTCCGGATATACAGATCCCTCATTCAGCACTTTCCTTTCCGTCCGTAATGTATCTGTATTCATAATACCATGAATATCAAATACGCGTGTATTTTTCTTTCGTTTCCGCCGCGTATATGGTACAATTGGGAGCATTCATTCGTAAACCCGTCCAATAGCATTTGCAGTGTTCCCTGACCAAGATCATATCTATACCATATCATTCCCGGGAGGAACTCTTCATGAAACAGACCGTCCTTCGCAACTATGCGAAACTGATTGCCCGCATGGGCGTCAACATCCAGAAAGGCCAGGAGGTTATCATCTATTGTGAACTCGACCAGCCCAGATTCGTGGAAATGCTGGTGGACGAGTGCTATAAAGCCGGTGCCGGAAGAGTCAGAGTGGAATTCGGTCACCAGCCGCTCTATAAGCTGAACGTCCGTCACCGGAGTGTCACTTCCCTGGCTAAAGTTGAGGAATGGGAAAAGGTCCGCCTCCAGCACTATGTGGATACGCTGCCCGCCTCCATCACCCTGATCTCCGCCGATCCGGACGGCCTGAAGGGTATCAATCAGGCAAAGGTGGCGAAAGCGGATCAGAAAAGCTGGCCCATTTACAAGCCCTACTTTGATGCCATGGAGAACAAGTATCAGTGGTGTATCGCCGCTGTTCCCGGCGCCGCCTGGGCAAAGAAAGTCTTCCCCGGCCTGCCGAAGGGCAGAGCCATTGAAAAGCTCTGGGAAGCGATCCTTTTCACTTCCCGTGCCACCGATGATCCCATTGCCGCCTGGGAAGCCCACAACAAGGACCTGCATGACCGCTGCGTCTTCCTCAACAACCTGGGCATCGCTGAACTGCGCTACAGGGGTGATAACGGCACCAACCTGACCGTTGGACTGATCCCGGAGGGAACCTTCACCGGCGGCGTCGATACCACCATCGGCGGTGTCCCTTTCGACGCCAATATTCCCAGCGAGGAATGCTACACCTCTCCCATGCGTGGGAAAGCTGAAGGCATTGTCTATGCCACCAAGCCCCTTTCCTACAACGGCCAGCTCATTGAAAACTTCTGGGTACGCTTTGAAAACGGAAAGGCTGTGGAAGTCCATGCCGAAAAGAACCAGGCCCTGCTGGAGCAGATGATCTCCATGGATGAGGGCGCGGCTTACCTGGGCGAATGCGCCCTGGTGCCGGTCAATTCCCCGATTTCCGAATCCGGAATCCTGTTCTACGAAACCCTCTTTGATGAGAACGCCGCCTGCCATCTGGCGCTGGGCATGGGCTTCACCAACACCATCCGCGGCTTTGAAAACAAAACAGTGGATGAATGCCGCGAAATGGGTATCAACGATTCCATGGAACACAATGATTTCATGATCGGCTACGAAGGCCTGGATATCGACGCGGTCACCAGGGACGGCAAAACCGTTCCGATCTTCCGCCGGGGCAAATGGGCCTTTGACGTCTGAGTCAATCCATCTTCATCTTCACTTCACTTTCAGACAGGAGCAAATCTATGACTACAATCAAGCGGATCAAAGGCGGCACGGATAACTGCTACCTGATCACCGAAGCACCAAAGCAATCCTTGTGGACACCGCCAGCAAACAGTGTCTGGATCAGGTGATTGCGGAGTGCGATAAGTATGAAATGAAACTGATCGTGCTGACGCATGTCCATTTTGACCATGCGGAAAACGCGGCGGAATTATCCAAAAGATATGGTGTTCCCGTAGCCATCCATCCGAAGGACGAGGAGCTTTTTGAAAGCTTTGATAAACAGCCTTTAAAGTCTTCCGGCGTGGTGGGGACTGTGGTCCTCGGCATGTCCCTGAAGGTACTGAGAAACACCCCCGTCGAGCGGCCGAATAACCTGATCTTCGTCGGAGACGGAGATGACCTGAGCGCTTACGGCTTTAACGCCAGAGTGATCGAACTTCCCGGTCACACCCTGGGCTCCATCGGCGTGGACGTGGAGGAAAAGCACCTGCTCGTCGGCGATGAACTGGATAACTGGATCCGGCCCGGTGTGGGACACCTCTTCTATGACAGGGACGCTATCGAAAAGAGTGCCGAAAAGATCCGGGCCATGGGCGACCGGACAATCTGGTACGGTCACGGAAAGCCGACCCAAAACGGCCTGTTCTGATTTCCCCAATAAATACTTTGGAGGATAACCCCCATGAGTCATCTCTATGATCGGGCGGAGATCTATGACCTGATCGAAAACGAAAAACGGACTGAAATCATCCGGAATGACTGGAAGGAATTCCTGGGCGACCGGCAGATCCATACCCTTCTCGACGTCAGCATCGGTTCAGGCAGCATGACCCTGCCGCTCCAGGAACTCGGCATTGAGATCAGCGGATCCGACCTGAGTGAAACAATGCTTTCCCGGTGCGGGAAAAAGGCTGCCGCGAAGCAAAAACCCATTGAGCTGAAATGCAGCGATTTCAGGGATCTCTCCGTCTGGGAGGACAGGCAGTTTGACTGCGTCGCCAGCACCGGAAACTCGCTGGCCTACGTGACCAACGAAGACGTCCTGAAAGCCCTTGAAGGCATGGACGCCCACGTGAAGCCCGGCGGATACCTCTGTTTCGACTCCCGGAACTGGGAAAAGATCCGGCGGGAAAAGCAGCGTTTCTACCTGTACAATCCCTTCTTTCACAACGGCACAAGGGTCAATCTTGTCCAGGTCTGGGATCATAATCCGGACGGGTCGATCACCTTCAACCTGCTGTACACCTTTGAGCAGGAGAACAGGATCGTCCAGAAAGAAATCTTTGAGGAGCATTACAATCCCTTCCCGCTCTCTATCGTCGAAAAGAAGCTGGCGGAGCTGGGCTATGGTCCGGTCTCCCTGCGCCCGGTTCCCTGCAACTTTCCGGAAACGGACTTTGAGAAAATCGACTGGTACAGGATCATCGCGCAGAAACAATAACGGTTGTAAAGGAGATACTTATGTCCAATCAGATTCAGAATTACAGGAATGTAGTGGATCAACCCTGGGGCAGGATGTTCTATGACCTGATTTACAACCAGCTGAATCTCCCAAACGAAAAAAGGCTGAAGATCCTGGACTTTGGCGCCGGTTTCTGCCTCACGGCGGATCACTATGCGGAGCACCACGATGTCACCGCCGCGGAGCCGAACAAGGAAATGGTGAGCCTGCGCGTCAGGAGCAATAACTATACGCTGATCCCGAAGGGAACAGAATTCCTGTCTGCGGTTGCCGACAACACCTATGACGTTGTCATCTGCCACAACGTGCTGGAATATGTGGATGACATTGATTATATCCTGATACAGCTGGAACGGGTCCTGAAGCCCGGCGGAATCCTGTCGATTGTGAAGCACAATGACCTGGGCAGGGCTATGGGTTATGCGGTCCTGAATGACAATCCGAAGGCCGCCCTGGATCTGCTCAGCAAGGACCAGGCTGAGAGCAGCATGTTTGGAGACAGAAGCGTTTACAGCAACGAATACCTCGTGGATTTCCTGGCTGACCAGATGGTTCTTAAGGACGTTTTCGGGATCCGGACGTTCTACGGGCTGTCTTCCAATAATGAAATCAAGTTCACCAGTGATTGGTATCAATCCATGCTTGCCCTGGAAACAAAGGCCGCCGCAATGGATGAATACCGGAAGATCGCCTTCTTCAATCATCTGGTGTTTGAAAAAACAGCCGACAAAAGTTCACAAGAAATGACAAGAAACAATTCCTGAAACCTGCTACGATGATCCTGCACGAAGGAGGGATCATCACTATGAAACGTTGGACATCTATAGGCCCCGAATGGAAAACAGCTGACATCTTCCGCATCCGGGAGATCCTGAGGGATGAACACATTCCTTTCAAAATGCCTTTCTACGATGTCTTCTTTGCCAACACCTTCAACATGCCCTCGGAGGAGAAAAGATGGGGCATTCTGGTCCGGGTGAAGGATCTGGAAAAGGTCATTACCCTGCTGATCCGGGAAGGCCTGGCCTGCCGGGCCCTCTGGGAAGATTTCGCCGGAGAACCCTGCCGGGATGAAAGCCCCGAACGGGCTCCCGGCATCCTCTCCCCTGTCCCTTCCCGGTAATATCATTCCCGCACAGAAAACAGCCGCCGGCTTCAACAACCGGCGGCTGTATTTATTCTTTGGGATTATTCACCCAGCAGTTCCTTTTTCTTCTGCTCATACTGGTCCCAGGTGATCAGGCCTTCTTCCGCCATCTTCCGGTACCAGCGCAGTTCCTTCTCCGCTTCCGTTTCCACGGGTGCGGCCTGTACTGTCGGCTGCTCCGGTTTATCCTCGTCTTGTTTCTTCAGGCCCAGCAGGCCGAGGATATCAAACGGCTCCGGCTTCTGCGGCTCGGCAGGGGAAGCGGGAGCATCATTCACTGGTGCCTCCTCCGCGGGCTTTGCCTCCGCCGGATCCGGAATGCCGTTCAGGATCCGGTTGAACAGATCGCTCTTTGCCCACTCGCCGCACTCCATCGCCCGGACCGCGGTCAGCGGATGGCTGATCTGGCTCATGATCATATACTCCAGCGTCTTGTTCCAGGCGCTTCCATTAATCATTTCCTTGTAGTCCGCCGCCTGCTGCAGGAAGGCGTCGATGTTCGCGTCGGCCATAATGTCCTTGTCCCACCCGGCCAGACGCATACAGACTTCCTGCATTTTGCTTGCTGTTCCGTCACAGAGCACAGCCGCCCGGTCCGCGGAAAACTCACTGCACCGCATCCAGTAATAGAACGCCACCTGCAGCGGCACGGTCAGCAGGCCGCCCAGCTTTATCACCGAGGAGATGGCCGTGGACGCTCCGCTGAGCACCAGCCGGCCCATGGTCCTGTACAGCGCGTGATGGCAGGCGATATGCCCGCATTCATGGGCCAGGATGGTCGGGATCAGGTCTTCCGGAAGTGCTTTCAGCAATCCGGAGGTGAGCACAATAAAGGGATTGGAATCGCCGTAGGTATATGCGTTGGGTTTCACGTCCAGCTCCAGGTACAGATCCGGCACCGGAATCCCCAGCTTCTCGCAGATCGGCGGCAGCATGTCATAGTACTTCTTCATCTGGTTGTCCCCCAGCTTAATCCGGGTGGACATGTTCAGGATCTTCTCCTGGGGTTCATTCCATAGATTCATGAATCCCTTGGTCAGCAGGGAAAAACCCGGGATGGCCTGCAAAGCCTTCAGGGCTGACCTGTCGGAATCATGCGTATACCTTTCAGGATCAAAAGACATCTTTATTCCTCCTTCAGCATTTATATCATCTGATTATGTTCGTGCCGTTTCACATTCGCTTTGTATTATACACGATTCTCTGCCGCCGGGCACTTCATTTCCTTTTTCTATTTCCATTTTGCAAATTCTTTTCCGTTTGCATACTTTTTGCATTGTTTACACCATCGTTACATCGCTGTGAATTCACTGTAACACGCCTCATGTTACAGTCAGATTACAGTCAGGCCTGCCCGATACGGCCGGCCAAAATAAAAAAAGGGGGATATTATCATGAAAAAACTACTGGTTATGCTGCTGGCGCTGCTGCTCGCCTGCGGAGCAATCCTTGCCGGTGCCGCTGCTGAGGAACAAAGCCCGTATACCTACACGGTGAAGAGTGCCCACACCGCGGAGCTCCGCTGTATCGACGAAAACATTGAGACTGCCATCATCCCGGCGCAAATCGACGGATACTGGATCACATCCCTGGCTGAAGACGCGTTTTTCGGCTGCACAAAACTGAAGAAGGTCGTTATCCCGTCCACTGTTAAGGAACTGGGTGTTTGCGCTCTGTCCTGCTGCTACAGCCTGAAAGATCTTACAATCCCTCACGGCGTCACAACCATCAAGGGGCAGACCTTCATGTACAACATCGACATGCGGTCCATCTCCATCCCCAGCACCGTGAAAAAGATCGGCGACGGTGTATTCAACTACTGCGATCAGCTGAAGTATGTCCGTATTTCCCGCGGCAACAGCTACTATGAAACCAAAGGCAAGCTGCTGATCGAAAAGAAAACCAAGAGGATCGTAAGCTCCTTCGGCACCATCAATGGCGAATACACCATTCCCTTCGGCATCAAGGAAATTGCCAGCGTTGCCTTCCAGGGACAGAACGGCATGACCGTCCTCACCATCCCGAGCACCGTGAAGAAGATTGAGAATCTGGCATTCGTCAACTGCGACAACCTGACCTGCAAGGTCACCCTCGGTTCCTATGCCCACAAGTACTGCAAAGACAACGGCATTCCTTATATCATCGCTAAGAAATAATGGCTGACAGGGATCTCCATCCTATTCATAAAACGGGCTGCCTCATCCAGAGGCAGCCCACTTCTTTTCCCCATGTTATATTTCCCGGATCCAGGTGGTCATGTTTTCCCCGAAGCACAGTTCCCCAAAGGGTTTCAGTTCCCCGGTGTCCTCAAAGCCAAGCTTCCGATGCAAGTTCCTGGAAGCCTCATTGTCCTTTTCGATATAGGAGCAGACCGTTTCCCCGCCCGCGGCGCACCGGCCGATCCGGGTCAGCACCTTTCGGATCATCTTATCCGCGATCCCCTGTCCGCGGCAGTCTTCCGCCACGATCAGATCCCCGATGTACCAGCTCCGCGAATCTTCCGGGCTGCGCATGGCGTTCACCGCGCCGGCCACCCGTTCTCCCCGGAAGGCTGTCACCGTGAAAAACTTCGGATACTGTCCGGTCACTGATGCGTTCTTCAGGAACCACAGCAGGAAAGCCGGGTTCTCCTGCACCTCGTGCTGCAGCCCGTAAACCGCCAGCCGCGTATGATCCGGCATCGGGTGCTTCCGGTCAAAAATCTCATACCGGAAATCGCCCAGCGTATCCGTAATATACACCTTTGTCGGCTGCCCGTAATCGGTAAGATCCAGCCCGATCTCCTCAAAGCCGTACTGTTCATAGTATCCGATGTGATCCGTGCAGAGGTAGGCGGTGTCATATCCCATGCTGCCCAGCACGCCCCGTGCGTGGTTCAGGATCATCTCCCCGAACCCTTTTCCGCCGCGCATCCCGGGATCCACAAACAGCGTGGTGATGAAAGGCGTCAGCTCTGTATGGATGGTCAGCCGGTCTTTTTCTTCCAGCTGGTAAAACCCGGTCACCCGGGTCCCTTCCGGACTCGTCACCAGCATCACCCACGTCTGGGGAAACTGTTCCGCGCTGACGCTCCTGTCCGCCGTCCGGGCGAAGACGCCGCTGACCTTTTCCCACTTTTCCCGGCAGTAGGCCTTCACCTGTTCACAGAGCTCCGGATTATTCCTCACTGATTCAAATGTCATCTGCTTTATGCTCCTTCCGCAGTCAAACAAAAAAGTGTTCCCGAAATCGAGAACACTGTACTTTCCGTATCAACCTGTGCCCGCTGACTGCTTCAGGCGGCTTTCGGTGAATGACAGAAGTTCTCAATCCGGTATGCCTGGTAAACCATGTCACTCACCTGCCTTTCAAAGATTAATCTTATTACACCAGAAGTCTTTCCCCTTGTCAACCCGAAATTACCGGCCTCAGAAGCCCGGAATTTCCCGAATGCCCTTCACATTTTCAGCATCACCTGTTCAATCGCCAGGGCGGCTTCATACAGCCTGTATTCATCCTTTCCGTACAGGATCACTGCCTCATTCACGCCGTCCGGGTTTTTCATTTTTCCTGCCACCGTAACCGTCGGCAGACCGCAGAAATGCATGATGCTTGTCGGTCCCGTCATCAGGACAGCGTCATAATCCTCAATCTCCGCCGTGACCCTCGCAATGGTTTCCTTGCGAACTTCCAGGGCGTCCAGATAGGGTTTCTCCTGAAGCCCGCCGGGCATTTCATCCAGTGCTGCCCGCAGGAGAGTGTCCCCGTACTTCATCATGGTATCCGGATTGGCTTCATAATACGCCACGATCTCCGCCAGGGTTTTCCGTCCGGCTGTGGATTTAGCCAGGTAGTCTTCCAGCATCGGCCGGAATTCGCACTTCATGATCGTCACCATTTCAGGCGCCGCTCCCTGGTCCACCTCACCGGTCACGGCTCCGCCTGCTTTCAGATTCTTCAGCAAGCTGTTCAGAAAGCGTTCCTGGCACTGAAGATGCTCCCTGTTGGCCAGGTTCATCGCAATGCGAAGCTCGTCCAGTTTGAGGGGCTTCAGTTCCAGCAGTGGTTCCTCCCGCATGGCTGAATACAGTTTCAGCGCGTCGGTCAGGTTTCGTGCCATGGCTCCTGCGCTGTCCAGCGTCCGCGCAATGGGAACAATTCCTTCCGCCGACAGTGTGCCCACCGGCGGTTTCAGCCCGCAGATGCCGTTGAACATCGCGCAGGCGGTCACGGAGTGGGAGGTATCCGTTCCCACAGCCATCGGTACAATTCCTGCCGCAACCGCTACCGCCGATCCGGAGGAAGAACCAGTTGGCGAAAGCTTCGGATTCACCGCGTGAATCACCTGTCCGCCCCGGGAGCTGTACCCGCCCGGCATACCCTCGGTTGTGAAATTGGCGAACTCCGTCATGTTCGTTTTCCCCAGGATCACCGCACCGTTCCTGCGCAGGTTCCGGATCACCGGCGCGTCCTCCAGGGCAATATTGTCCGCCAGCGCCAAACTGCCCGCCGTGGTATGCAGGCCTTTCACATCAATATTATCTTTCACCAGTACGGGTACTCCGGCCAGCGGCTTTCCCTCTTTGTCCGCTTCCTGTGCTTTTGCCTGTTCCAACGCGGTTTCATCCAGTTCCGCAATGCAGTTCAGCCTATCGCTTTTTGCGAGAGCCAGCGCCTTCTCTGTCTGATTCATACCGGTTCCAGCCTTTCTGTATCAGGATTCTCCCTGCTTCTTTCTCCACTCCCGGACTTCCCGGCACATGGTAATGGGCTCCCCTGCCGCAACCCGGTCCTCCGCCAGCTGCCGCACCGCCGCACACCATGCGTCCAGTCCACGGATATCGTCGCCATATGCCCGCAGGATAGCTTCACCCTCTGCCAGGGCCGCCTCGTACTGCGCTTTGGTCAGGTCTCCGGAAGCGTACGCCGCGTCCAACTCATCCCGGTCGTCCACCTTCACATCGCCTTCCGGCGTCAGGATCACGTCCAGGTACTTGTCGATGAACACCGCGACGCCGTCTTCACCCGGCTCGATCCCCTCGATGATATCGATGTACCAGACGGACGGCTGGTATTTTTCATTGGCGGTCACCGGATACTGTTTCCGTTCCGGGTCATGAGTTCCGTCCGGGAAATACATAATGGTGATCATCCGCTGGGTATCGTCCGGGATCATCTCCAGCCAGGTCATCCCTTCACCGGTCACCTGAACTCTGCCGGCTTTCGGCGTTTCCCAGTAATTCTTTTCCCCGTCCGTAAACCGGATCAGGCAGACCATTCCGTGAAACAGTTCATGGTCAATCCGCATCTGGTAATACGGATAGTACTGGAATCCCCATTTGTCCCGGTTCAGTCGTTTGTGATTCATAAAAATCCCCTTTTATCTTTCTCCGGTGCATGCGGTCATCACGCCGTTCACCGTCAGGATTTCCTGCGTTTTTTTCGTAGCCGGATTCACCGGCGGTATAAAATAAGCTGTAGTAATACATTCGCTCGTAATTCTCCCCAGATTGGTAATGCTGTATCCTGTGGCGGCGTTATATCCAAAGTATATGCTGCTTACTCCGCTTTCTGGAATATCACTTGGTATGGCTGCCCATAATGTGTCGCTGCATGATTGAAACAATTCAATTATATAAAAGTCCCGTCTTCAATGAAGTTACCAACGGTATTAATCGTACATGCACAAATCATACCAATGGTCTGTCATGACACTCCCGGTTCCATGATGCTTATTGCCGGCTTATCACAATCGACTTCCGTTTTCGCTCCTACAGGTGATATAGGATTGTGCCGCTGATAGATAAAGCTGAACTGGTTATTCCGCCGCTCCCTGGAGAACACTGATCATCTTCCGGTTGATCTCCTCCGCTCGCTCATGGTTCAGCCCGTGTCCTGCTTTTTCATAGAACACCGCGTCCATGTGATTCTGCTCCAGGACTTCCCTTCCGCCGATCTTCTCAAACGGATCTTCCGTACCAACCAGATAGGTTACCTTATCCCGGATCCGATCCACCTCTTCCGTGGTGAACGCATGGAGCTTGTGGTATCCCATGGTCATGTTGTTGAAGCCCTTCAGCAGGCTTTTGTAATGGGCCATGATCTCCCGGTTTTCCGTGAAGACCGCGTAGTTTTCCCCGCTCAGCTTCTTGAGCAGTTTCGTCACGTTTTTATCCGTCGGAAACAGCGCCTCCGGCAGGAAGATCTTCATCATCGCCGCCATGGAGTTCTTCTTTCCGCCTACCGGTACAGTGCCGGAAATGCTGATGGTCTTCAGCACCCGTTCCGGGCGCATCAGCGTATAAATCTGCACCAGGTATCCGCCCATGGATACGCCCGCGAAAAAGGCCTTCTCGATGCCCAGCGCGTCCAGCACCCCGTCGATCCAACGCACGTCGTCAAATTCCTTGTTGTAGTTCTCGTTGGGCACACTCTTCCCCGGGCCGCCCATCGTGTCAATGGCGTAAAGGTGGAAATGCTTTCCCAGTTCAGGCGCGTTGTAAATCCACATCAGTGCGGAGTCGTCCCCCACCCCGTGGAAAAGCACCAGTGCCGGGCCATCCTCCGCCCCGCATTCGATCACGTGGGTGGTTCCGTATTCTGTCTCCACGTCTCTTTCCTTTGTCTCACACTGCCAGGTGGACAGGATCCGGTCATAGGTCTCCAGGATTGCCTGTCCGCTCTTTTCACTTC
This sequence comes from Clostridiales bacterium FE2011, assembly GCA_017569305.1. Taxonomy (NCBI): domain Bacteria; kingdom Bacillati; phylum Bacillota; class Clostridia; order Eubacteriales; species Clostridiales bacterium FE2011. The sequence continues at coordinate 2,562,704 of CP069418.1, read as the reverse complement.
TGTACTTCTTCATGTCCTGTCTCCCTTATCTGTTAAATACTCTGTTGTAAAAAGCCGTCAGTTCCCGGGCCATCCTGTCCGTATCCCCGGTAAAATAGCCCAGCATGACAATCCCGTGATACTCCCCGGCCAGCCGGTCCGCGTCTGTTTCTCGGATCTCTCCCCGGGCGGCCAGCAGTTCAAATACCTTTGCCTCGTGCGCGATCGGATCGGTAAACATCATCCTCTGCCAGGCTTCCTCCGCGGCAGGTTCATGAAAGCGCTCGCTCTCCAGCATCCGCAGCAGGGGATCGATCTGCTCATGCCGCAGATAGGCTGTCACATACATGACTCCCGCGCGCACAAAAGGCTCGCATTCCACCTTCTCCGTGCCGCTCAGGATTCGGAAAAAGGAGTCACGGGCTTTCGCGGTCAGTTCGTTTGCCCGGGCAATCATATCCTGGGCCAGGTCTTGTTTGCTCGGGTAATAATGGTAGATCGTGCTTACACTGATGCCGACGGACTCCGCCAGATCCCGCATGGAAACGGCCGCGAATCCCTTTTCGGAAAACAGCTTCAGCGCTTCCCGGATAATCAGTTCCTTCTTGTTTTCCTTCGGCATAGTATCCTCCTGTATGTAAAACTAAATCGAACGTTCGTTCGATATCATATCCTGTGATTCCAAATCTGTCAAGAAAAAAGATCAGAACCGGCGATCCGGTCCTGATCCTGTTGTTTACACCTCACTGGCTTATTCTTTCCAGTTCCTGCGCGTATTTTTTCGCAGTCATTTTTGTATTCTTGATAAACTCCATCGCCATTTCATGTGACTTCCAACCATACTCGTCCTCACTGCCATACCAGAAATAATACTCGCTTATCCAGCAGGGAACGCCCTGGATCCGTCCGATACTGTCAAGCCACTGCTGCGTCATGTATCCGTCTTTGACTTCGGGATAATACTCCTCGTTGCATTCATCAGCGTCCATCCATTCCGGATGTGTATAGGCGGAATACGGAACCTCATGCTTCTCCGGCCAGTCCCGCGGCCTGATCAGGTTCTCCATATACCGGTTCACCTCTGCCGGATCAGCCTCAGGGTTACAGACACAGACAGCGCAATCACCCCATGCATTGACAAGCGGCGGCTGACTGGCATAGATCCGGTAAGGAATCATATGATCCCAGTTATACAATTCCCGGCTTACCTCTGTTTTGCCGCCATGGGATCCTCCTCCCGGGTTGGCAAGCAGTTCACGGAGGCCTTTCTGCTTCTTGTTCATCTTCGGCTCTTCCTTCTGCAGCCTGATAAGCAGCTTTTTCGTCCGGTCCAGAAGGCTGATAAACTCTTCACTTGTAAACCGGAATGGTTCTCCGGCATACTGCTGCTGTATCGTCCATGTGTGCAGCAGCATATTCAGAATCTCTTTTTCCACAAAATATTTTTCATTTGCCCAAGCACTCAGAAGGCAGAAGCCCTCATGCGGGGTATCCAGGTAAAATTCTGCGAAATCCAGGAATTCCTCGAAAGACGTCGGAGGTGTTCTGTCCCGGAACGGCGAGTCTGCCCACGCGTCGGGCACGTAAAAAAGCATAGCTTTCAAGTCGAAATAATCCGCGCATCCCCAGAACTGTCCATCCTCCGTCACCAGGTATTTCCGGATCAATTCCCGGGTAAAAGGCGGCATCGTCTCAAGATCGTTGACCAACGTTTCATTCGGCGTAAAAGGAACAATCGCTCCGGCGTCCTTGAGCGCCTCTAACTCACCGAACACCACCTGTGTAATGAGCAGGTCAGGCTCCTGACCGGATCGGACTCTGTCCAGCAACCTGGAAAAAGTTATAGACTCCCAGTGCAGGGCATCCTCTATGTGAGCCAATGCTTCCTTCAGGCTTACCACACTCACATGGAAATCATCCGTTGCAGCCTTCACACTGGTCCCGAATGTCAGGGTAAATACCAGCATTACTGCCGCCAGCAGAATACAGAATCGTCTTTTCATTTTCATCTCCCGGATTTTCAAACATCAGCTCACTGGCTCCAGCCTTCCCAGATCTCCGCATATTTCTCCGGCGTCATCTTCTCGCTGGTCATAAACTGACTGTTCACCCTGCCTAAAGAATCGCAATCAGAAGCAGTAGCCTTACCGCATATCCAATATGGATCTGTCATACAGGGAACACCCTGGATCCGCTGGATACTGTCAAGCCACTGCTGAGTGAACACTCCGTCCTTTTGGTAGGAATAATACCACTTGTTCAAGACTTCCACATCCATCTGTTCCGGATGAATGTATGTGGCTTCTACAACACCAGAGTGTCTGTCTCGTCTTCTGACTTTTTCCTCCATACACCTTGTTATTTCTGCCGGATCTGCACTGCTGTTTCCAGCAGAGATAAATGCGGTTTCTATATTAATCAACGGAGGCTGGTTGGCAAAAACCCGGTAAGGAATCATGTGATCCCAGTTATATAGTTCACGGCTGTAATTTGCTTTCCCGCCGTCATATGTTACTCCCGGATTAGTGAATAACTCCCGCAGTTTCTTTTGTTTCTTCTGAGTTAGCGGTTCCTCTTTTGCCAGCCTGGCAAACAGTTTCTTCGTCCGATCAAGAAGGCTGATAAACTCATCACTGGTAAACCGGTACGGTTCCCCTGCATATTGCTGCTGGATGATCCAGCTGTCCAGAAGCATACTCAGGATCTCACTCTGCACACACAGCTTCTCATTGCTCCAGTTATACAGAAGACAGAAGCCTTCATGCGGAGTATCCAGATAAACTTCCGCGAAATCCAGGAATTCTTCAAAGGAGGTCGGAGGCGTTCTGTCATGGAATGGGGAGTCTGCCCATGCGCTGGGTACATAAAAAAGCATGGTTTTGAGCCAGAGGCCGCCGCGGATACATCCCCAGAACTGTCCGTCTTTTGTTATCAGATATTTTCGTGTTGCTTCCCGGATAAAGGGCGGCATTGTTTCAAAATCTTTCACCAGCATCTCACTGGGAGTAAAAGGAACTATCGCACCAAGCTCCTTCAGTGTTTCAATATCGCCATACGTAATGATCAAATCCGGTGCCTGACCCGACCGGATTTCTTCCTGTAGTTCAGATAAATGTATGTCTCTCTCGGGATATAAGTCCGGATTCTCAAACTTTGCAAATGCATCAGCCAGACTTACCACAGTAACAATAAAATCTTTCTCTTCAGCCATTCCACCGGTACAGAGTATCAGACTCAGTGCCAACATAACTGCCAATAGCAAAACACAAATTCGTCTTTTCATTTGTTTCCCCATGTTTTTATCACTGAACCGGTTCAGCCCAATCGTTCATTTCATCCCATTTTGCCGCGAAATCTACAGCGGTAACCTCACCATTCAGGAGTTTCCCGAACAAAGCCATTTCCTCTTCATAGCTGTAATGGCTGCTGCGGTTTTCATTATCATCGGAGACAAGAGTCGGAATACCGTATTTATGGATGTCCCAGATGCTGTCGATATATTCCTGTGTGACCAGTTTCCAGGGATATTGTTTCCCGATTTTCTTCAGGAGAAGCCTGTTGTATTCTTCAACGTCGACTTTGTCCGGATTAATGAATTCATAGATCAAAGGTCGGTATTCCTTAGAACAATAAGCTTCCCGTCCCGGAATAATACGTTCCAGCAGCTCCGCCGCACGATCTTCATACGGGCTGCCGCTGCGTACACAGTAACAATCCACCGAAACATGAATCAGCGGTGGCTGGTCCTTTGTGAGCCTCCACGGAATCAGACTGGCATAAGTTATGGTATCCAGGTTGTTGCCTGTACGTCCACGGCTAGACATGTTATCCTGAAACAGCTGGCGTCCTTTCTGGTTTTTCATGCCCTTTTCCACTTTCTGCAGTCTGTTTAACAGATCCACTGTCCGCTCCAGCAGCCGGATAAACTCCGGGTTGTTATATCTCAGGGGAATCTTCGCGTAATTGCTCTGTATGGCCCAGCATCTCATCAGGAGAATCACATTCCAAAGCGGTCCCCCAAACCAGCCGTCAGTAACGTCGTGAAAAAAGCAGAAACCGTCATGGGGCGTATCCAGATAGATTTCCAGGAAATCCAGGATTTCCTCTATTGATGATGGCGGAGTCATTTCCCGATACGGAGATGCCGCCCAGGCATCCGGCACATAAAACCCCAGAGGTTGTACTTCAAGATTTCTCAAATATCCTGACAGTTTGCCGTCCTCTGTCATCAGGTTTTCCCGGAACACATCCTGCAGATACTGCGGCATGGCCGCCATCTCTTCCTTCATCAGTTCAGTAGGTTCGAAGGCTGCAACCATTCCAGCCTCTTTGAGTGCAAAAAAGTCATAGCCACAAATATCAGGTGCGGAATCTCCCTTTACCAGCTCCATGACAGATTCTGTACAATCAAGTTCGATCGGCGGATTTTCCAGTCCAAGCATTTCGGACCATTCCTTCGCTAGACTCTCGCCAGCTTCATACACAATGAGAGCCTCACCATTCTTTTCCGCCCAGGCAGTGCAGATGGAGATAAGTATCGCTGCTGCCAGCAGAAGACAGATGATTCGTTTCATAGTTCTCCTTATCAAATGGAGCGCCGCCTTGTTGTCCGGCGGCGCTCCGGTATTGTTTATTCTTTCTCATCTTCCAAAGGGAGAATTCTTATGCTTCCATCCGGCAGTGACAGGTTATGGATCTCTTTTTCATCCTTCATGGACATGATGAGCTTTTCCGGAATGCTGTCTACAGAAATCAGTCCCATCATGCTAACCTTCGGCCAGTTGTCCACATTGATGTCATAACTCAGATTCAGTCCCCATGGATACTCATTCCCGTCAGCGTCGAACCATTGCGGACAACCAAAGGCGTCCATATCAGCCTCTTCTCCCGCGGTAAAGTCAGTGAAAAGGTACAGCCCCGCAGGCGTCAGCTCACCATAGACGGCGTCCAGCGTCAGGCCGCTGACAGTATAAGTTTTAGGGAGAGAATAGGTTACGATGTCCATCGGTTTTGAAACCCGGATACTCAGTTCCGGACGTTCGATGAGTACCTCTTCCTTTTCTTCACCGGTCTGCAGATCAACTTCCGCTACCCGCAGGAAGAATTTCATGGGCAGTTCATCCCCCACTTTTGTACTGTCGAGCATCTGCATGCTGTAGTTCGTCATGGAGCCGTCAGAATCGTAGAGCACATCCTCCATCTCTTCCCCGCCCCAATACTCAGGATCCAGATCCAGGATTCCCCGCATGATATACAGAGGACAGTTCAGCTCCTCCGCGGCAGAGATCCAGTTCAGGGACGGATCCAGCCCCAGGGATTCGGCGTATTTCTCTCCGTTTTCTCCGCTTGCATCAAGGGAATCGTATTGGCTGCCGCTCATGGTCATCAATGCCCGGCTTCCATCCGCCATGGAAACCTTAACAGAAGCCAATGCGGTATGACTGTCAGCGTAGAGCTGCTGCACCGTAAAGGAAGCAGGCCCCACAACAAAGTTTTGTTCCTCCGTGGATTCCAGGATTTCCTGTGCAGCCTGTGGCACTTTGGTGTCATAGAAAATAGAGTAAAAATCCGTCCATCCGAGAATGCGACCGGCAGCATAAGCTACCGCCATCAGGGCAACAATGATACAAGCTGCTATCAAAACTGTTCTTGCAGTAAATCTTCTCACAGGTTCTTCCTCCCTCAGGCCGCTGAGAGCAGTGTTCAGCCTGTTGTGACATTCTTCTGTCATCGGCCAGAAGGCGTTCTGCAGGTCTATCTCTTTCATGTCGCGCTTCATTCCGCTTTCAGCTCCTTTCTCAATGCGTCTTTTCCCCGGTTGAGCCGGCCCCGCAGGGTGGTCATGGGAATCCGCAGCACATCCGCGGCTTCCTCATAACTCATGCCTTCGCAGTAGCACAGCACAAGGGGCAGCCGAAGTTTTTCCGGAACGGCTCTCAGCGCTATGGCCAGTTCCGGGTCCGGTGCTTTCGCATAGGTCTGGGCGGGAATCTTCTCCAGTGGAACGACATTCCGGTGCCTTCTTTGTATGTCATAGCATACGTTGATCAATATGCGGATCAGCCACGTGCGGAAATACTTTTCCTCCCGCACCTTGCTCCGCTTTTCCCAGGCTTTGAGTGCCGCGTCCTGCAGCGCGTCCTGCACGTCGGTCTCGTTCCGCAGGATCGACCAGGCTACCCGGTACATCGTTTCCGAGCAGGCTTCGATCTCCGCGATGAAGAATCCCTTGTCCACAGTATCATGCCTCCGGTTTTGTAACGTTACATACATTAGACGAATGAGGAGGGGCAATCTGCACGCCCTCGTCAACATTTTTATTTCCGGACAGTAAAACAGCTGTCCCGCCGGTCTTTTCAATCCGTTCCGGGACAGCCGTATCATTGGTCTGCCAGCCGCTTTACTCTGCTTCCACGATCAGGATCTGTTCGCTGTCAAAGGGAATGCGGTCCGTCACCCTGCCGTCCTGAAACCGGAACGCCCCGCCATGACTCATCGGATCGTTGTCCAGGGGATTGACCAGCAGTGCGTCCTTTGCTGCCAGTGCCGCCTGGGCGGCGTAATCTTCCACAGTCCCGTCTTCCCAGTCCTCCAGGGTATAATTCACATAGACAGGCCAGATCAGCAGGTGATCTGTTTTGAATCTTTCCGGATAATCCCACATATCCCCGCAAAGGGACAGCATGATCTTCTTCCCCTGCAGGCTGAACTCCCCGGTATCCGTTCCCTCCCGGTAGTGGTCGTCCGTCTGCGTATAGTCCTTCCAGCCCCGGGAAATCCGCCGGTAGTTGTGGATAGTCTTTCCCTCCGCCAGCACGATGCAGGAGGAATATAAGGTATCCCCTTCCCGCTCAATATAGCCGGTCAGCAAGGCGGTATGATACTGCACCGTCAGGTTCCGCAGCCGGTCCATGGTTTCCGAATCCTGCGCAACCGCAGTCTTTTTATCTGTTTCATACTTCCAGTCCAGGGAATCAAAGCCCTGGAGAAACGCTTCCCCGAAGCAGAGCAGGTCAACCTTTCCCTGCGCTTCTTTGAGCGCCCGCTCGATCTGCCCGATATTAAAATCCATGTTCCTGTTCTCGCTCCGGTAGGAAGCCAGTCCGATTCTCATTCTTTTCTCCTTATCCCAGTAACTCCGCCAGCTCCGCGAAGGAATTGACGATGGTGCCGGTATATTCCTCCTGATCCCTGTTGAACAGGATCGGTTCAATCCCCATCTCCTCGGCAACCAGCAGGTTCTTCACACTGTTGTCCACGAAACAGCATTCCTCCGGTTTCTTTCCGATCCGCTCCAGCGCAATCTCGTAGATCCTCCTGTCCGGCTTACGGCACTTCACGTCCCCGCTGACGATCTTATGGGTGAAATACTGATCCAGGTCATGATGCTTTGTAATGTAGGCGCTCCACTCGGCCACATCATTGGAAAGGAGCACAAAATCATACTTCGTGGAATACCTTTCAGCGAACTCCCTGAAGCCCTGGTCCAGGTGCAGAAAGTTGTCAATATAGTTGACCATGTGGTACTGCGGATCCTGAAATCCAAGCTGCGTCAGGAACTCGTCCGAGGTCATTTCCCCGTTCGCCGCCCTGGTAAACAGTTTTTCTTCCCTGAACTGCCTTGTCAGACGGTCATACTCCGCCTGGTCAAAGGAACCGAATGTATAGGGAATGAAATATCCCTTGCTTTCCTCCAGGATCACGCCATACATGTCCAGCAGGATCGTCGTGATATTCTTCATCGCAGGCATCTCATTTATCCTCCGTCAGCATTGCCTCCAAGCGTTCCCTGAGCCTTGCTTCGCCCGCTTCCCCCAGCGCTTTGTGGGAATAGTCCAGGTATTCCTGCCCGATCCATTCACGGTAGGTTTCAGTCATCTCCGGATAAAGGGCGTCCAGCAGGTACTCGTCAAAAACCAGCACCTGGTATTCTGCAATGTCATGGGATCCGTCCGCCATAAGGATACTCCGGTTCATCAGCGGGTCCGTGACGGAATGGGTGCATTCATGCAGGTACTGCAGGAAGCAGCCCGTAATCTCCTCCGGTTTTTCCGGGTAGGTCAGATAGACGATGATTTCTCCCGGCTGGAAAAATGCCCGGCCGTTCTTCCGCAGGCTGTATGAAAAGAGCACGGAAGGTTTCATCTCCAGGTTGTTGAAAAAAGCGCCAAGCCGGTCTGCGAGCGTCCGGAAACGGTCGTATACCTTATCCGTCTGCGCCGCCACCTCTTCATGATGCGCTGTCCACCACTCATAGAACCTTTCGGAGACCCTGTCACAGATTTCAATCATCGGATCCACAAAGGCTTCCATATCCCGGTCTGTCAGCTGGCCGCAGGAAACCAGCGCTTCCCTGAACTGCTGGGTGTTCTTCACTGCCAGCGGAATAAAGCCGGTAATCGCCAGCCGGTCATAATTCTCTTCATAATACTCCGTCAGTTTGGGAGGAATACCCGGAAAAATGCCCAGTTTGCCTGCCATTTCCGCCGTATATTCAGGATCTGATACGTCCGCTGCATAATCAATGGGCATATGTGCCAGCAGGTAGTAGTACAGATCCGCGAACCGGTTATACCGGAATTCTGTCTGTTGTCTGACGTCGATGTTGTTCATGGTGTTTCCTCTCTCTCCCGTGTCGGCAAAGGATGTGCACGCAGTCAGTGCCAGAACCAATACCAGCAGCAGGATCCCGGTCTTTTGCACTTTATTCATTACTGATGCTCTCATTTCTGTCTGATTTGTTTTGCCTTGTCCGATACGTATCTGTGCTGCGTTCCCTCTCATCCCGTTCTGTTTCTTTCCGTCCGTTTCTGCCGGGATTCCGGGAATCAGCTGTGTTCGCCGTTTATCATACAGGCGTCAGTCATATGAATAAAGGATGAAATCGGAAAAATAGAGTACCTTTTCCCGCCAGTTTTTCATTTATTGCATCCAGACTCTTGACTTGGAGTTTACTTTAAGGTTTAACATAAGTATACTTGAAGCAGATCACTGCCAACGATATATGAGAGGAGAACTGCCCTTGTCTTCCCTGAAAGTTCGCAAACTGACCTATGCCGCTTTACTGCTGGCTTTGGCTGTCATGATGCCAAGAGTTGCCGGACTCATTCCGGATATCGGTAAAACCCTGAATCTGATGCATATTCCTGTGCTGCTGTGTGGTTTCCTGTGCGGCTGGTCCTGGGGCCTCGTGGTTGGCTTTACAGCTCCGCTGCTCAGTTCCCTGCTGAACGGTATGCCCGGCATTTTCCCCGACGCCACGGTAATGGCCTTTGAACTGGCCACATACGGCGCCCTGTCCGGACTGCTGTATATGCTGCTGCCGAAAAAGAAATGGAGCATCTACGTTTCCCTGATCGTCGCCATGCTTGCGGGTCGTATTGTGTACGGCATCGTATACCTTCTCCTGACCAGCCTGGGCCTGGTAAAGATCAATGACGCCCTGCTGGCCTTTGTCTGGGTCAGGGCGTTTGCCAAGCCTGTCCTCGGGATTATCCTGCAGATCGTTCTGGTTCCCTTGCTTGTCATGGCCCTGGAACGGGGCCGCCTGATTCTGAATAACAGGAGAACAGCCAAATGAAGACACTGTATCTGGAATGCGCCATGGGCGCTGCCGGGGATATGCTGACCGCAGCCCTGCTGGAGCTGGCCGGCAACCGCCAGGCTTTCATTGACAAAATGAACGCCATTGGCCTGCCCGGCGTTACGGTTGCCGCTGAAGGATCGGTCAAGTGCGGTATCACCGGAACGCATGTGAAGGTTACCGTGGACGGCGTGGAGGAAGAAGCCGGAGACGCCCATGACCATGAGCATCACCACCATGATCACGATCATCATCACGAGCATGACCATGATCACCATGAAGAAGAACATGATCATCACCACGATCATGACCACGGGCATCATCACCATGCCTCCATGGCGGATATTGAAGCGCTGATCAACGGCCTGGATGTGTCCGACCGGGTCAAAGCCGACGCCAAGGCTGTGTATGCCCTGATTGCCGATGCGGAAAGCCGCGTGCACGGCCGTCCGGTCACTGAGATCCACTTCCATGAAGTGGGCACCCTGGACGCGGTGGCGGACGTGGTGGGCGTATGCCTGCTGATGGAACAGCTTTCCCCGGATCAGGTTATCGCTTCTCCCGTTCATACCGGCAGCGGCCATGTACACTGTGCCCACGGCATCCTGCCGGTTCCCGCCCCGGCCACCGCGCTGATCCTGGAGGGCATTCCCTCCTACGGCGGAGAAATCAGGGGCGAGCTCTGCACGCCCACAGGTGCCGCCCTGCTGAAGCACTTTGTTTCCCGTTTCGGTAATCGTCCCGTCATGGCTGTGGAAGCCATCGGCTACGGCATGGGCAAAAAGGATTTTGAACAGGCCAACTGTGTCCGTGCATTCCTGGGTCAAAGCGAAGGAGAGCTGGAAACCATTACCCGCCTCGAGTGCAACCTGGATGACATGACCGGCGAGGATATCGCCTTTGCCATGGAGCAGCTCTTTGCCGCCGGTGCCCGGGACGTCTACACTCAGCCCATCGGCATGAAGAAGAGCCGTCCGGGCATCCTGCTGTCGGTCATCTGCCTGGCGCAGGACGCGGATCATCTGGCGGCCGTGATGATGAAGCACACCACCACCCTGGGCATCCGCCGGCAGGACATGAGCCGGTATGTTCTGGACCGGAAGGAAGAAACCGTCTCCACGGAGTACGGCCCCGTCCGGGTCAAGCATGCCTCCGGCATGGGCGTGGATCGGGTCAAGCCGGAATATGAGGATATCGCGGCCCTGGCAAGGGAACATAATGTACCGCTGAGCGCCATCCGGGAAGCTGTCCTCAAAAGCCTGTCCTGACGCCGTTTTCCCTGTTGACTTAGAGTAAACTCAAATGTTTATACTGAACGCAGGAAATCCGCGTTCATGATATAAAAGGAGGAAGCAAATATGGCATGTTTTATCGTCCCCGCCGTGGAGGCAATCGTTGTGTCCGTTGCAAAAAAAGTGATCGAGAAGAAGGAAAAGCAGCCTGAAGAAGTCTCCGTCGTCCTGGACGGCACTCCGGAAACTGCGTATAAAGTCCCCTTCTCCCGGAAACTGAAGTGGCTCACCAACCTGCTCTGGGGCGGTTCCGCCCTGCTGGCTTTCGAGCACGTCTGGCACGGAGAGGTTGTACCGTGGTTCCCCTTCCTCACAGCAGCGGCCGATCCGGCTGACGCGGCCGAAATGCTGCATGAAATGGCAACTGTCGGTGTGTCCATGGCTGCCCTGGTCACCCTGGTCTGGCTGGCTATGCTGGGTGTGTCCGCCGTCATTGAAAAGCGGGCCCTCAAGGCTGAACCCGTCAAGGCGTAAGGGAGGACACAGACATGACACTGCTTGTATCTGTTTTTGCTGCCATTATCAGCACAGTCCTCTGGTATAAAAACGCTCCGAAAAACGAAATGAAGCTCGGCATCCTCTGCTGGCTCTTCTGGGGTGCCTCCCTGATGTGGCTGGTAGACGCTATCTTTGAATATGCGGAACTGAAGGCCGCTTACTTCACCCCGGCGCCTGCGGATATGCTGAATGATCTGTTCCTGGGCCTGTCTGTCGTGGCGCTCGCCCTGATCATCTGGCTGGTCATCCTCCTGGTGTCCGATCCCAAGGGCGTTGTGAAGAAGGCCCTGTTTAAGAAAAAAGCTGACTGACCGATAAACATAGAGGAGGCATAACGATGGAATTCAAAGACCTGATCGCCGCCCGCCGCAGCGTCCGGAGCTATCAGTCCGGCGCCTGCCACAAAGACCTGGAAGCCATCTGCAAAGCTGCCCAGCAGGCTCCCTCCTGGATGAACCAGCAGACCGCCCGCTGCTACGTGCTGGAAACGCCGGAGGTTCTGGAAACCCTGCGGGATGCCGCCCTTCCCGGTTTTAACAAAAAAAGCTCCGCCAACGCGGCCCTCATCGTCACCACCTTTGTCAAGGGCATCGTCGGTTTCGGCCCGGACGGCCAGCCTGTGGATGATATCGGCAACGGCTGGGGCATTTACGACCTGGGCCTGCATGACGCCTACCTGATTCTCGCGGCCAAAGACCTGGGCTACGATACCCTGATCATGGGCCTGCGGGATGTGGAACTGCTCCGGGACAAACTCGGCATTCCGGAAAACGAGGAGCTGATCTCCGTCATCGCCGTCGGCAAGAGCGACGCCGCTCCCGCCACTCCTCCCCGGAAGCCCCTGGAAGAAACCGTCAAATTCTTCTGATTAAATACTGAAAACTGCTTCCTTCCGGAAGCAGTTTTTTCCACCATTTTTAAGTTTTAAGTTTTAAGTTTTAAGTTTTAAGTAAAAAAAGTGGCATCGCCTCAAAGCGATGCCATTTTTTTATTCAATTCCCCGGATTTCGCCGAAGGGATACAGCACGGTGCGCACGTGCCCGATGATCATGTTTCGCGGCAGGGATCCCTGCATGCGGCTGTCATTGGAATTGTTCCGGTGGTCGCCCATTACAAAGTATTCGCCTTCCGGAACCTCGTACGGGCCGAAGCTGTTCAGCCGGCCGGTCCGGTATTCGTCCTTGATATACGGCTCGTCATACTTCTCTCCGTTCACGTACAGGTAGCCTTCCCGAACCTCCACCGTATCTCCAGGCAGGCCTACCACCCGCTTCACAAAGTTGGTGTCGCCCCGTCCCGGATACCGGCAGACCACCACGTCAAACCGCTGGGGATTGCCGCCGGTGGTGATGCGTGTTGCCTGCTCCTTGGTCCTGTTATCCTGCCACGGGAAGGAAAGCCAGGTGGTCGCGTAGTCAAACTTGGACACAAACATGATTTCCCCGTTGGCCAGGGTGCTGTTCATGGATTCCCCGTCCACCCGGACCATCTCAAACGCAAAAGCCCGGATCGGCAGCGCGATCACGACAGCCAGCACAATGGTCAGCACCCATTCCAGGATTTCCCGTGCCAGGGATTTCTTTTTTACCTGCTTTTTTTCGTTATTGTTATGCTTTTCTTCCATGGATAGTTTCCGCCTTTCACATCATCTGGAAGAAGGCGTGTGCTGTACAGACGGAAGGAAGAAAGGTCACCAGCATCCCGAAGGCGGCAGCCACCGCCCAGCGGATTACTGAGGTGTTTTTCGGATAAGACAGTGCGGCATGTTCCAGCACTGCCAGTTCGTTTCCGCGCCGGATAATCTGGTTCAGATACTCATCACGCATCGTCTTTCATTCCTTTCCTGATTCTTCTGCGGATCCTGTGCAGCCGGACCCGCACCTGACCGTCGGTCATGTTCATTTCCCCGGCGATCTCTTTCGTGGTCTTCCCTTCCAGTGAGAAAGCTGTCAGCAGTCTCCTGTCCGTCTCATCCAGTTCAGCCAGCATGTGGATCCGGTTCAGCCGGTCCCAGTGGTTGATGTATTCCGCTTCCGCCGAGGGAACCGGCGGATCGGGCAGCTCTCCCGGAAGATCCGGGAAGCGTTTCTTTTTCCGCAGCTCGTCTATACAGATCCGTTTTACGATCGTGTACAGATAGGCGGAGAAGGAACGGTTTTCATCGATGTCTGTCCGGACGACATAGAGTCTGGAGAAAGCTTCCTGTACGGCGTCTTCGGCGGCCTGGGAATCATGGAGGAGGCTGCAGGCATAGGCTTCTGCTCCGGCACGACAGCGTGTGATCATCTGTTCAAACGCGTCCGCGCTGCCGGTCTTCAGCAGTCTTACCAGTTCCTGCTCCCCGGTCATCCCTTCCACCTGCCTTCTTCACTGATATTACGAATGAAAAGCGGTAAATGTTACACCCTGCGGAAATTATTTTTGTGAAATATAGTCCGCCAGGGCCAGGGCGATGCTGAAGTGGCCCACGTCATGCTGGCCGCCGTCCTTGTAATCCTTGCCCCGGTCGTCCCATTCCGGCGCGTCCAGCAGGTCACCGCTTGTGAAGAAGGGATACAGTTCCAGTCCCCTGAAGTCACACATCGCCTGTGCGCCGGCGCACTCCATCTCCACGGAGATGCAGCCGTCTGCCTTCCGCTTCTCAAAGTTGTTCCGCGTTTCCCGGTAAAAGGAATCCGTAGTCCAGGTTTTCCCCAGCACATAGGGGATGCCGTTCGTCTTCATGAATTCCGCCACCGTATCAGATTTGCCCACGGTCACGTAGTCCGCAGCCGGGGCATAGTGGTAGGAGGTACCTTCATCCCGGTAGGCGGCGGTCGGCACCATCACCTTGCCGTGGGCGATTTCCTTGTTCAGGCAGCCTGCCCCACCGAAGAGGATGAACCTGTCGCAAGCCATCTCCGCCGCGGCGTCCTCCATCAGGCCGACGGTGATCGGCGCGCCCACATAGGTTTTGTAGAAGGCAAACCGCTTGCCGTTTTTCTCGATCAGGTAAACCGGCGTCCTTCCTGTGGCGCACCAGAGGGAAGTGATCTCCCCGGAGGCATAATTCTCCGCCACGTATTTCTCTATCTCATGGGAAAACGTCACGATGCAGGCGTCCACCGCCGGGGCGTTCTCCTTCCGTACCGGATTGATGATGGCCTGGGAAAGGTTATCAAAAGAATCGGTGATCATGTTCTGGTCCTCCTTACAGGTTATATTGCATAAAGTTTCCGTTTTTCTTGAATCCAAAGTCCGTGTACAGCAGCACGCCCATGTCGGAGGCGGTAATCTGCACGCATCCGCAGCCGTATGCCCGGGCTTCTTCCGTCACCCGACGGAGCAGCTCCTTCGCGATGCCCATACGCCGGTATTCCGGATCGGTGTACATGCTGGACAGAAGGCCGATACGCCCGCTGGGGCAGCTGAAGTACGGCGGTTTCTCCACAAAGGACATTCCGCTGGTGCCGACGATCTTCTCCCCGTCCAGTGCCAGCCAGGACACATAGGTTCCGTCCGCCAGGTGCCGGTGATAGTAATCCATCAGCGGCGGCACCAGGTCCACGTCCTCCGTTGCGCCTTCCTCCCGGAGCTGCGTAATCCGCATCCGGATAAAGGTCTCCAGGTCGTTTTCTGTCAGTTTTCTGTAGGAAATGCTCATTTCTGTTTCCTCCGGTATTATTTCAGCACCGGTTTCCAGTCGTCTGCCGGATCAAAGAACAGTTCCGTATAGTCCCCGTCCGCCATGATCCGCATCAGCTTATCCATTTCCCAGATCCAGTGGGACTCAAGCACCTTGTCCTTTTCCATCCAGAAAACCTTTCCCTCGTCAGAGGAAACCAGTTCTCCGGAAAACCGGTCGGTTTTGAACAGGAAGACCAGGTACCGGCTTCCATCCTCATTGATCCATTCCTTGATCCCGCACAGTTTCGGGCTCTCAATCGTCAGTCCGGTTTCTTCCTTCATTTCCCGGATCACCGAGTCCACGATGGGTTCATGTTCCTCCACATGGCCGCCGGGGAAAATAATCCCGCCGGCATCCTTGCCCACCTTTTCCTGTACCAGCACCTTTGTGCCGTCCTGGATCATGCACAGATTGGTCAGGATCACCCGTTCAGTTCGTTCCATCTTCGTTTTCCCCGCGGTCCAGGTCAAAGCGGTAAACCATAACCTGGCGCAGTCCCCTTTCATACATATCATGGTCTTCCGGAATATCCGCCGTTTCCAGATACTCTCCGCCCGCCAGCTCGCAGGTTCTCGAGGAAGCGGTGTTGGTCGGATCGCAGGTAATAATCACATACCCCAGATCATGCTTCCGGGCCTGCCGGAACAGCAGCCCGCAGGCTTTTGCCGCGTAATGGTGTCCCCGGTAGGCTTCATCGATCCCATAGCCGATGTTCCCGCCGATGTAGAGCCGGTCGTTGTGGCCGATCCGCAGGTCGCACTGCCCGATCCGCGTTCCGTCCGGAAGGCAGATTCCGAAGTAGTAAGCCGGTACCCAGCCTTTCTCCGGATACCCCTCTGCGGTTCTTTCCAGCTGCAGCCGGATTGCCCCGTCCTGCAGATCCTCTGTATCATAAAACATCTTTTTGCCTCCGTGATTATATCATCTTTTTTTCTTCCATGCGCTTAATCGTGCACAGCCTGCCCCGCAGTTCATAGCCGATTTTCTGATAGCAGGCATTGGACGCTGCGTAATTGGCGTCCGTATACAGCATGGGCAGATACCCCATGCCGGCGATCTTTTTTGTCACGGCATAGACCAGCTGCTGCGCGTAATGCTTCCTGCGGTATTCCGGTACGGTCCATACGCCGCCGATGGAGGCCATATCCTGGTTCGGCCTGTAATAGCAGCAGGCAACCGGCGTGCCCTCCGCCGTCTTCCACTGGAAAAACGCCCGGTTGCCGATGTATTCCTGTGCTTTGGCCAGGATACGTTCATCCGGCGGCAGTTCCCCGTCCAAATCCATAAAGAACCCGCCCAAGAATTTCACAACCTCGTCCGTATCTTCCGGCGTGCATTCGTACAGTTCCCCGTCCGCCGGAAATTCCGGTGTCTTGGGTTCCGGGCAATCATAGGCCATCATCTCCATCTGGCAGCCCATCTTCATGCCCTCCTTTTCCGCGCGGGCCATAAAGTATTCCGCCAGCTCGTATTTCATGATGATCTCGAAGCCCTCTTCCACCAGACGGAACTCTGATGCCAGTTTCCAGGCGGCTTCCTTCTCCGCCTCCGTCAGGCCGTCCGGCGTCCAGATCCAGACCGGATAGCGCGATGCGGAATGGCACAGGATCAGGCGTTCATGATCTGTCCGGATCAGCTCACATTCTTGCCTCAGAATCCTGTCCAGCACCTGGAAGGTACACCGGTCGTCAGCCAGCAGTTCAAAATCCTTCTCATTCACAAAAGCATCCATTGGCTTTATTACTCCGTTTCTTCCGTTTTGCCGAATCCGTTGAACCAGGCCCGTTCGGCAAAGGGCTTTTTCTTCGGTACAGTCGGTTCGCCTTCCATCTTTCCGACCGGCAGGATGCAGACCAGGTCGTATCCCTCCGGCACATTCAGGATTTCCGCGATCCGGTCGCAGATCCGGTCCTCATCGGTAATATGTCCTTCAAACCAGCAGCTCCCGTATCCCAGAGAGGAAATCGTCAGCAGCATGTTTTCAATGGCCGCGGAATAGTCCTGCGTCGCAAAGCACCGGTCCCGGAATGCGTTAATCCGCTGGGACAGGACGCAGATCATGGCCGGTGCCGTCTCGCAGACGGGAGGGTCAATCACCGCGTTGATCTGCTTCAGGATCTCCGGATCGTCCACCGCGATCAGGCTGGTGGTCTGCTTGTTGCAGCCGGAGGGCGCTGCCAGCCCCGCCTCCAGGATCGTCTTCAAGTCTTCCCGCGGCACCCTTTCCGGCCTGTATTTTCCCCGGTAGCTCCGGCGGGTCATGATCTGTTCCGGAAGAGTCCCCTTCAGGGACATCACATAAATCTGGCAGGGGTTATCTGCGTCCCACACCTGCGGAATCACTTCCAGTTCCCGGAAGCCGAGCCCCCGATAGAACCGGTTGGTCCGGTCGTAATCCTCATAGAACCCTTCCGCCACCGTCTTCACCTGCATGAATTCATATCCGGCGGCCACCGCGTATTCCTTTGCCGCTTCAAACAGCGCCCGTCCGATTCCCTGACGATGCAGCGCCTTCAGTACGCCTGTCACTGCCAGCTCCACGGTAGTCTTTCCCGTTTCCTTCAGGCACAGGAAGCCCACTACCCGGCCGTTCTGTTCAGCCGCTGCAAAGAACCATTTCCTGCATTCCCGGATATACTGTTCCCGGGATTCCGGAACCTCAAACCATTCCGGCAGCGCTTCCAGGATTTCCCAGGCAATCCGGGACTTCTCCTCCGGATCTGTCACCTGACGGATTACCGGAGCGTCATTCATTTCCCTGCCGTTCTGAATCATCATGTTTTCTGTTTTCCTTTCTTTCATTCCCCGCCCGGGGACAGGATACGAAGGCTTGTTTATCGTGTTGCGGTATCTCTCCCGATCCTTTTCCGGGTATGAAAAAAGCCGCTTACCTGTCAGAGATAAGCGGCTGGCCGATTCGGGTTTTTATATACCGGGCTGCTCTTCTCCGACTGCTGAATGACCGTATACGGAAATACCGCGGACGTACTTTTTTTCGCTCGCGGAAATAATAATCAGTTCAGAACCAATTCCGTTACGGTGCATGAGAAGGCATTCCTTTCTCAAAGATTGGAATGACTATACTACGGGATCGCACGCAGTGTCAATACCGGATTCGTCCTTTTGTATCCCGTCTGTATTTTTCCAAAAATAAATATTATTTTATGATCAATTTCAAGTGTTTTGTTAACCTATTTGTTAACCTGTTTTAAGCTGATTAACGGGTTCTTTTTGGATTGTCAACATGGCTTACAAACGTTAGTTTACAAGATTTAGCATAATTTGAGCAGTCTTGACAATCTTTGAGCAGTTGGTTAATATGTTAGCAAGCAAGGTTAATTTGTTAACCTAACTAAATCATCTATTTAATAGGAGGTCCAATCATGAAGAAGATCCTGTCACTGGTTCTGGCTCTGTGCATGCTGCTCGGCCTGACCTCTTTCGCTTCCGCGGAAGAAACCCTGCCCACCTTTGATCAGATCGTCCTGGGCGAGAACGCTGATCTGACCGCAAAAATCCACTTCGCCTATCACCGGACCGACATTCCGGACAAACTGAACGGTTATGTGGAAGAGTTCCGCAAGATCTACCCCAACGTGGAGATCGAGTACGAACTGATCACCGACTATGCCGAAAACGCCCTGCTGCGCGTTGACAACACCGACTGGACCATCATGGGCATCCCCACCGTCCAGAAGGATGAGCTCTCCAAGTACTTCGTACCGCTGGGCTCCCTGGAAGTGCTGGACAGCCTCTACAACTTCATGAGCACCCAGTCCTTCGAAGGCATCTGCTACGGCGTTCCTTCCACCGGCAATGCCAACGGCGTCCTGTACAACAAGCGGATCTTTGCGGAAGCCGGCGTGACCGAGCTGCCCAAGACCCCCGATGAGTTCATCGCCGCCCTGAAGGCTGTTAAGGAAAAGACCGACGCCATCCCGCTGTACACCAACTACGCTGCCGGCTGGACCATGGGCGCCTGGGATGCCTACATCGGCGTGGCCGCCACCGGCAATCCTGATTACATGAACCGTGTTCTGGCCCATGCCAAGGATCCCTTTGCGGACCAGGGCAACGGCACCGGCCCCTACGCCGTCTACAAGATCCTGTACGACGCCACGGCTGAAGGCCTGATCGAAGACGACTACACCACCACCGACTGGGAAGGCTGCAAGCCGATGCTGAACAACGGCCAGATCGCCTCCATGGTCCTGGGTTCCTGGGCCTTCACCCAGATGCGTGACGCTGAAGGCGGCGAGCATCCGGAAGATGTCGGCTACATGGCGTTCCCCGTCTCCATCGACGGAAAGCAGTACGCTCCCGCCGGCGGCGACTACAACTTTGGTATCAACGCCAAGGCCTCCTACGAGGAGAAGCTGGCTTCCCTGTACTACCTGAAGTGGCTGACCCATGAAAGCGGCTTCGCCTACAGCGAAGGCGGCGTTCCGATCGACAAGAACGGCGAATATCCGGATCTGTACGCTGCTTTCGACGGCATCGACATGCTGTCCGACACCGATGCTGTGGCCGGCGAGGAAACCCTGCTGAGCGAAATGAATGCCGAGTCTGAACTGAACTTCAACAACGGCGGCAACACCAAGGTGCAGGAAATCATTGAGCACGCTTTCAACCACGACAAGTCTTTCGATGACATCATGGCTGACTGGAACGCCGCCTGGAGCGACGCGCAGGCTGCCCTGAACGTGGAAGTCAAGTAATACCCCAGACCTCATAATTGACGGTTTTTCCATCATAGCCGTCATATCCTCCGGGCGGGCCCGGGAACACTCCCCCGGGCCCGCTTTCTTTCAGCCGAACATCACCAGGGAGGTGCGTCTCCAGTGAGTATCGTCAGTACCGTGCAGCCGGATCTGCACAGGAAGAAAATCAACACCCAGAAGGTGCTGGTCATTTTCCTGTTTGCCGTGGTCCCGCTGTTCCTGCTGATCCTGTTCACCTACATTCCCTTCGCGAAAATGATCCAGTTCAGCTTCCACAACATGAGCTACACGAAAGACAAGGGAATCGTTGGCTTCGACAATTACCTGCGGATCTTCACCAAGTCCGAGTATGTGGACGCCATGCTGCTGAGCCTGTACTACATGGCCGGCGCGGTGGTGCAGCTGGCCCTGGCCCTCTTTTTCGCCTCCATCCTCAGCCTGGAGCGGCTCCGGGGATCCGGGATCTATAAGGCGATCCTGTTCTTCCCCTTCCTGGTCAACGGTATCGCCATCGGCTACATCTTCAAGTATTTCTACACCCACGGTTTTGTGCTGGACAGCGTCCTGCAGGCCCTCGGGATCCCGCTGGAACGGCTTCCATACTGGCTGCGGGACCAGAGCGTCAACAACTGGTCCCTGGTCTTCACCTCCGTCTGGAAATACTGCGGCCAGAACATGGTGCTGTTCATCGGTGCCATCGCCTCCATCGATCCCACGCTTTACGAAGCCGCAACCATCGACGGAGCCAACCGCTGGCAGCAGTTCAAGGCCATCATCCTGCCGGGCATCAAGACCGTGTTCATGCTCAACCTGATCCTTTCCATCACCGGATCCCTCTCCGCCTTTGAGCCTGCCTACGTCGTAGGCAGCATGGGCGCAAACGGCACCGCCACCTTCTTTATCAAGATTCACCAGATGGCCCACGTTTCCCAGAAGGTCGGCCAGGCCTGTGCCATGGCCATGGTGCTCATGGCGCTGATCCTCCTGTTCACCGTGCTGCAGCGCCTGTTCTTCCGGTATGTGATGAAGGATTCCGACAGCACCTTCAACGCCAAGGCCAACAAGGCCAAGGCGCTGTGGTAAGAAGGGAGGCCGCGCAAATGTCTGTTGTGACCCACGCGGTCCGGGAAACCAACCGGAGTGCCCGGATGAAGCGTACCGTGATCAGGGTTCTGGAATACTTTGCCCTGTTCCTGGCCTGCTTTATCGCCCTGCTGCCAATCTGGTCCTCCTTCACCACCTCCTTCAAAGGTGCGGAGGAATATGCCACCACCAATGCCATGGCGCTCCCGCGGAACTGGTTCAACTTCGGCAACTATGTCCAGGTCTGGACGCAGGGCGATATGCTCCGCGCCTTCCTGACCTCCGCCTCTGTGGTTGTCGTCGTGGTCACCGTTTCCGTTATGATGGGTTCCATGCTGGCCTATGTGCTGAACCGTTTCCGGTTCCCCGGCAACGGGCTGATCCGGAACCTGTTCATGATCGCCACGCTGATCCCCGGTATCGCCATGCAGGTTACCACTTACCAGATCATGAAGGACCTGGGCTTCCTGAACTCCATTGTGGGCTACATGATCCTCATGAGCGGCACGGACGTCATCTCCATCTATATCTTCCTTCAGTATTTTGAAAACCTGGACGGGGCGCTGGATGAATCCGCCGTGCTGGAAGGCTGCACCTACTTCGGGGTGTTTTTCAAAATCCTGCTGCCCCTGACCAAACCGGCCATCATCACCGTGGCCGTACTGAAGGGTGTGGGCGTCTACAATGAGTACTACAGCGCCAATCTTTATCTCCAGTCCAACTCCTGGCGCACCATTTCCACCGCCCTGTACTCCTTCTCCGGTCCCTTCAAGAGCTCCTATAACATCATCTGCGCCGGCGTCCTGCTGACGCTGATCCCCAGTCTCATTATCTTCCTGGTCTTCCAGAAACAGGTTTACGCCGGCCTGGCCAGCGGATCTGTGAAGGGCTGATTCCCGTCCCTGCTTCAATTGACAGAAGCCGTCTTTTCCTTATAATGAATCGTGAGGTTAACAGCATGGTTAACAAAGAACCGGCCGCGCTTATATCCGAAGTCTGCGAACACCTGGAGCAGAAAATCCTTCCGTTCTGGGAAGCCTTGCTGGACAACACTTACGGCGGATATTACGGATATGTCGGCAGTGATTTACAGCTGAACCGGGAAGCAGACAAAGGCTGCATCCTGAACAGCCGTATCCTGTGGTTCTTTTCGACGGCTGCCGCTGTGCTGAAACGGCCGGACCTGCGGGTATACGCGGATCATGCCTATCGTTTCCTGGACCGCTTCGGGGATCCGGAAAACGGCGGCCTGTTCTGGTCTGTCACTTATGACGGAAAGCCGGCGGACACCACCAAGCATACCTACTGTCAGGCCTTCGCCGTTTACGGACTGGCAGCCTATTACCGGCTCACAGGCAATCCCGGTGCGCTGGACAGGGCCCGTTCCCTGTTCCGCATCATCGAAACCAAATGCCGGGACAAGGGCGGCTACCTGGAGGCGCAGAAAGCGGATTTCACGCCGGAAACCAATGAAAAGCTGAGCGAGAACGGGGTGCTTGCCTCCCGGACCATGAACACGCTCCTGCATGTGATCGAAGCCTATGCGGAGCTTTACCGTGCCCGTCCGGATGAGCAGGTCCGCCTTGCGGGCAAAGCCGGCCTCCGGCAATGCCTGAATCAGGTCATGAATCCGGTAAAGCGCCGCCTGGAGGTGTTTTTCGACGCCGCCTGGCGCCCCCTGCTGGACATGCAGAGCTACGGCCATGATATTGAAGCTTCCTGGCTGCTCTGGGACGCTGCGGAAACCCTGATCCTCAAGGCGGAAGATCGCGCCCCTTACCGGGCCATGTGCCTGGAGCTGCTGCGCAGCGTCACGGAACGCGGTCTCTCGGACCGCGGGCTTCTCTATGAATGCGTGAACGGTGAGGCCAGCACCTACCGGGCCTGGTGGCCCCAGGCGGAAACCGTGCTGGGCTTTGACTTCGGCCTCCGGCTCACGGGAGATCCGGTCTGGCTGGAGCGGATGGAACAGCAGTGGGACTATATCCGCAAGGCCTTTGTGGATCCCCGGAACGGCGGCGAATGGTTCAACGAACTGGATGAAAACGGGGTTTCCCTCGGCAAGCCCGAAGCGGACGAGTGGAAGTGCCCGTACCACAACGGAAGAATGTGCCTCCGGCTGATTGGTGAATACGCCGGAGCAGGAGAAAGGACTGGAACAATTGGCAGAGAAGAAAGCAACGATGCGGGACATCGCCAAGGCGGTGGGAACCAGCGCGGTTACGGTTTCCAAGGCGCTGGCGGGTAAAACCGGCATGAGCGAGAAGCTTCGCTCAAAAATCCTGAAAAAAGCAGATGAAATGAGCTATGAGTATCCCCGCGGAAACCGCCTGGTGCTGCGGGAGCACCTGGAAATCGGCATCCTGATCCCCGAACGGTATTTCGAGCCGGGTTCCTATTACGCCATCATCTGCAAGCAGCTGATCAAAAAGCTGACGGATATGGGGCATTTCGGCCTGCTGGAACTTCTGACCAATGAAAATGAGAAGCAGCTGACCCTGCCCAACCTGATGACCTCCGGCCATGCGGACGGGCTCATCCTCCTGGGCGAACCGTCCAAGCCCTATTACCGCAAGATTGCCCAGGCGGGCGTTCCCATCGTCTTCCTGGATTTTTATGACGAGCAAGCCAATGCCGACGCCGTGGCCGGCGACAACAGCTACGGTGCCTATCGTCTCACCTGCCATCTGATCCGCCGGGGCCACACAAAAATCGGCTTCGTTGGGAACACCAAGGCTACCAGCAGTATCATGGACCGCTTCCTGGGTTACTACCGGGCCATGCTGCTCAACGACTTGCAGGTTCGTGAGGAGTGGATCCTTTCGGACCGCGGCCTGACAGGCGGCCTGGTTGATCCGGTTCTGCCGGACGAACTGCCCACCGCTTTCGTCTGCAACTGCGATATCACCGCCCGGATGTTGATCCGCCTCCTGCAGGATAAAGGCCTGCGGGTTCCGGAAGACGTCTCCGTCACCGGGTTTGATGACTTCCCCGCCGGTGGACCCGGGGATGTGCCGCTCAGCACCTTCCGGATTGATACCAGCGGCATGATCGAGCTGGCAGTCAAAGCCCTGCTGGAGCGCTGTGCCGGAGAACGCAAGCCCTTCGGCCGCCTGGTTGTCGGCGGACAGCCCGTTTACAGGGAATCGGAGATCCCCTGCGGGAATTGATGAATTCATAATTCACAATTCATAATTCATAATGAATAGTGTTCATCACTGCATTCGCCGTTTATCATCAACACATTGGTAATTATATAAGCCCCAGATCAGACCAATTGGTTCAGCAATTCGTAATTATGAATTATGAATTATGAATTGTGAATTTGACTAAAAGGAGTGCAAACACATGGCAGATATTAAAATGCTCAACGTCTCTTCCCTCCCCAATATTCCCTGGCAGGACCGGCCTGCGGACCTGAAGACCGAAACGCCCGTCTGGCGTTATTCTGAAAACCCGGTGCTGGGCCGCAATCCCACCCCGGAAATCGCCCGGATTTTCAACAGCGCCGTCGTGCCGTGGGAAGACGGCTACATCGCGGTGCTCCGCGGCGAGCAGGTCAACGGCGTTCCCTACGTCTACCTCGGTCATTCCAAAGACGGTATCCACTGGGATGTGGAGCGGGAAAAGGTTCCCTTCACCGATGAAGACGGCAACCCCATGATGCCCCATTACGCCTATGATCCCCGCCTCGTGAAGGTGGAAGACACCTATTACATCATCTGGTGCGGCGATTTCCACGGCGCGTCCATCGGCATGGCGAAGACGAAGGATTTCAAAACCTTCACCCGCCTGGAAAATCCCTTCATTCCCTTCAACCGGAACGCCGTGCTCTTCCCCCGGAAGATCAACGGAACCTTCCGTCTCTTCTCCCGTCCTTCCGACAGCGGCCACACGCCCTTCGGCGATATCTTCCTCAGCGAGAGCCCGGACATGGTCTACTGGGGCAAACACCGCCATGTGATGGGCAGCGGCGGAGAATGGTGGCAGGGCGTCAAGATCGGTGCCGGCGCGGCTCCCATTGAAACCACCGAAGGCTGGCTGCTGTTCTACCATGGCGTCAGCTCCACCTGCAACGGCTTTGTGTATTCCATGGGCGGCGCCATCCTGGATATCAATGAGCCCAGCAAGGTGCTGTACCGCTGCGCCAACTACCTGCTGACGCCGGAAGAACCCTATGAAGTCAGCGGCTTCGTGCCCAATGTGGTCTTCCCCTGCGCCACCCTGCAGGATGGGGACACCGGCCGCATCGCCATCTACTACGGCGCAGCCGACACCCATGTCGGCCTGGCCTTCACCACCGTGGACTCCGTCGTCAACTACATCAAATCCCACAGCGTCCTCCACTATGGCGACGACGAAGCAAAACACAACTATTAATAATTCATAATTCACAATTCATAATTCATAATTACGAACAATGTGAACTTACAGAATTACCCCTAACGTAATGATTGTCATTCTGACCAAGGACACGAAGTGTCCGCGTGGAAGAATCTCCTCCGGAGATATAGACCTTCAACCTATACGGAACACCACTTCCTCCACAAGGTCACCCTGACAAAGGCGGTCAGTAACTAATCACGTTTGGCGAAGCC
The DNA here is from genome assembly GCA_017569305.1 of Clostridiales bacterium FE2011. Classification (NCBI taxonomy): domain Bacteria; kingdom Bacillati; phylum Bacillota; class Clostridia; order Eubacteriales; species Clostridiales bacterium FE2011. The sequence continues at coordinate 2,537,283 of CP069418.1, read as the reverse complement.
AAACATATCATGTTCGACGAAGTCGAACCTATCATTTCGACATTAAGTCGAAATATCATGTTGCGAAGCAACATATCATTCTTTTGCGAAGCAAAAGACAATACCTCCTCCCTCCTACTTCCTACCTCCTACCTAAAAACGTAAGGATGTTTTTATGAACACTCGCACTTTTGCCTCCCTCATGGAATCCTATGAGCAACTCATCGTCCTCCCCAACCCCGTTGATTCCCGCTTCTACAACGGCCTTTTTTCCCGCTACGCCAACCCCGTCCTCACCCGGGATCATATTCCGCCCTTCTGGATGTATGACGCGAATCCTGACACCAATCCCTTCATGATGCAGCGCCTGGGCGTCAATGCCACCCTGAACAGCGGCGCCATCAAGCTGAACGGAAAGTATTGCCTGGTGGTTCGCGTGGAAGGCATGGACCGGAAAAGCTTCTTCGCCGTGGCGGAAAGCGACAAGCCTACCGAAGGCTTCCGTTTCCGGGATTATCCGGTCATCCTGCCGGATACGGAAAAGCAGGAAACCAACGTCTATGACATGCGCCTGACTGCCCATGAGGACGGCTGGATCTACGGCGTCTTCTGCTCCGAGAGCAAGGATACCCGCAGCGCCGATCTTTCCGCCGCCGTTGCCGCGGCGGGCATCGTCCGGACAAAGGACCTGGAAACCTGGGAGCGCCTGCCGAACCTGATTACCCTGAATTCTCCCCAGCAGCGGAACGTGGTGCTCCATCCGGAGTTCGTGGATGGCAAGTATGCCTTCTATACCCGTCCCATGGACGACTTCATCGAGACCGGCTCCGGCGGGGGCATCGGTTTCGGTCTTTGCGGGGATATCACCCATCCGGTTATCGGCGAGGAGAAGATCATTTCCCGCCGGAAGTACCACACCCTGACCGAGTCCAAGAACGGTGCCGGTGCCGTGCCCATCAAGACGGACCGCGGCTGGATCCACATCGCCCACGGTGTGCGGAACACCGCCGCCGGACTGCGGTATGTGCTGTACGCCTTTGCAACGGATCTCCATGATCCCTCCCGCATCATTGCGGAGCCCTCCGGCATGCTCCTCGGTCCCCTTGGGCGGGAGCGCACCGGCGATGTAAGCAACGTTGTCTTCACCAACGGCGCCATCGCGGATGATGACGGCAAGGTCTATATCTACTACGCCTCTTCCGACACCCGCATGCATGTGGCGGAAACGGATCTGGAGAGGCTTAAGGACTATGTGTTCAACACTCCGGAGGATCCGCTCCGCAGCGCGGACTGTGTCCGCCAGCGGGCCGATCTGATCCGCAGGAATCTGGAATACCTGAAGGAAAGAAGGTAAGGTCCCATGCTGAAACCGGCGTCTCTGTTCACGGACGGCGCAGTGCTGTGCAGACGGAAAGAGATCCGGGTCTTCGGGGAGGTCTCCGAAGGGCTGACCGTAACCGTCCGGCTCCTCAGCCGGGAGGGTTCCCTCCTGGGAGAAGGCTCCGCCCGGGCGGACGGCACCCGTTTCCTGGTGTCCCTGCCCCCGCAGGAAGCGCAGACCGACTGCCGCCTGGTTCTCTCCACGGACGGTGAGCAATTCGAAGCGGATGACGTGGCCATCGGCGAGGTTTTCCTGGCCGGCGGCCAGAGCAACATGGAACTGGAGCTGCGCAACGCGGACGAAGGACCGAAAATCATCCGGCAGTATAACGATCCGCTCCTGCGCTTCTTCAACGTTCCGAAGCAGTCCGTGAAAGGCCCGGCTCAGCAAAAAGCCGTGGAGGAAACCCGCTGGCACGCCGTTTCCCCCGGAACCGGCGGGGCAAACAGCGCGGTGGCTTATTTCTTCGCCGCGAAGCTCCGGGAGCGCATGCCGGAGATCCCGGTCGGAATCATCGGCTGCTACTGGGGCGGCACCTCCATCACCTGCTGGATGGATGAAGCAACCCTCCGGACCGATCCGGAAGGCACCCGCTACCTGGAGGAATACATTGCACTCACCGCCGGTAAAACCATGGAAACCTGGCTCGCGGAAGAAAAGCAGTTCCAGGACACCTTCGGCGCCTGGAACCTGACCGTGGAAAAGTATAAACATGAGCATCCCGGCGCACACTGGGACGACGTGGTTGCCGCCTGCGGCCTTGTTCCCTGGAATCCTCCCGCCGGCCCCGGTTCACCTTACCGGCCTGCCGGGCTCGCGGAAACCATGGTACGGGAAATTCTTCCCGTCACCCTTACCGCGATCCTCTTCTACCAGGGAGAGGAGGACACGACCAAGACCGATCATTATGATGAACTGCTCACGCTGCTCATCCGGACCTGGCGGTCCTGGTTCATGGAGGACAATCTTCCCTTCCTCTTTGTCCAGCTTCCCATGTGGATCGATTCCGGGGCAGCGGACACCTTCCTCTGGCCCAAGCTCCGCAAGGCGCAGGCCGCGGTCCGGGATACCGTGCCCGGCACCGGCATGATCTGCCTGCTGGACCAGGGCGAATACGGCAACATCCACCCCACCGCAAAACGCCCCGTGGGCGAACGCCTGGCTGATCTCGCCGGCGTCCTGCTGTATGGCGGCGGAGAGGTTTCTCCCCGGGTTCTGGATCTGACGCCGCAGGGAGACGCGCTGATTCTCCGTCTTTCAGCGCCTGTTCAGCTCCGCGGGGATACTGCCTCCCTGCTGGAGATTGCGGAGGCGGATGGCCCCTGGATCCCCGCCCGGGCGGAAGTTTGCGGGGCCCAGTTGCTGCTCCGTGCAGACGATGTCCGGCAGCCGCTGCATGCCCGCTATGCCTGGACAGACTACGCGTCGCCGGTTCCCTTCTTCGGGGAGAACGGCTTACCGCTTGAACCCTTTGATTTATAAAGGTTTGTAATACAAGATAACCGCAAAAAGCATAGAACTGCTGTCAGGCTGAACCGGCCTGCCTGAGCCTTGCTTTTGCCCAAATGAACACAGGAGAACAGGAAAATGAATGTTTATCCGCTTATTATGACGCCCTCTTTCAGGCACGGTTCAGAGACTCCCTGGGGCGGTCATGCCCTGAAGGAGCTTTTCGGAAAGGACTCACCGGAGGATATCACCGGTGAAAGCCTGGAGGTGTCCGCCCTTCCCGGCCTGGAAAGCCGGGTGGCCAACGGGGAACTGGCCGGCATAACACTGCGGGATCTGCTCCCGCTCTGGGGAAAACGTCTCACCGGGTCGGACGAAGACGGTTTCCCGCTGCTGCTGAAATTTCTGGATACCCGCCAGCCGCTCTCTGTCCAGGTGCACCCGGATGACGCCTATGCCCTCTCCCATGAAGGGAAACCCGGCAAAAGCGAGGCCTGGTATATCCTGGACGCCGCACCCGGGGCACAGCTGGTATACGGAATCGACACCCACGGAGAGTCCCTCCGTTCCGTCCTGGATGCAGGAAAGCTGGAAAGCAGCCTCTGCCGGACGGAAGTGCATGCGGGTGACGTGTTTTACATTCCCGCCGGTACCGTTCATGCCCTGGGTTCCGGTATCCGCTGCTATGAAATCCAGCAGGCCAGCGATCTCACCTACCGTCTCTGGGACTGGGGCCGGATCGGAAAGGATGGCAAGCCCCGCCAGCTGCACATCGAGCAGGCCGTTGCCGTTTCAAATGTCAATTCCGTTCCCGTCCGCACCGAGGAGACAGAGGACCTGCCCGGCGGCCGGCGCACCCTGCTGGTCAGCGATCCGCACTTCCGGCTGTCTGCCTATGACCTGAGCGGGAAGCTGTCCCTGCCCACAGGCAAAATGCAGTTCCTGACTGCCACAGCCAAAGGCTGCACCCTGTGCTGGGAAAATCACCGCGAACCTCTTCTTCCCTGGCAAACCGCTGTTCTCCCTGCCGCCCTGCCGGACGTCTCCGTTGATGGCTTTGGTCGTTTTCTTGTATCCGCTGCCGTATAACAGCGGATACAAGAAAACACTTTTTCACTCTTCACTCATCACTATCGCGCAATGTGACAAAGGGACAGACCAACTGTCACGTTCTTCTGGAATGATGACAGTTGGTCTGTCCCTTTGTCACATCCATTCACTTCTCCACAGTGCCCACTCTGTCATTCTGCGCAAGCCTGCTTGCTGCCGCGTGGAGAAATCTCGTTCCTCTCTTTTTTGCGAAGCAAAAAAATCATTTAAATACTAAAAAACTGCTTCTTTCTGAAGCAGTTTTTTCCTCCATTTTTAAGTTTTCAGTTTTAAGTCTTAAGTATTCATTATTTTTCATCTTCAGTATTCAGTTTTCACTGAATCCAGATGATACATCTCCTTAAACCTTTCCTCATCCTTCATCGTCCTCAGCACCATCACCTCTGTAAAGTGCCCGTCCTCCTTACTCTTGAATCCCGCCACCTTTTCCCCAGTACAGATGGAACTTCTGATCACCGGTTCCTGTTTCTCCGGATCAAAGGAGACACCCGTTGTCAGTTCTCCGTTATCACGCACATCAGAACCCTGCTTTTTCCGGAATATCCCCACGCCGAAACAGGCCAGGATCCCCACAGCCAGTATAATAATCACCCACGAAATCCAGCCCATATCTCACCCTCCGTTCGATACAGCAGAATATGTTCACTTCGTCTATCTATATTTATATCATATCCCAAAGCAACCTCAGGATGCAACTCTGCACTGCCCAAAGGGCAACTCTACACTCTTCACTCATCACATTGCACTGCTGTCACATCCAAACACTTCTCCGTAGCCTTGCAATAAGAACATAGGCAGACACTAACTATCACGTTTGCCGAAGGCAAACATATCATATTCGCCTTTAGGCGAATCTATCATTTCGACATTAAGTCGAAATATCATGTTGCGAAGCAACATATCATTCTTTTGCGCAGCAAAAGACAATTACAATCAAAGGATGGCATAGCCATCCTTCCACTTTTGCTTTTTTTGTCCTCATGTTCTTTCCTCCGCGTATTGTGCCCGAAAAAACTTACGGGTTACAATATAAACTGACTGAATGTTCAACACAGCACACATTGACAACACCATATCTCAGGAGGACACACTCATGGCAATGATGGAAAGACCTGTGGTCCGGGACATCACCGGAGGAAAATGCTGGGAGCATACCTTTGATCAATTCTTTCTGAAGGTATATGTTCCGGATAATAAAATAGACGGACAGACAAACAACTACGGCTTCCGCGCGCCGCTGCTGCTGATTTTCGAAGAAGAAAAGCAGAGCATGGACAGTGCCGTGGACTTCGCCCGGGAAACCGGCCTGGCGAATATCGCCGCGAACGTCGATTCCAGCGTGCTCTTTGTCTATCCCACGGCGGAAGGCGGCTGGGCCGGCGCGGATGAAAGCTTCTATGCTTCCGTGATTGCCGAGATCAAGATGATCCAGGTCTATAAGGACGGCATCGTGGAGAACTTCGACTTTTTCACCCAGACCTTCAAGGGTTATTTCGTCCGCGGCGCCATCTTCCGCACGGACATCTACAGCTACGGTGCTTCCGCCGATTATGTGGCCAAGCATCTTCTCCGTTCCCTGCAGGGCGAGTACCTCTGGGGCCCCGGCGAGATCACCCCGGCCATGTGTTCCATGGAGCGCCTGAGCGTGGTGCCGGACGTGCAGCGCAAGGATATCCCGATCCTCAGCGTCGGCAACAGTGAGGAAATCAACAAGGCCTTTGACGGCTGCGAGCACCTGCTCATCAAGGGCAAAGCCCAGTACGAAGCGGACTTTGACGCCTTTGTCAAACACTTCAAGATGTGGTGCGGCAAGGTGGAGCTGGAGCCCGACTTCCAGGCCCTGAACATGACGGAAGACGCCGGCTGCGTCACCGTCAACACCTCTTCCGACAACCGGATCATCAAGGACGCCAAGACCCATAAGGTGGGCTACTTCGCCTACTACAACAACGGCCTGTTTGACAACGGCCCCGTTCCGCTGGTGCTCGGCTTCCACGGCGGCGGCGACTCCTCCATGTACCTGACCTTTGTCGCCGGCTGGTGGGAAATCTGCCACCGCTATAACTTCCTCTTCGTTTCCGTGGAAAACCACCAGAACGTTACTGCCACCGAAGCGGTGGAAGTCATTGAAGACCTGAAAAAGCGCTACCCCATTGATGAGCACCGCATCTATGCCACCGGCTTCTCCATGGGCAGCGGCAAAACCTGGGACTGCTACCAGGAGTATCCGAACGTCTTCGCCGGCATCATGCCTGCCAGCGCCCTCTTCCCCGTCTACAAGACCTTCTGGGGCGGCCCGCCTACCGAACGGCTGAACAAGACCGTGCCCGTGCCCGTCTTCTATTCCGGCGGCGAGGAATCCCACCTGCCCGAACTGCCCTTCCACTCCGACACGGCCCTGGAGCGGGTGCAGTATGTGGCGGAAGTCAATCAGCTGAAAAAGAAGTTCGACGGTGTTTCCTTTGAGCAGAAGGATTCCTGGGAGCAGCCCATCTGGGGCATCCCCGGTGACAAGGTGGAAAAGATCTATGATCCTTCCCGGGACAGCACCCTGACCGTCCATTATTACGAGAGCGAGGACGGCGTGATCCGCACCGCCTTCGCCAGCGTCAGCGGCCAGATCCATGAATGCCGCCATCACAGCTGCGAGAACGCCTGGAAGTTCATCTCCCGGTTCACGCGGTAATCCCTTGTGGTTCCCTGCACAGGTCCGCTGTGCAGCCTCCTTTCCCGGTCTGTTCATGCGGCAGGCCGGGTTTTTCGTTCTTCACCCATACTGCCAGTATAGGTAACAGTATTGTAAAATGTACTGACAACCCGTTGACACAGCCCGCTTTTTATGTTTGAATACCCTTAAGAAATTGAAGAAAGGAGGTCCGGGAATGAATCGTTTATTTCATAGCTTTACAACCGTGCAGGAAACACGGGCACCATTCTCCGGGCCTGGCTTTGTCGGATAACCCGGATTGATTGGACACTGTCCGCCCGTTCCCTGTGGAATGGGCGTTTTTCATGTATTATGCATTCAGGATGTGATACCAATGACCTTTAAGGAAAGTAAAGATAATCCCCTGCACCGGGACTTCGGTCTCTGGTCCAATACCCGTTTCGTGCTGAACCGGATGCGGAAGTACTGCCCCATTGTATTTCTGCTGGCCTTCACGGACCTGTTCTGCGCTTCTGTCCAGAGTTACCTTGGCGGTTTCCTGTCCAAGTTCATCATGGACGCGATCACAATTGACCTGCCCCTGGCGGAAAAGCAGCACCGGCTGATCGTAATCATCATCATCGGCGCACTCGTAGCCCTTGCCTTCTCCTTTGCCAGGATTATTGCCGGCAGCCTGGTCTGGCCCCGGTATATCGATATCCGCATGCACGTCATCCATGAGCGGGTGGCCAAGGCCATGCGCATGAATTATGCGCTGCTGGAAAAGCCGGAAGCCCTGGATCTTCACCAGCGCGCCCAGAACTCTACCGACGGCAACAACAACGGCTTCGAAGGCATGATGCACCTCATGCAGGACCTGGGCAAAAACCTGTTCACCACCATCGTCACCTTCACGGCCGTCCTCGTGCTGGATTTCCGGCTGATCCTGGCCCTGACGGTGATGGGCGTCCTCTCTTTCCTGTACTACCGGGTGATCCTGAAAAAGGATAAAAAGGAAGTCTGGGACCGGCTGGCTCCCGTCTGGCGGAAAAGCAGCTACATGGCCCGCGTCACCCAGCAGCCGGAATATGCCAAGGACATCCGCCTGTTTTCCATGGTGCCGTTCCTGCTGAAAAAGCAGCGGGCCGTTTTTGAAACCCGGGAGGAACGGATTGATTACCATCAGGACCTCTGGAACCGGAACATGCTCTTCGGCCAGGCGATGAACGTCATCTGCCGTTTCCTCACCTATGCCGTTCTCTATTTTGCGGTGATCCGCGAAATCAACCCCATGTCCATCGGCAGCTTCACCCTGTACCTGGCCCTGGCCAACGCCTTCTCCGGCGCGCTGATTTACCTGCTGCAGCGGTTTGGCGATTTCAACCGTGCTTCCATGGAAGTGGATGACCTCCGCTCCTTCCTGGAGCTGAACGGCGAAAGCACCGAAGACCTGCTGTCCCTGCCGGAAACGGATTCCCTGGAGCTGCAGTTCCACGACGTTTCCTACCGTTATCCGGAGGCGGACAAGGATGCCCTTTCCCACCTGAACCTGACCCTGCATCCCGGGGAAAAGCTGGCGGTGGTCGGCCTGAACGGCGCCGGCAAAACCACCATGATCAAGCTCCTGCTCCGGCTGTATGATCCCACGGAGGGATTGATCACCCTGAACGGGACGGATATCCGGAAATACCCGCGGGAGGATTATTACCGCCTGTTCTCTCCGGTTTTCCAGAATGTTGAACTCTTTGCCCTGCCCCTGGCGGAGAACGTCTCCATGCTGCCCATGCAGGAAACAGACCGGGAGAAAGCCGCCGCCTGCCTGCGGGAAGCCGGTCTCGGCGACAGGCTGGATGAACTGCCGAAGGGTCTGGATACGGAGCTGCTGAAAATCGCCTCGGAGGAGGGTGTCGACCTGTCCGGCGGCGAAAAGCAGAAGCTTGCCCTGGCCCGGGCGCTGTATAAAGGCGCGCCTGTAGTCGTGCTGGATGAACCCACCGCCGCCCTGGACGCCCTGGCGGAGAAGCAGCTTTATGAACGTTTTGACCGCATGATCGGCAAAAAGAGCGCCGTCTATATTTCCCACCGCCTGGCTTCCACCCGTTTCTGTGACCGGATTGCCATGTTTATGGACGGCCAGCTGGCGGAATACGGCACCCACGATGAGCTGATGGCCAGGAACGGCGAATACGCGCATCTCTTTGATGTGCAGGCACAGTATTACCGGGAGCATCCCGAAGGAGAGGAGGATGCCGAATGAAAAAGCTGAAAGAAATCATCCGCCTCATGTTCCCGGTGGCCGCAAAGCGGTTTCCGCTGTTCTTCCCCCTGGAAGCCCTGAAAACCCTTTGTGATATCCTGATGCCCTTCATCGCCATCTTCGTGACCCCTCTGATTGTCGATGAACTGGTCGGCGGAAAGGATCTGACCCGCCTGTTCGTCTATGCGGGTATCCTCATCCTCGGCGAATGCCTGCTGACCGTCATCCGCCAGCTTTCCGTCAATCAGCTGGGCAAGTACAAGGAACGGCTGGATAACTATTTCACCCGGCTGATCAGCGAGCATGCCATGGGGCTTGATTACCAGCTGACCGAAGACAAGAAGCTCCTGGACCAGCTGGAAAAGACCAACACCGGCATGAGCTGGTATTCCGAGGGCGTATACGGCATTTCCGAGCAGATCTTTTCCTTCATCGGCAACGCTGTCAAAATCGTCGGCCTGGTCACGGTCATCGCGCTGCACACGCCGCTGCTGCTGGCAGTGATCCTGCTGTGCGTCTGCCTGAACGCGTACCTGATGCGGCTGAGCAGCAAGGTGGAACTGAAGGCCTTTGAGCGGCTTTCCAAAGTGAACCGCATGTTCGGTTATTACGGCTGGGAAATGGTGGACTTCCGCTACGGTAAGGACATCCGCCTCTACGACGCTTCCGGCATGCTGCTGAACAAATGGAGCGGTTTCAGTGAGGAAAGCTATGAGGGCTGGAAATGGCAGGCCGATACCACCCGGAAGTATTCCCTGATCCAGGGCGCCCTGGCTGTCTTTCAGACTGCTTTCACCTATGGCTATACCGCGCTGAAGACCATCGGCGGCGTCTTCTCCCTGGGTATCTTTACCCAGATGGTCTCCGCGGCCGAATCCCTGTTCAACACACTGGGCGGTATCGCGTCCAATATTACGGACCTGCTGAAGAAAACAAACTACGCCTATGAATACGTCATCTTCATGAACTATCCCCAGGCCATGCCCAAGGGTGATAAGCCCGTCCCGGACGGCGAGCACCGGATTGAATTCCGCAACGTCTCCTTCGCCTATCCGGGCACGGAGAAAAAGGTGCTCGACGGCGTCAACCTGACCGTGGAAAAGGGCGAACGCCTGTCCATCGTCGGCCTGAACGGCGCCGGCAAAACCACCCTCATCAAGCTCCTGTGCCGTCTCTATGACCCCACGGACGGGCAGATCCTCCTGGACGGCACCGACATCCGTGAATACGATTATGACCAGTATATGAAGCAGTTCTCCCCCGTCTTCCAGGACTTCAAGCTCTTCGGTTTCACCGTCAGCGAAAACGTCACCCTGAAGGACCGGGAAAACATGGACGAAAAAGACCGGCTCCGTGTTTCAGATCTGCTGAAACAGGCCGGTCTGGAAAAGTTTGCGGATAAGCTGGAGAGCGGTGAGGACGCCAAGCTCTTCAAGTATATGGAGGAAGACGGCATTGAGCCCTCCGGCGGCGAGCAGCAGAAGATGGCCCTGGCCCGCGCCCTGTACAAGGACGCGCCGGTCATCATCCTGGACGAGCCCACAGCCGCCCTGGACCCTGTGGCTGAGTATGAGATTTATAAGCAGTTCAACTCCCTGATCCAGGATAAAACCGCCTTTTACATCTCCCACCGGCTTTCTTCCTGCCGCTTCTGCGATCACATCGCCGTGTTCTCGGAAGGCCGGGTGGCGGAATACGGCACCCATGATGAGCTGGTGAACATCCCGGACGGCGTCTACGCCGCCATGTTTGAGGCCCAGGCGCAGTACTACCGGTAAGCCTTTACTTTTCCGGTCCGTACCAGGCCATGTCCGTGCAGTCGTCCAGCGGGAAAACCAGCAGGGGCTGGTTGTCGATCACGTACCAGCCGAAATGTTTTCCCCAGGAAACGTCCATGCTGTGCGGGGCGTCCAGGTTGGTTTCCATGATCACGGAAACCGTCACGCCGCCGTCCGGCGGCAGGGTGTTCCTGTAGCCCTGTTCCTCAATGTATTTCTGATACCGTTCATAGTAGAACGGGCTGCCTCCGCAATGGATCACCAGCGGAGCATCCAGCAGGGGAAGCGCTTCCCCTGCGTTTTTTTCTGTCCAGCCGAACTGCCGCAGCGTCCCCAGGTACATCATGATATGGAAGGTGCCGTGCTTCACCGCGACGAGATCACCTGGTTTCATGAACGCCGACCATTTCATCGGATCGTTATTGACCATCAGGTCATGGCCGATGCCGTGGCGCAGCAGGTCCGAAATGGAAGGATGCCGCTCCAGTCCGCATTTTTCGTAGATCAGGTGCGTCATGCCCACGCAGTCCAGGCCGCACAGGTACATGTGGTCTTCCCGGTAATAGCGCGTGGTCGTGCTGGGGAAAAAGCGCCTGAGGAACTTGTCCTCGGTGCCCCCGGCATAATAGTAAGGCACGCCCAGCGGCAGGGATACCTGCATCAGGCTGCCCGCCGTTTCGTCATAGTGCGCCACAAAGGTGTTGCCCTCTTCCAGCATGCTCAGGCTGGATTCAAAGATCAGGCCGGTCTGCACTTTGTCCCGCGGGAAATCCGGCAGCTTCGCTGATGTGGTAAAGTTCAGCTGCAGGTAAACAGTCCCGTCCTGGATCCGCATGCCCCAGGGACCCTGCTTGTATACGGGGCTGATCTTCAGCTCCGTCTTCCTGTCCTCCAGCCAGGCGGAAATCACGTCCGTCACATCCCACAGGTTCCGTCCGGTCATCACCTTCTGGGGATCCGCGAAAGTCTTCCCGCATACCAGCGTATATCTCAGCTCGTCTCCGAAAAAGCTGCTGACCGTAAAGCGCAGCGCGGCGCCCCGCAGCTCAAAGCCCGGCAGGTTCTTCAGCTCTTCCAGCGTATAGGTTTCCTCATCATCCTCTGTGGAAACGCTGGTGGCCGGATCAATCACAATGCTTTTCTGGGTGCCCTTTTTATCCGTGCCCACAAAGCCGTTTCCGCCGCATTTCAGCATCACCGTATGCGGACCGTCCGCCAGCGCGGCCCCGGCCAGCAAAAGCAGTACTGCTGTCAATATCGCCGCAAACCAGCAGCGACGGGCAGAAAACAGGCTTTTCATTGCTCGGTCTCCCTTCAGAGATGAAAACATTTTTTCTATCATACCATACCGTTTCTTTTTCGGAAACCCGTCCGGCTGGACACTGCCCGCGTCCTGCTGTACAATCTCTTTCGGACCGGCCGGAAGGCTGCTTTTACCCTGCCAAAAAATTTCCGAAAATTTTTTTATTTTTTTCTGTAACGAAATCCGGATTACTCCGTCTAACCCATGTATTAACCGGGAAGGAGGTGATGATGTGTGAACAGCGAAACCTGTGAGAGGCTTTACAACGCTTACTACATGCGGGTCTTCTCCTATGTGATGACACTGGCCGGCGACCGGCATGCCGCTGAGGAGATCACCCAGGAAGCGTTCTTTCGGGCCTTCTCAAAATCCGTTTCCGCTTCCTTCCGGAATGAGTCAGATGAAGTGACCTGGCTGTGCGCCATCGCAAAGAACTGCTTTGTGGATGAAACGCGCCGCCGTAATAAAACGGCGCCAATCCCGGAAGAGCTTCCCGCTGCCGGAAAAAGTATTGAGCAGCAGGTTACAGACAAGGATTCCTCCTTCCGGATCCACGTCGCGCTCCACGCGCTGGATGAACCTTATCGGGAAGTCTTCGAGCTTCGGGTTTTCGGTGAACTGTCCTTCAGCCAGATTGGTACCATCTTCGGCAAGACAGAAAACTGGGCCCGCGTCACATATCATCGCGCGAAACTGAAACTGAGTGAAAGGATGGATACGCATGAATAAAGAATGCGAAGTAATCCGCGATCTGCTTCCGCTTTACGCGGACGACGTTTGCAGCGAGACAAGCCGTGAACTGATCCGGGAACATCTTCAGCAATGTCCGGAGTGCTCCGCTGTGCTGGAAAAGCTCCGGTCCCATGAAATAGAAAACGACCTCCGGGAAGAAAAGGACAGCGTGCTCGAGTACCAGGCCAAGCGCATCAAGCGCCGTACCACCACGGTCGGCTCCGTTGTCTCCGGTCTGTTTATGGTCCCGATTCTCATCTGCCTGATCGTCAACCTGTCTACCGGCCACACGCTGGACTGGTTCTATGTAGTGCTCGCCGGACTGGCGGTCTGTGCCTCCCTGATCATTGTCCCGATGACCGTCCAGCGGGATAAACTGTTCTGGACCTTCAGCGCCTTTACCGTGACCCTGCTGGTGCTTCTGGCCGTCTGCAGCTTCATCACCCACGGCGGCTGGTTCTACCTCACAGCCTCGGCCGTACTGTTCGGCTTCTCGCTGATCTTCCTGCCCTTCGTGCTGAAAGCCCGTCCCGTCCGGGAATTCATCGGCAGCTTCAGCCGTCCGGTAATCGTCCTGTCCGTGGACATGATCCTGTTCGCCAACATGATGAATATGATCACCCTGCATTCCAAGAGCTTCCTGTCAACAGGCTTTATGTTCGCCCTTTGCGGCGCGGGTGCCTGGCTGCTGTATTCTGCTATTAAATCGAAAAGAGAGGAATAATCCCTATGAATAAGTCAAGAATTCTGGTTGTTGCCCTCATTGTCGTTCTGCTCTGCCTGGCCGGCGGCTCCTACTCCATCTTCGGAGGCAAGGTCAGCATCGGCCTGGGCCTGGCCGCCTTCGCGAATACGGATAAATATACCATCGGCGATACTGAAATCACCTCCGCCGTGGAAAACCTGGACATCGACTGGACCTCCGGCAAGGTCAACATCGAGTATCACGCCGGTTCCGGCGTCAGCGTCTCCGAGATTGCCAACAGAGCCACCTCTGAAGATGAAAAACTCCGCTGGTGGCTGGACGGCACAACCCTGCGGATCAAGTATTCCAAACCCCAGCTGACCATTTTCAATAACCTGAAGAAAACCCTGACCGTGTCCCTGCCTGAGGGCATCACCCTCAAAAACGTCGATATCGACACAACCTCCGCCGATGTGAGCGTCCCCTCCATGACCGCGGATGAAATCAAGTTTGATACCACCTCCGGCGATGTGAATGCGGTCGTCACCACGAAGAAGCTCTCCGCTTCCTCCACCTCCGGTGACCTGAATATCCGCCAGGACAGCGAGATCAATACCGCTTCCTTCTCTACCACTTCCGGTACAGCAGTTTTCACGGTTCCCTCCGCGGAGAAAATCTCCATGGAGTCCACCTCCGGTGATCTCTCCGTCTCCGTGTCCGGAACCGTTGCAGACCTGCATCTGGATTCCACTTCCGGCGCTATCCGCCCGGATATCGGCACCGCGGATAAGGCAAAGTTCTCCTCCACCAGCGGCGACATTACCGCCACCCTGATTTCCTTCAAGGATCTGAATGTTGATGCCACCTCCGGTGACGTGACCCTGAAACTGCCCGAGATTTCCGGCTACACCCTGGATCTCGACGCACGGCCCAGCAAGCTGCACAGCAGCCTGGCCATGACGAAAAAAGGCGATGATCAGTACGTCTTCGGCGACGGCTCCGCCCGCCTGCGCATTGATACCACCTCCGGCGACATCCACATCGATAAATAATTGTCCCCTCTTCCTTTGAACCTGGGAATTCTTTCCCGGGTTCTTTTTTTCCCCGGACATAGTGTCTGGATAATTAATCTGGACCAAATCACCGGGCGGATACCGGGGACGGTTCTGTCACTGTCCACCTACGTGGATAGTCAGAACCGTCCCCTGGTGTCGCCTCCAATCGGAACGCCTTATGTCTACCCAACATAGACAATCATCTGAATCCTGAAAACAGCTTCTTCTGAAGCTGTTTTTTCCACCATTTTTAAGTTTTAAGTTTTCAGTATTCATTATATAATATAGTTACAAATCACCGGGCGGATACCGGGGACGGTTCTGTCACTGTCCACCTACGTGGATAGTCAGAACCGTCCCCTGGTGTCGCCTCCAATCGGAACACCTTATGTCTACCCAACATAGACAATCATCTGAATCCTGAAAACAGCTTCTTCTGAAGCTGTTTTTTCCACCATTTTTAAGTTTTAAGTTTTAAGTTTTCAGTATTCATTATATAATATAGTTATCAATTCCATGACAGGAGGCTATTATCATGAACGAAGTCTATGAATTCCTGAAAAAGTGCGGCACTTATTACCTGGCGACCGTGGAAGGCGACCAGCCCCGCGTTCGTCCTTTCGGCACCGTTGATATTTTCGAAGGCAAACTGTACATCCAAACCGGCATAATCAAGCCCGTCTCCAAGCAGCTCCAGGCCAACCCCAAGGCTGAAATCTGCGCCTTTGCGGATGGCACCTGGGTCCGCGTTGCCGGCAAGCTGATCCGTGACGACCGGATCGAAGCGAAAAAGCACATGCTGGAGCAGTATCCTGCCCTGCAGGCCATGTACTCCGCTGAGGACGACAACACCGAAGTCCTGTACTTCGAGGATGCCACCGCCACCTTCGCTTCCTTCGGCGGCGCTCCCAAAACCGTGACCTTCTGATTTTCTCCCGCACCGTCTTTTTCATGACCGTGTAGCCCTGAAACCCTTATGCCACAACATCTGGCGGTTGACAGGAGCACCATCGGATTTTACAATATAAGGTGAGTCTGAAATCATGAAAAAACGAATTGGAGACGGTGAACATGAAATCACTTCTGTTCCGTATGGGCCTTATCCTGGCCGTCCTGATGATCGCCGCGGTCATTCTGCCTGCCTCTGCCGATTCGGAGGATTATACCGTACCCGATCCGGTCAGCATAAACTATCCCTGGTGGGAGGTTTGTCCCCCGGTGGTTACGAAAACCCGCGTAGTGGTCCGCCAGGCTGAAACCATGATCGAGTCCATGCCTGCGGAAGGCTGGTGCTATACCGCCATCAAGCAGGTCAACGTCCGTTCCCAGCCCAGCATCCATGCTACCCGGGTCATGCGGATCAAGTCCGCCGGTACGGAATTCACCGTCACCGCCCGGGTCAAGAACAGCTCCGGGGAAATCTGGTACGCTGTCCAGCTGGCCAATGGCACCCTGGGCTACATCCGCTCCGATCTGCTCAATACGGATCATGTGATCCTGCATGAGGATCCCTATTCCTACGAGGCGGAAGTGAGCACCCACACCGCCGCGGCTTCCGAGTCGGCTTCCGATGTGATCAACATCATCAACCCGCCGGAAGCGGCCGCTCCCACCCCGCAGGTGATCTACATCATGCAGCAGCCCGCCGCGGAGCCGACGCCCACCCCGATCCTGGTGTTTGTGACGCCCGAACCGGCCCCCGCCGCACCGCAGGCCACACCCCAGGTCATCTACATCAACCCGTAACAGAATGCAAAATAAAACGCACAGAGCCGTCAGGCCCTGTGCGTTTTCTCTTTCTGTCCTTATTTGAAGATCCTGGGCAGGAAGGAGCGGATGCAGCGGCGCCACACCGTCCAGTCATGTCCGCCGGGGAAGGTTTCCCGGGTAATGTTCAGGGGCTTGTCCGCCAGGTAGGCGTCGTCCTTGTCAAAGGCTTCCCAGTAGGTATCTTCCGTACCCATGGCGCGGTAGAACACCTTGAAGCTCTCGTTGAACTTATCCGCTTCATGCAGCAGTTTCATGTGGGGCATTTCCTCGTCCGGATTCCACGGAGCCCGGAGGAAGCCGCTGAACAGGCCCGCGTAGCCGAACAGGTCCGGATTCGTCAGCGTGGTCACGCTGGTGTGGAAGCTGCCCATGCTCAGGCCGGCCATAGCCCGGTGCCACTTATCCGTCAGCACCTTGTAGTTCTTTTCAATGTAGGGGATCAGGTCCTTCACCACGATATTGGGGAACAGGGCAAAATCCCGGGGCTTGCTTTCGTCCTTGGGCTTGGCCATGCCGTTGCCCATGACGATGATCATCTCTTCCATCTTGCCTTCCGCAAGCAGTCTGTCGGCAATCCGGCCGGCATGTCCCTGGTAGATCCAGCCGGTCTCGTTCTCGCCGTATCCGTGCTGCAGGTACAGCACCGGATAAGCCTTTGCCGGATCATAGGCCGGCGGCGTCCACACCAGGCAGATCTCCGTCTTGCCGGTCACCGTGGAGTAGAAATAGCGCCGGGTCACCGCGCCGTGCTCCACGCCTTCCAGGTCGTCCCAGCCTTCCATATCGGCCACGGGCACGTCCACAAAGTTCATCGGGCGGCAGCAGCCGTATCCGATGGGCATGTAGGGGCACAGCACGTCCGCGCCGTCAACCTTCAGGAAGAAATACAGGAAGCCGGTTCCCATATCGAAGGTTCCTTCCCACGCCCCGTCTTCCACTTTGGAAAGCGGGAAAATGGTTCCGAACCGGTCGATCACGACCTCTTTTGCGTCTTTGGCGATAACCCTGAAGTGCACCTTTCCGTCCGGCAGGACCTCCGCGCCCTGGATGCCGTCCCGGCTGGGTTCACCGAAATACGGATCGAATGAAACCGTTACGTCCAACGGCCATTTCTGTTCCATGGAATTTCCCTCCTTATGCTGTTGAGCTTGCGCTTTGTCGTCCAAATATGTACGGACAACTTGTTGTTCCTACTATATTCCAATTCCCCCTGTTTTGTCAACGCAGGAAACATTTGCATTGAATTCATAATTCACAATTCATAATTCATAATTATATATAGTGTAACCCATATATGAGGTCTGAAAAGCTCGGAATTGAACAACTGCTCATAATGAACAATAAAATGCAGATGGGTTCAGATAATCTATGGTAAAAAAGACATAAAGCCGGACAGTGGCAGGACAAATCATAATTATGAATTGTGAATTATGAATTATGAATTGCAATTTTATTCCGGGAATAAAATCCCCCCCTCTCCCGTTTTTTTGGTATAATCGGTATATCCGGAAGGATACAAATCCTGTCGGATAACACTGACAACCGGTCCGCATGAAGGAGGGTATTTCTTATGAACAGAAAGCTGCTGTCTCTTGTGCTTGCGCTGGCTCTGCTGCTGGGCCTTGCTGCCGCCGTTGCTGAATCCGGCATCGGTACGGCCGCGTCCTCCCCCAACAGCTATACTTATCTGGATCAATCCGTCATGACCATGTATGTCTATACGGACAACGGCCAGGGACTGAACGTCCGGAGCACGCCCTATGTCGGCGAAAACATCATCGGCCTCGCTCCCTACGGTTCCAAGCTGAGCGTTATCCGCTTCCTGGATAACGGCTGGGCCTGCATCAAGTGGGATAAGATCGGTGAAGCTTACGTCCAGAGCCGTTTCCTGCAGTGGTTTGAGCCGGCTCCCCTGGTTGTCGTAACGCCCACGCCCATTCCCACCGCCATTCCGACGCTTGCGCCTACGGCAAGACCGAATGTTCTTCCCGCATATACCGATACCATGGCGGAGCTGAACAAGGAATTCCGCACCGCCCGCCTGATCACACCCTTCGTGGTCCAGGTTCGTCCCTCCCGCGCCAGCGGCTGGGTCAACATGCGCTGGGCCCCCAGCAAGGATGCTGAAGTGCTGGCAACCTACCGTTCCGGCTCCCAGCTGACTGTCATTGCTGAAACCCAGAGCTGGTACCAGGTTGCGGATCCCAACACGGAAGCCACCGGCTTCATCATGAAGAACTATGTGGTCCGTCAGTACTGACCGGATCCCGTCAAAAGGAGGTATTACCCGTATGAAAAAGATGCTTTCCCTTCTGCTGTGCGCAGTCCTGCTGCTCACCTGTGTTTCCGCCTTTGCGGAGGATAAAACCTCAATTGATTTCCAGAACCGTATGCAGTTCAGCGGTGTACTGCCGGAAGGCTATCACCTCTCCATTCTTTCCCAGAGTGAACTGACCATGGAATGCGCTGTGGTCAGCGAGGATCCCGCCGCGCCCCGCCTGAACATCTATGTTTCCTTCAACGAAAGCTACGCCAGCGTCAACAAGCTGGCCGACCTGGACGCGGAAAGCCTGGAGCGCCTGAAGATGGGCTTCAGCGAGGAAAACACCGTTACCTTTGACATGTTCAAAACTGATTCCGGCACAGACCTGCTGCTGGTTCGTGAAACCGGTGATGATCCGGACTTCCTGGACTTCTACACCATCTGCCTCGGCCACGAGATCGAGCTGACCCTGACCGCCGGCGATGAAGCCCCCGGCCTGGCCCTGACCGAAGAGCAGATCAACAACTGCCTGAACCTCATGCGCAGCCTGGATATCCTGCCGGTAAACGGCTGATCCTGATCATAAATCAACGCCCGGATCCATCACGGATCCGGGCGTTTTCGTTAATCCATACAAAGGACGACGCGGCGGGGGTGTGACAGAAGAGACAGCCCCGCCGTCAACATTTAATTCTTAATTCTTAATTCTGAATTCTTAATTTTCAGTGTTATCGCTTACAGCGATGACGTTGTTCCTCCGCCATTCTCCCGGCGTCATGCCGGTAATCCGGCGGAAGCAGGCCGCAAACTTGCTCGCGTTGCTG
This sequence comes from Clostridiales bacterium FE2011, assembly GCA_017569305.1. Taxonomy (NCBI): domain Bacteria; kingdom Bacillati; phylum Bacillota; class Clostridia; order Eubacteriales; species Clostridiales bacterium FE2011. The sequence goes on along the minus strand of CP069418.1, from coordinate 2,518,050 downwards.
TAGCCGCACTGGCCTGCGATCTCCGTCACGCTCAGCCGGTCCTGCAGCAGCAGGTTTTTCGCTTCCTGCATCCTTACCTGGGTACGGTACTCGTAGATGCTCATGCCGTACATCTGCCGGAATACCTGCTGCAGGGTAGTGCGGTTCAGTTTGATTTTTTTCGCCAGCGTCTCCACGGACAGCTCGGAACCCAGGTCACAACCCAGCAGTTTCCGGGCTTCATGCACCTTATGCGCGGTGTCGCCGCTGAAATACCGGTGGCTGGTTTTCCGCCCGTCCCTTACGTCCAGCAGGGCAATCACCGCCTGCAGGGTCAGCAGCTTTCGGTGGTAATCCGCGTACTCCTCCGGGATCTGCTGGAGACCAGTAAAGATGTTCTCCAGCATCTCGTTGGCCGGAAAACAGATGCAGGACTCCGCATCCAGCACATCCGCGAACATCTGCTTCCGGTCAAACTCCCGGGTACCGAAGAAGCGGTTCAGCGTCTCCTCCAGGTCATCCAGGAATACCACAATGCTGATGCACCGCATGCCTCCCCTGCCCACGCGGCATTCCCGCGTGCCCACCCGGTTGTTGAAAAGCAGCACGTCTCCCTTGTCGGCACTGGCACAATGCCTGTTTTCCATTTCAAAATCGGCGTGGCCTTCCACCATGTACATCAGTTCCAGATACCGTACAAACTGCTTCTGCTCCTGGTACATCGGCGTATAGGATTCAATCTCCGAGTAGATCAGCTGCACGCCTTTCGCCACATTATGGCGGCGCATAATGCCCTCCCCCGTATCGTTTTTCAAACGATAGGTGATCTCGGAATCCTTCCGGCCGATCATAGACATGTACCGGTCAAACAGTTGGTCAGCATCCGGCGGGGTCTCCGCCCATTTTTCCTTTTCCATCAGGCTAATAATCTTTCTTCCTTTCGGATCGTTCTGAAGGCCTTGATCAGCAGGATAATACCGATCAGCAGCACAACAAGGTCAGTAAACATCTGCGCGTAGAATACGCCCTGCACGGGAACCGCGAACACGGTAGGCAGCAGCACCACCAGGGGCAGGAACAGCAGCACCTGCCGCAGCAGCGCCATTGCGGAAGCCGCGGACGCCTTGCCGATGGCCTGGAAGAAGGTAATCGCCAGGATCAGCACACCATAGCAGATATAGGTGGAGAACAGCACCCGCAGCATCGGGGCGCCCTGGGCACAGATTTCCGCATCCGTAATGAACATACTCAGCATGCCCTGCGGTGCCAGCATAATCGGGAGATAGAACACCAGGGCAAGCACCGTGGCAGCAATCATAAAGACCTTCGTGAAGGACCGCACCCGGTCATACTGTTTGGCGCCGTAGTTGGTGCCAATGGCCGGCTGGAAGCCCTGGCTGATGCCCCACAGCGGGATAAACGCGAAGGACTGCAGGCTCAGGCACGCGCCCAGGATGGTCTGCCAGCTGCCGCCGCCCCATCTTTCCACGGTATTGTACATAATGGTCTGCTGAACCATGGTCATTACCTGCATCAGCATGGCGGAAACGCCCACGCTCAGCACCGGGCCCACCAGGTTTCCATGGATCTTAATCTTGTGGATTCGTACGTTATCGCTCTTTTTCCGGAAGTACCAGAGGGTAAATACAGCCTGCAGCACCTGCGCAATCACGGTAGCCCATGCAGCGCCCAGGATGCCGTTTTCCTTGCCGATCAGGGAAATGAGCAGCGGATCCAGCGCGATGTTCAGCAGCGCGCCCGCGGCCATAATGCCCATTGCGATCTTCAGCTTACCCTCGCCGCGCATCACCATATTGGCGGACTGGGCAAAGTTCACAAACAGGGAGCCGATGTAGACAACCTTCAGGTATTTTTCCGCCTGGGTCAGGATTTCGCCCTTTGCGCCGGAGAGGGAAAGCAGTCCGGTTGTAAAGATTTCACCCACCGCGGTAATTATCACGGACAGCAGTACGATCATTGCGATCAGGTTGCCCATGATCTGGTTCACCGTTCCCTGGTCTTTCCGACCCACAGCCCGGGACAGGACCGAAGCCGATCCGGTACCGATCAGCGTAGCCACACCGCTGTTCAGCAGGGTGAAGGGATAGGAAACCTTGACCGCCGTCATGGCCTCCGGGCCTACCATCCGGCCCACAAAAACCGCGTCCATGAAATTGTACAGGCCGATGACCACCATGCCCAGGATCGCCGGGACGCTCAGCGACAGCATGGTTCTGAAGACGTTCCCGTTCAGCAGGTTCGACCTTGTGTCCTGTTTACCGTTCATACTCTGATACTTCCTTTCGTTCTCTGTTAGCTTTTGCTAACTGACGGAAGTATAAAAAAGGAGCGGCAAACCGTCCACTCCATTCTGCAATGGATGCTCCGTTCTGCAATCCGAAAATGACTGCCCGGCCCCGCGGACACTTTTCAGGGCCTTTCCGGAACACAAATGATTATATACCTTATGCTGCTCCGTTACAAGGAGCCCGGATCGCCGCGTTTTTGATCAATAGCAGGAATTGACACCCGGATCTGCGGACGATATCATCTTGCTGTTAGTTAATTCTAACCTTATTATATATAAGGAGGACCTTTTTGATGAAAATGCTCCGTTCCCTTCTCGCCCTGATGCTGGTACTGTCCCTGGCCGCCTGCGCCGGCTGTGCCCTGGCCGGCAAAACGCTCGAGGGCGACGCCAACGTGGATCAGCGTAATTATCCTTCCACAACGCCCTTTATCCATCCGCCCTTCTACAACGTGAAGCTTTCCGTGGAAGTTGATGACAACGGCGTCATCACCTCCGTGAAGGACAACGGCACCGGCGCCGCCGGCTCCGTGCAGGAAGGCAATGAGGAATTCTGGGAAAAGAAAAACAAGCCCTATTTTGACGCCGCCGTCAACGGTGGCTTGCTGGACAAGTTTGTCGGTAAAACCGTGGATGAAGTCAAAGCCATGGACATGACCGCAGGTATGGATGCCGTTTCCGGCGCCACCATGGTCAGCGCCGCCGCGCAGGAAGCCGTGATCAACGCCTTTGAAGGTAAAGCCGGCAAAACCTTCCTGGCTGTGGAAGGCTCCGCCCTCCCCTTTGAAAAGCTCGATGGAAATACCGTCACCCTGTCTAATGCCCTGCCGGAGGATTTTGACCTTCAGGTTCTGGATATCCGCTGGGGCGTCCGCAATGAGGAAATCGTTCCCGCCGACAGCTACACCGTGGAAATCGCCGACGGCAAGGTCAGTATCACCTTCAGTGATATCGCTGCCCTGAAGGCCGGCTATTACTATGTGAACGTGGTGGACGCCACCGCGAAGTACCGTTCTCCCTCCTTTGAAGGCGGTCCCGCCGCTGCCCAGGCGCCTTACTTCATCATCGACAGCGGCCTTTCTGCTGATGATATCTCCTTTGACGGTAAAGCAGTCACCCTTGCTTCCGGTTCCATGGCCGATTTCCTGCAGAACATCCAGCATGTGCAGATCCTGGCCGAAGGTGCCGAAAAGGCTGCCGAGCAGGAAATCGTGGGCCACCACGGTACCGTCGGTAACTTCATCGCCCTGGATGAAAACGGCGTCCTGAACGCGGACGGCGTCGTCAAGGCCCGCAACGGCGATGAAAGCCCCCTCTTCGAAGCCGGCACACAGTACACCGTGACCGTTGCCGCCTTCGGTTATCCGGAATTGGTTTTCCCCTACACCAAGCCCTGATTCTTTCTGAACAAGCAGGAAGCCGCCGATCACTTCGGCGGCTTCCTTTGTTTTTGCCGGCAGCACCGTTCCTTCGCGGATCACGATGCCTGCAGCGTCACCATATGGGCATAGGCTCCCTGCCGGTCCATCAGGGCCGCATGGTTTCCCTGCTCAGCAATCTGCCCGTCAGCAATCACCAGGATCTGATCCGCGTCCCGGATCGTCTTCAGCCTGTGGGCAATCACCAGCAGGGTCTTGTTCCGGCACAGCTCCGAGATGGCCTCCTGGATCGCCCTTTCATTGTCCGCGTCCACGCTAGCCGTTGCCTCGTCCAGGATGACGATCGGCGCGTCCTTCAGGATACACCGGGCGATGGAAATCCGCTGCTTTTCGCCTCCGGAAATGGATGCTCCGCCTTCACCAATCACGGTATCAAATCCATCCGGAAGCTGCATGATGAAATCATAGCACCTTGCCTTTTTCGCCGCTTCCTCCACCTCTTCCCGGGTCGCGTCCGGACGGGCAATGGCAATGTTGTTGTAAACCGTATCCTGGAACAGGTACACCCGCTGGAACACCATGCTGATCTGGTCCATCAGCCTGCCGAGGGATACTTCCCGGATATCCTTTCCCTTCACCAGGATCCTTCCGTTTCCAACGTCCCAGAAGCGTGCCAGCAGTGAAGCAATCGTGGATTTTCCGCCGCCGGACGGACCGACCAGCGCTGTCATTTCTCCCGGTTTCACTTTAAAGGATATGTCTTTCAGCACGTCCTTACCGGTGTAGCCGAAACTGACGTGGTCATACTCGATGGCTGCGGCTTCACTGTCCGCCTGCGTAAACGTCTTCCAGCCTTCATCCTTCATTTCTTCAGCGTCAAACACTTCCTCAATCCGGTCCAGGCTTGCGGATGTCACGGTCAGCCTGGCCATCTGGCTGTAATACCCCTTCACGGAGCCAAACAGGTCATACAGGAACAGCGCCATACCCACCATATAGGTATCCGGAATCACGCCCTGGCTGAAAAGGAATCCTGACAGCGCCAGCATCAGGGCCGTTCCGATGCCGAAGGTCAGATGCAGTGCCCTGGCCCAGGGGCCGTAGGCAATTTCAAACGCGATACTTTCCCGGCAGCTTTTCGCGAATTCATCGGTCAGCTTTTTCGATTTTTCCCCCAGCAGGTTGTAGGATTTGATCACGCCGATTCCTTCCGCGAAGTCAAGCACTTCCTCGGTCAGGGATTCGCTTCCCTCCTGCTTGATCACGGAATGCTTCAGCGAAACCTTCAGCATCAGGTTGCCTACAATCATGAACGCGGCCACAACCGCCAATGAAAGCAGGCCGAGCCAGGGATTCATTGCGAACATGGAAACCGTCATCAGTCCCTGGGCAATAATGAAGGATACCAGTTCCGACAGCACCCCCATACAGTTTTCCTCAATAAAAACCATATCCGTGCCCAGCACCGAGCTGATCTTGCCGATATTGCCCTCCGTGAAATAGCCCATGGGCAGCTTCCGCAGGTGATCGCCCAGCTTCATCCGCAGGTCGGCAAACACCATATAACCCGTTGCGGACTGCAGCACGTTGCTGACGTGTTCAAAAACCGCTGCCAGGATCACGCTGGCCACGATTGCGATGCCGAAGTACAGGCATTTCTGCGTGTCCATCTGTCCCTGCATGAACAGGCTGATCATGAAAAAGCTCAGGAACAGCGGAGCCTTCAGCATAATGCCCTTCAGGAAGGCCGGTATATAGGACAGCCGGATCCGCGTTTTGTATTCCCCGGTCATCCTGATAATTCTGCGCAGTATTTTCAGCATCGTCTTACGCCTCCTTGATCTTCCAGGCGCTCGCGCTGACGGAGGCATCCCAGAACTTTTTATACTCGGCACAGCCGGACAGGAGCTTATCATGTGTGTCTGCCGCTATGCAGGCTCCGTCTTTCATCACGCAGATCCGGTCCGCGTTCCGGACTGTCGACAGCCTGTGTGCGATCACAAACACCGTCTTGTTCCGGATAATTTCATCAATCGCCTGATTCAGCTTCTCTTCATTCTCCGGATCCATAAAGGCCGTAGCCTCATCCAGCACAATGATCGGTGCGTCCTTCAGGATAGCGCGGGCCAGGGAAATCCGCTGCCGTTCGCCGCCGGAAAGCTGTTTGCCGCCGTCACCCGCCTGGGTTTCAATGCCCTGGGGCAGCCGCTGCAGGAATTCGTCGCACTGTGCCCTGTGCGCAGCCTCCAGCACTTGTTCTCGGGTCGCGGCCGGTTTGCCGATCAGGATGTTTTCATACAGGGTAGTGTTAAACAGGAACTGCTCCTGTGATACGTACGCGATCTGGTCGTTCAGTGCTTCCAGGGACATCTCCGTGATATCCTGCCCGCCGATCCGGATCTTTCCGCTGTCCAGGTCGTAGTAGTGCACCAGCAGCTTGGCCAGCGTCGATTTGCCGCTGCCGGATTCCCCGACCAGCGCCGTTGTGGTTCCCTGTTTCAGGGACAGGCTGACGCCGTGCAGCACTTCCGTATCCTCATAGCTGAAGTGAACGTCCTCAAACGATATATCCCGGTTCTTTCCCGTAAATCCGGCGGTTCCTTCCTTCACCGGGGGATGATCCATCAGCTTCTCCAGCTCCGCAATCTTGTATTCCAGCTGCGGGAATTTCCCCGCGAAGTTCATCGCCTTCAGGAGGGAGGGACCCACGGCGAAGGACATACAGAGCACCAGCACCAGCTTGTCCAGTGCGATGCTTCCCGACAGCACCAGCAGGGCACCCACGGGAAGGATCAGCAGAGCCAGGCAGGGCAGCACGCTGGAATAGGCAGCCATCCACGGCCAGCACACCTTGTACCATGCGATGGTAAAGTCACGATAGCTGCGGACCACGTCCCCGAATTTCCGGTAGGATTCCCCGTCCTTGTTGAATACCTTCACAACCTCCATGCCGTTCACATACTCGACAATGGTGTTGTTCATCCTGGCCGCGGATTCGTAGTAGGCGTTCATTTTGGACATGCCCGCCTTCATCATCATGCTCATGGATATCATGCCCACAACCAGGGGAACCAGGGACAAAAGTCCCAGCTTCCAGCTGACAATGAACATCAGCACAACAATCAGCGCCGGAATGAAGATGTTGGCAATGCCTTCCGGAATCGCGTGTGCCAGCAGCAGTTCAATCTGGTCGATATCATCCGTAAAGACCTTTTTGATCCGTCCGGTGCCCAGTCCCTGTATGTTGCCCAGCGGCTGTTTTTCCAGCTTTCCCTGCAGGGAAACGCGCAGGTTCTTCAGCGTGTTGTAGGCGCTCACATGGGAAAAAGAAAGCCCCTGTACATAAAGAAATGAGAACAGAATCTCGCACACCGCCACCCCGGCCACCCGGATCATGATATAGCCCAGGTCAATGTGTTCTCCCCTGGTAAGCGGCGCGATAATCTGATAAAGGAAATAATACGGAATCACATGGGCCACAATACCCAGCGACATCAGCACGGCCGCCCAGACCGTGTATTTTTTGTATTCCCCGATATACGCAGAAACCTTTTTAAACATTTACTCCTCCTGTTCGCCCGCGGTACGCCTGTGACCCGGGCTTTCTTTCCGTCATTGGATCCCCGTTCCCCTGTTGTCTGTCTTTCTCACCTTCTGTTTATTAGTTAAAACTAACCATTCGTCTTATTTTAAGCCGTCTTTCGACGGCTTAATTATTTCAGACAGATTGCCCCGGCCCAGTCAAAGCACCGGCACAGCACCCGGCAGTGCTCCTCTATTTCCTCCCAGGTCATCCTGTGGATAAAGGGCTCATATACCGCCATCCAGAAGGAGGAGCAAAGCATATGCATCTCGGTTTCGGATATTTCCGCCTCCGCCAGTCCCCTTCTCCTCGTCTCCCGGTAATATTGCATGTAGGCGTCCGTCATCCGGAAGGCAAAATCATGCCCGTAGTTTTCATAGGCAGTTCCGGCGGATTTTTCCAGCAGCAGCACGAAGCCTTCACGGACATCCCACAGCATCCTGAACATGTCCAGGATGGCTTTCTCATCCATAATCCATGTCGCACGCACCTCATCGTCCGTCATCCGGGCAAAATCGATTTCCCGCCGCAGGGTAATAAAGCTGTCCAGCTTCTCCGTCGTTTCCTGCACCACCGCCCGGAAAAGCTCTTCCTTGCCCTTGTACCGTTTATAGACAGCGCCTGTGGTCACGCCCGCGTTATCGCAGATGGTTTTCAGTTCAGCCTTTAAAAACCCGCGGTCCATAAACTCTTTCCGGGCGCTTTCCAGCAGCCTGGGATCAATGCTCGTATCTCGTACCGACATTCGCACCTCTCACTGATAATCCATTTACTGATAATCCGGTTATCGGTGATACTTTAGCACGCCATGTTAGTCTTGTCAAACAACCGGTCAATATCAGGCAACCGCCGCAAACAAGAGCTCCCTGCATTGCCCGATGCAGGGAGCTCTTTCACAACATGTCCTTGCTTGATTACTGCTGTTTTTTGCCCTGGTTCGCCACTGCTTCCATCTTGGCCTTCAGTGCTTCCTGGTCTCCAAGGTAATAGGATCTGATTACCTTGAAATCATCATCAAACTCATAAACCAGCGGGGTTCCCGTCGGAATATTAACCCCGACGATCTCCTCATCGGAGATGTTGTCAAAGTATTTTACCAGGGCCCGCAGGCTGTTTCCGTGAGCCGCGATAATGACGCGCTTACCCTCCTGCATGTCAGGTTTGATCACTTCGTTGAAATAGGGCACCACACGCTCGATTGTGGTCTCCAGGCTTTCATTGGCAGGCAGCAGTCCCTTGTCCACATCACGGTACATCGGCTGTTTCAGCGCGGATCTTTCATCGTCCGCATCCAGGGCCGGCGGCTTGATGTTGAAGGAACGGCGCCAGATCTTTACCTGTTCCTCACCGTACTTTTCAGCCGTCTCCGACTTATTCAGCCCCTGCAATGCGCCGTAGTGGCGTTCGTTCAGCTTCCAGCTCTTGTTCACCGGCAGCCAGGCGCGGTCCATTTCATCCAGGATATGATACAGTGTGTGAATGGCCCGCTTGAGATAAGAGGTGTAGCACACGTCAAAATCATAGCCTTCTTCTTTCAGCAGCTTTCCCGCGTTTTTCGCTTCCTCGTGCCCCTTTTCACTCAGGTCCACATCAGTCCAGCCCGTGAACAGATTCAGCTTGTTCCACTCGCTCTCACCATGCCGTACCAGTACCAGTTTCATCATTCGAATTCTCCTTTCTGTCAGCGCACATTCAGTCTTCTCCCTGATCTGATTATCTTGTTCCTAAAAGCGTTTTCTTCGCTCAGCCATCTGAAATTGAACAATCCGCCGGTATTCTCCGGCGGACTGTCAGATAACCGGTATCAAAAACTTACTTCTTCACCTGGAAAGCGTCGAATCCGGGATAGACGGCGTTCGCACCCAGGCTTTCCTCAATGCGCAGCAGCTGGTTGTACTTTGCCACGCGCTCGGAGCGGCTGGGAGCACCCGTCTTGATCTGCCGGGTATTCAGTGCCACGGCCAGGTCCGCAATGGTGGTATCCTCCGTCTCACCGCTGCGATGGGAGGTGACGGCGGTATATCCGGCCTTGTGGGCCATCTTGATGGCTTCCAGCGTCTCAGAAACAGAACCGATCTGATTCAGCTTGATCAGGATGGAGTTGGCGCAGCCCAGCTTGATACCCTTGGCCAGGCGCTCCGTGTTGGTCACGAACAGGTCGTCGCCCACCAGCTGCACCCTGCTGCCCAGCTTCGCGGTCATCTTCTGCCAGCCTTCCCAGTCTTCCTCATCAAGGCCATCCTCAATGGAAATGATCGGGTACTTGTCGATCAAAGACTCCCAGTGGGCAATCAGCTCATCGGAGGTGAAGTCCTTGCCGGACTTGGGCTGATGATAATAACCCTTGCCCTTCTCGCTCTTCCATTCGGAGGAGGCGGCGTCCATGGCCAGCACAAAATCCTTGCCGGGTTCATATCCGGCGTCTTTCACAGCCTGCAGGATATGCTCAATCGTATCCTCGTCGCTCTTCAGGTTGGGAGCGAAACCGCCTTCATCGCCGACGGCGGTGGTCTCGCCTTCAGCCTTCAGCAGCTTCTGCAGGGCGTGGAACACTTCTGTGCACATACGCAGGCCTTCGCGGAAGGAGGAGGCACCCGCGGGCATAATCATGAATTCCTGCGTGTCCACAGAGTTGGAGGCATGCGCGCCGCCGTTGAGGATATTCATCATGGGAACCGGCAGGTTGTTGCCCTGCACGCCGCCCAGGAACTGGTGGAGGGAAACGCCCAGCGCTTCGGCGGCAGCCTTCGCGGCCGCGATGGAAACCGCCAGGATGGCGTTGGCGCCCAGGTTGGACTTATCTTTGGTACCGTCGGCCTTCAGCATGGCGCCGTCCACGGCGTAAGTGTCCCGGGCGTCGATGCCCTGGAGCACGTCGTTAATCATGGTATTGACGTTATTCACAGCCTTGGAAACGCCCTTGCCGCCGAACCGGCTCTTATCGCCGTCCCGGAGCTCCAGTGCTTCAAATTCACCGGTGGAAGCGCCGGACGGAGCCGCGCCGCGTCCGATAATGCCATTGGCGAGGGTTACCTCCGCCTCAACGGTAGGATTGCCGCGGGAGTCAATGATCTCGCGCCCTGTAACTTTTGTGATGGAGAAATTGTTCAAAGCTGATTCATCCTTTCCTGCTGTTTTGATTCAAAAAACCGGACGCCCAGGACAGAAGTGGAAGAGACCTGGACGCCCGGCCCTAAGTTGGTGGAAGAGGCCATCTTCCGGGAGGTATACTATCATCCGTTGTTAGTCATGTCAAACTCTTGACCATAATTCGTCTAAATCAGACAAACACACAATACAAAAACCCGGACCCTTTCGGATCCGGATAATTGTTTAACTAAATATAATTATGAATTATGAATTGTGAATTATGAATTATTCTTCCGTCTTCAGCGCCGCGACCATATCAATATTTCGGTTCTTCCGGGCTACCATCAGGCCCACAATCAGGGAAACGCCGAAGGTCAGCACAATGGAAAGCAGATAGGTTCCCGGACCCAGTGTCAGCTTCATCTCATATTCCGAAGCCAAAGCCGTCAGCAGGTACTGCAGCACGCCCACACCTGCCGGCAGGCCGATCAGGATACCGATCACCGTCAGCCACAGGTTCTGGCTGATCAGCAGCCGGCCGATCTTGCTGTTCTTGAAGCCGACCACCTTCAGCGTTGCCATCTCCCGGTACCGTTCCGTGTAGCTCATCACGCCCAGGTTGTACAGCACCACAATGCCCAGCGCCACCGCCGCAATCACCAGCAGCCAGATCATCTTGTTCATCAGGTCAACGAATGTCTCAAAGGAATCCATGATCGCCTGTTTGCTCTGGGTGTTCAGGATCCGGTCATTGTCTTCAATCTCTGCCGCGTCTGTAAACACCGCGTTAATCGTGTAGCTAACGCCGGTATTATCCGCATAGGCTTTCGTCATCATGATGCTCTCAGTCAGGCATTTATAAATGCCCGCAACAGGTACGGTGTAGCTTTCATCCGTGCCGTAGGGCGAGAAAGTAATCTCATCCCCGACAGCCACACCCGCCGCCGTTGCGACCCGCTCGGCGATGTAGGCGCCGTCGTCCCCCAGGGACGTAATGTTCATCTCCCCGTCCGCGAACCGGATCTTGTCATGGGTGATCTCATAAACCTCCAGCGTATATCCTTTATCGCCGATCTGCACGCTGCGCTGTGCCACCCAGTCGCCGTCATATTTCTCCGCCAGTGCGGCCGCTTCTTCATTGGTCACGTTCTCCGCGTCCAGGTTGATCCTTGTGGTGTAGTTGTAGGCCTGGTCAAAGAACACGTCCATAAAGGATGCCAATGTGTCCTTCATGCCCATGCCGCCCACAAGCAGCACCATGCAGCCCACCACGCCGAAAAGCGTCATCCAGGACCGGGATTTATGCCGCAGCAGGTCCCGCAGGTTCCATTTGATCCCGAAGCCCAGGGCTTTGAACCGCTTTGTTTCCTCCACAGCCAGGTGCTTCATCCGTTTGGGTGTATAAGGCCGAAGCGCGTCCGCCGCTGTGCCCTGCAGCATCTTCCGCACGGAAAGGAAGCCGATCAGGGTCAGGAATACATTGATCAGCACAATCACCAGCCAGCTGAAGGGCGGTGCGAACAGCGTCCAGTGCAGCATATCCAGGTAGGTAGCCATGGCGCTGTCCGGATTCAGGATGAACCAGCCCAGCCCGTAGCCGATGGCGATGCCCAGCACTGATCCGATCAGTCCGATGATCAGGGCATAGGAGGTATAGTGCGTCAGGATCCGCTTATTCTTGAATCCCAGCGCCTTCATCGTACCGATCTGCCGTTTTTCACTGGCCGTGATCCGGTGCATGGTGGTCACCATGGTCAGGATGGCAATAGCCAGGAACAACACCGGCAGGATGGAACCCATGGTCTTGCCTTCATCCACCTCACCCTGGGCTTCCGACCAGGTAAAGGTTTCATCCCTGGACAGCACCAGCAGCGTCCGGCCCAGCGCCTCGTCCAGCTTTTCCACAAAGTCCGCCTTCTCCAGGCCGCTCTTCACGTTCAGCTGCATATACAGCGATCCGCCGATGAACATCTTCGCCATGGCAGGGATCGCGTTGTCCATCATCTTCGGGGAGATGAAACCGAAACCGTGGGAGTTGTAGTCCGGCATCATCTGGGTCTCGTCCGGCAGGCAGATCAGGTATTCGCTGGACTTGACCAGGCCCTTCACGGTGCCGGTCACCTCGATCATCTTGTAGGTCAGGCTCAAACTGTCGCCAACCTGAATACCGTTTGCTGCGGCATAACGGTCTGAAAGCCAGATCCCGTCCTCGCTTTCCGGGTCATATTCTTCCCCGGAGGTCACCAGCAGGCCGGATACCTTCGGGTTCTCCACCACCGTCATGGCCAGGGTATCTTCCGTCCCCTTCACCGCCGTTATCACGGACAGGTACCGGGTGGCGTCCTCCACCCCGTCAATGGCCAGCACCTTCTGCAGGTCTTCCTCGCTGAAGGCTTTCTCGGCATAGATCCGGTAATCCGCATAACCGGTCGCGTCATAAATCTCTGTCAGGTTCTTTTCCAGGCTGTACCATTCAATATTGAATCCCAGGAACACTCCTACCCCAAAGGCAATCATCAATACCATGGAGATAAACTGTGCCTTGTACCTCCACAGCGTCCTGAATAACTTCTTTACAAGCATAACAATCCCTCATCAGTAAACTATTAATTCTGAATTCTGAATTCATAATTCTGAATTTCGAAGAAGCGGACTGTTACCAGTCCACTTCTTCGACCGTCAGCGGCTTTTCCTGTTCTTCGCAGGACTTGATCTTTCCGTTCTTCACCCGGATCACCACATCCGCCATCTTCGCGATGTTCTGGTTATGCGTCACAATGATGATCGTCTTCTTCATATCCCGGGCCATGGATAAAAGCAGCTTCAGCACCATCACGCCCGTCTCGGAATCCAGTGCGCCGGTAGGTTCGTCACACAGCAGGATCTGCGGGTTCTTGGCCAGCGCCCGGGCAATGGATACCCGCTGCTGTTCGCCGCCGGACAGTTCGGACGGAAACTGATGAATGTGATCCGCCAGGCCTACTTCCCGCAGCATGTCATGGCTGCTCAGCGGATTGGTGGCAATTTCCTTCACCAGGGCTACGTTCTCGATCACCGTCAGCGTCGGGATCAGGTTATAGCTCTGGAACACAAAACCCACGGTTTCCGCCCGGTAATCTGCCAGCTCGTTCTCCGTCAGGGTGGAAATGTCTTTTCCGTTCACAATAATGGTCCCCTCTGTCGGACTGTCCAGGCCGCCCAGCAGGTTCAGCAGCGTGCTCTTTCCGGCGCCGCTGGGTCCGAGAATCACAATGAACTTTCCCTCTTCCAGGGAAAGATCCACATGATCCAGCGCCCGCTGTTCATGATCACCGTTCCGGTAAACCCGGGAAACATTCTTCAGTTCCACGATACTCATTGGTTCGTCTCCTTTGTGCTTGTTAGATATGGCTAACCATAGGCCCTAAAAAAACTGCTCTCTGTCGATTTCTTTTCAGAGATCAGTTTCCACGGTGTTAGCCGTGTCTAAAATTGTATACCATACAGGGCGAAATTTGTCAAGTGCAAACGTTTGAAATTAGAAAATTCTAATTTTAGTGTTGACAGACCGTCCTGAACCGTGTATTCTGTCTGCCGTAAGTGAACAGTGTTCGCTTAAATCTGAGAGGAGGCGTCTCCATGGCTCGCGACAAATCCGCCCATCATGAAATGATCATTGCGGCAGCCCGGGAGGAGTTCATGACTTACGGTTTTACAGACGCCTCCATGCGGCGCATCGCCGCGGCCGCGGGCATGAGCGTCGCCGGCCTGTACAAGCACTTTACCGGCAAGGAGGAAATGTTCGCCGCCCTCGTGGAACCTGCCTGCCAGGGGCTGATCAGCCTCTACCGGCTGGAGGAGGCCGAAGAACAGGCAGCCCTGCAGACCGAATCCCTGGGGGATAAATGGAGCCAGGGCGGGGACGCGAAAATGGCCATGATCTTTATCTATGACCATCTGGACGCTTTCCGCCTGCTGATCTGCAAATCCGCCGGCACCCGGTATGAATCCTTCCTGCATGATCTGTCGGAGGCAGAGGAAAAAATCACCCTGGATATGATGTCTCTCCTGCGGGAACAGGGGATGCCGATCAGGGAAGTGGATCCGGAGGAGTTTCACCTGCTCGTCACCGCCAATATCGACGCTGTCTTCCAGGCGGTCATCCATGATTTCTCCCGGGAACAGGCCATGCATTACGCCGATACCCTGGACGCATTCTTTGCCCGGGGCTGGCAGGTACTTTTCGGCTACTGAGCCCCTTTATTCTTCGTAACATCGGGGCGTTTTTTTTCGCCCTTGTTGTTAGACAATTCTAACTTAGGAGGTCGATCTTCCCATGGCAAAACAGGCAAAAGCCCGTAAACGCAGCACCTTCAGCTGGGTGATGGAGTTTGCGGGCACCCGCAGGAGCAGTTACGTCATCAGCGTGCTGCTGGCAATCGCCAATGTGGTCTGCGGTTTCATTCCCTTTCTCTATCTGGCCAACATCGTCCGGAGGCTGCTGGAAGGTACAGCGGATTTCTCCTACTGCCTCTCGCAGGTCCTGTATATGGGTCTGTTCTGGGTGCTGAGCCGGCTGTTCCACACCTTCTCCACCACAATGTCCCATAAAGCCACCTTTGAGGTGCTTGCAGGCATCCGCCGGCAGCTGACGAGAAAACTGGCCCGGATGCCCCTGGGCGACGTGCTGGATGAATCCTCCGGCACCTATAAAAACATCATCGTGGAGCGGGTGGACTCCATGGAGACAACCCTCGCCCACATGATTCCGGAAGTCACCTCCAACCTCCTGATCCCCTTTGTGATCTTCGGTTATATGGTCAGTATCGACTGGCGCCTGGCGCTGCTTTCCCTGCTGACGGTGCCGGTAGGCTTCGCCTGCTTCGCCCTGATGATGCGCGGCATGAAGGAAGACTATACAAACACCATCGTCAAAACCAAGGCGCTGAACGATACCGCCGTGGAATACATCAACGGCATTGAAGTCATCAAGGCCTTCGGCAAGGCAAAAACCAGCTATGACAAGTTTGTGACCGCTGCAAAGGAAGGCTCCGACTGCTTCGTTCAGTGGATGCGCCGCTGCAACGTTTACCAGAACACGGCTATGGCCGTCCTGCCGGCTACCCTGCTGCCCCTGCTGCCCTTCGGCGTGAGCTATTTCATGAACGGCTCCGTCACCGCGCCGGACCTGGTCATGCTGATCATCCTGGCCATGGGCCTGATCACGCCCTTTATCATGGCCTCCAACTACATGGATGACCTGAGCAAATGCGGCACCATCATCGGCGAGGTAACCACCATCCTGACCAAGCCGGAGCTGAATCGTCCGGAACGGCTGACCGAAGCGCCCAAGGGCACCACGATCTGCCTGAACGATGTGCACTTTGCCTATAAGCAGGAAGAAGTGCTCCACGGCGTCAGCCTGACCATCAGAGAAGGCACCGTGAACGCGCTGGTCGGTCCCTCCGGTTCCGGCAAGAGCACCATTGCCAAGCTGATCTCCTCCTTCTGGGATGTGGACTGCGGCAGCATCACCTACGGCGGCACGGATATCCGGAAAATCCCCCTGGATACCTACCAGAAAGAGATCGCCTACGTTTCCCAGGACAATTACCTCTTTGACATGAGCGTTATGGAAAACATCCGCCTGGGCAATCCCATGGCCACCGACGCGGAAGTCATGGACGCGGCAAAGGCCTGCGGCTGCCATGACTTCATCGTGAATCTTGAAAACGGATACCAGACCGTCTGCGGCGGTGCCGGCGGCCACCTGTCCGGCGGCGAACGCCAGCGCATTTCTATCGCCCGGGCCATGCTGAAGGACGCCCCCGTGGTCATCCTGGACGAAGCCACTGCCTATACCGATCCGGAAAACGAAGCGCTGGTCCAGCAGAGCGTCGCGAAGCTGGTCCGGGGCCGTACGCTCCTGGTCATCGCCCACCGCCTGTCCACCATCGCCTCCGCGGATCAGATCATCCTGATCAACAACGGCCGCGTCGAAGCGTCCGGAACCCAGCAGGAGCTGCTGGATCACTGCGATCTGTACCGGAGCATGTGGCATGCTCATATTGCCGCGAAGGAGGCTGAGGACGTTGCTTAAGATCCTGAAGGAATACTTTGATTTCTGTAACCGGGAGGACCGGAATAAATTCTACCTGGCCGTTGTGCTGGGCGTGCTCCGGGCCATGTTTTCCGCCCTGCGGATCACCGCCGTCGCGGTCATGGTCCAGGGACTTATCGAAGGTCAGCTGACCTCACGCCACCTGTGGCTCTCCTTTGGCATCATGGCGGTCTCCGTCATCGGCCAGATCCTGATTACCCTCAAAACCACCATGCTCCAGTGTGAAGCCGGCTATCACTCCTGCTGCCACAAACGCATTGAAATTGCCGAGCACCTGCGTTACCTGCCCATGGGCTTCTTCAACCGCAACTCCCTGGGCGCCATTACCAACGTCACCACCAACACCATGGAATCCCTGGCGGACGTGGCCGCCCGCATCGTCATGGTCACCACCCAGGGCATCCTGACCACCTCTGTGATCGCCGTCTTTGTCCTGTGCTTTGACTGGCGGATCGGCCTGGTCCTGGTGGCCGGCATCCTGCTCTTCCTGCTGTTCAACTCCATCATGCAGAAGGCGACCATTCCGCTGGCTTCCCGCAAGCACCGGGCGGATGAGAACCTGGTTTCCCAGGTGATCGAATATGTGCAGGGCATTGCCGAAGTCAAGAACTACTCCATGACCGACAGCCGCGCCCAAAAGCTGGACGCCGCCATCAATGAGAAGAGGGACACCGACACCGCGGTGGAATTCACCGTCATGCCCTGGGTCACCATCCAGAACATCACCACCAAGCTGACCGGCATGCTGATGAGCATTCTCTCCCTGAAGTTCTATTTTGACGGCACCATGCCGCTGCTCTACTGCATCATGATGATGATTTCCGCCTTTATGGTCTTTGAAAGCCTGGAAGCCATGGGTTCCTTCTCCGCCCTGCTGCGGACCGTTCACGTGGCCGTAACCAAAACCAGGGAGATCATGGATATGCCGCCCATGGATATCGACGGTGCGGATATCACTCCTGCCAAACGGGATATCGAACTCAGGAATGTGGACTTCTCCTATGACAGGCGGAAGATTATCGACGGCGTATCCCTGACCATTCCGGAAAAAACCACCACCGCCTTCGTCGGTCCCTCCGGCGGCGGCAAAACCACCCTCTGCCATCTCATGGCCCGCTTCTGGGACGTGCAGGGCGGCCAGGTGCTCCTGGGCGGCCGGAACGTGAAGGACTACAGCTTCGATTCCCTGATGAAGAATTTCAGCTTTGTGTTCCAGAACGTTTACCTCTTTGAGGATACCATTGCCAACAACATCCGCTTCGGCGAGCCGGGCGCTTCCATGGACCGGGTCATCGACGCGGCAAAGAAAGCCCGCTGCCATGACTTCATCATGGCTCTTCCGGATGGTTACGATACGGTCATCGGTGAGGGCGGCGCCAGCCTGTCCGGCGGTGAAAAGCAGCGCATCTCCATCGCCCGGGCCATCATGAAGAACGCCCCGATCATCATCCTGGATGAAGCCACCGCCAACGTGGATCCGGAAAGCGAAACCGAGCTGACCGCCGCCATTGAAGCCCTGACAAAGGAAAAGACCATTATCATGATCGCCCACCGGCTCAAGACTGTCCGCAACGCGGATCAGATCTTCGTGGTGGATAACGGACAGATCGTCCAGCACGGCACCCATAATGAGCTGATCAGAAAGAACGGTATTTATAAAACCTTCGTGGAAGGCCGGCAGGAAGCGGCCTCCTGGAAGATTGCCTGATTCCCGGTGTCCCCGCGAAAGCGATGACATACAAACTATTTCCATAAAAGGAGGAAGTACCTCAATGAAAAAACTGTTTTCCATCCTGCTTGCCCTGACGCTGGCGCTGGGCATGAACGCGGCCTTTGCCGAAAGCAGCCCCTATGCCGGCGGAACCGGCACCGCTGAAGATCCTTACCAGATCGCCACCGCGGAGCAGCTGCTGGCCCTCTCCGCGGCCGTGAATGACGGCAGCGTGAACGGCTATCCCGGAACCTATTTTGTTCTCACAGAGGATATTGACCTTGCCGGCGTTGCCTGGCAGCCCATCGGTCATCTGGACATTGAAAACCAGAACAACATGAGCGTCATGTTCATGGGCGTCCTGGACGGCCAGGGCCACACCGTCTCCAACATGACCTTCAATTCCGATTACCCCGTCTGCGGCGTCGGAATCGTGGGCATCAACCTGGGAGGCGAGGTTAAGAACCTGAACGCGAAGAACATCAATGTCAACTGCACCCATGAGTTCTCCATGGCCATCGGCGATGTGGTCGGCTTCAATATGGGCGGTTCCGTTCATGACATCACCCTGACCGGTGAAAACAGCGTCGCGGGCATCAACTGCATCGGCGGAATCGTCGGCGGCAACTCCGGCGGTACTGTGGCCAACTGCACCGTGGAAGGCACCACCGTCCGCGTCCTGGGCGACAATGACTTCTCTTCCGGCCGCATTATCCAGTGCGATATGGCCGAATGCGGCGGCCTGGTCATCGGCGGCGGCCTCGGCGGCTCCATTGACAACTGCACCGCCCAGGGCAAGGTGATCGCGGAAGGCAACGAGCCCGTCGGTATGGGCGGCATTGCCGGCTGCCTGCAGATGATGGACACCGTCACCAACTGCACCGCGGATGTGGAAATCACCAGCGCTAAGGGCGGCCATGCCATCGGCGGCCTGTGCGGCTATGCCGGCACCCATTCCAACGGAAACATCATTGCGGAAAAGGAAGGCATTGTCACCACCAAGTATCCCGGAATCATTGACAACTGCAATGTGACCGTCAAAATGGATATCCCCGGCGCCACCCACGTAGGCGGCCTGGTAGGAACCGGCCTCTTCTTCTTCGGTGAGGATTCCGCCTTCAAGGTCACCAACTGCTCTGTCAAGGGTTCCATCACCGGTGCCGTCACTCCCGGTGCCGTGGCCGGCCGTGCCGTGAACAGCACGATTGAAAGCTGCAGCGCCGATGTGACCCTGGACGGCGAAGCGCTGGCAGCGGAAGTCGGCGAAACCACCGTTCCCTATGAAAGCGACGAGCAGGGCGAAGAGGCTGAAGACGCGGCCTGATCAGGCTCCTGTTTCCAAACAGTAAAAGCAAAAGAGGCGGACCAAAATGATGAAATACAAAGGGCTGTACCTGCGGCTGTTCTCCGTACTCCTCCGGAAACCGCTTCGGGAAGCCTACGGTAAGGAAACCACTCGCCGGGCGCTGAAAAATGCGCCCGGCATTTACCGGGAAATGCTCACCCAGGTGGACGACATCGGCGCGGATAACCCCATGGCCAGCAACATCTATATGTGCTTTGTCCTCATGGCTGTCTGGAAAGCTGCGGGCGGCGCCATCACGCCGGACGGCTTCCGTCCCGTAATCCGGAATATGGTCAAAACACCCCTGGTCACAAAGATCCTGGGCAAGCGGGATATGAACAAGCCGGAAGACCTGGCGCAGTCCTGGAAAGGGCTTTATGAAAAGAAAGAGTGGGCGGACAACCGTCCTCAGTACCGGGATAAAACCTGGGATTACAACATTGATAAAACAAAGCACCGGGACGGTGTATATTATTACTTCACCAACTGCCCGCTCAACAATTACGCACGGAAATACGGGTATATGGAAATCCTGCCCGTCTGCTGTGAGCTGGATTACCTGATCACCGAAGCAAACCACGCAGTTCTGCATCGGGACCAGACCCTGGCTTCCGGCGGAACCATGTGCGATTACTGGGTGGTTCCCGACAAAATCAAAGATCCCCGGTGAAACCGGAGCAAAAAAACGTACCGGTACGGTCCTTCCGATCGTGCCGGTTTTTTTCTTCTGTTTTCCTGTCCGGTCAGACGCTTTCAAACCTTTCCCAGCCGTCTCCGGCGTCCGTTTTATGGCGGATGAAGTCAAAGTCGCAGCAGTCCCCGCCCTGGCAGAGGGTTTTCGTCCTCCTGAAATCCGTATAGGGCAGCTTCCCGAAGTTGATCACGTCTGAATGGCAGAACATCGCGCCCAGTTTCATCAGGTTCCGCTCGCTGAAAATGTGCCAGTACACACATTCCCGGCATTCAAAGTGGAACCGGTCTTTCGGATCCTCCTCCAGGTGCCAGGTGTATTGCCAGCCGGCGCCGCTGCCGTGCCGGAATCCGAAGGGCAGGATCTTTTTCATCATCGGAAGGAAAAAGGACCGCCGGGCCATCTTCCGGTAGGATTCCGGCGTCAGGGCACCCCACATGGTTTCGGATATAATCCGGTAGGCTTCCGGCTCGCTTTTCCTGTGCATCTGCAGCACTTCGTACAGGGCGATGGTGGTCAGGATCTGGGCAATATGCTTATAGTTGCCCCTGTCGCACCACTTTTCCTCTTCCTTCAGCAGCACCAGCATCCGGCTGTAAACATCCTGCCGGACCTCCTCCGGCAGCGTCGGGAACAACTTTTTATACCGGCTGATCTTCACCAGGTTCTCCGGTGTATAGGCTTTCATGCCTGTCCTCCATCATTCTGAATTTCGTTTCGGTTTACCGCATGCATGCCGCAATGGCGTCCAGCACCGGCTGCCGCCACTGTTTCTGGAACAGCCAGGCTTCATGCTGCATGTCGAACCGCAGCAGTTCCGGATCCCGGAAATGCTGCAGGTACCGCTTTTCGTATTTCGGCCCCATCTTCAGGGCATAGATCACATGCACCTTTGTGCCCTCCGCGTGGAGGTCGTTCCCCAGGGGCGTCACGTAGTCGGAGTAGTATTCCCGGCCCACCGTTTTCGGGTGCAGCGAGGCGATGCTCTGCGCAAACTGCTCCATAAAGTCGTTCGTCTCTGCGTCGTTGTCCACGCCAAAGGCTTTCACCAGCAGCTTCTTCAGCTTTTCCTTCTTTTTTTCGCTCTTTCCGGCATTTCCGATCAGGCGGCCCACAAGCCCCGTCATGATCCTGCCGACAAGCGGACTCCCCTGGTCCAGGTCGGATCCGCCGATGAACACATGGTCCATGTGGATCCTTCCCCGCTCCAGCAGCAGCCCCGCGAAGCTTCCGCCCAGGGAGGAACCGTAGGCGCCGTCCACCCGGCCGCCGTGGTTTTCCAGGATATAATCCTCAATCTTTTTCGTCACGGTCAGCATGTCGGTAAACGGCTTGCTGCTGTCCCCGTCGAATCCGTCATAGTTGACGCAGATCAGATGGTACTGTGCCTTCAGGTCCTCCAGCACCTCACGGAAATTGATCTCCCAGGTGCAGCCCGTCCCCGGCAGCAGCACCAGGGTCTTTCCTGACCTGTTTCCCGTCTCGGTGATCTTCATTTCTTCTCCGCCTCCCGGCATTCCGTGTACATCAATGCGATCCGCGCCGCCATTTCCTTGCTGAATTCCACCTTCCAGCCGTTATCCTCCAGGAACTTCAGGTAT
Organism: Clostridiales bacterium FE2011; assembly: GCA_017569305.1. Taxonomy (NCBI): domain Bacteria; kingdom Bacillati; phylum Bacillota; class Clostridia; order Eubacteriales; species Clostridiales bacterium FE2011. Next base: position 2,496,263 of record CP069418.1, on the reverse strand, counting down.
TCCTGCGCGGACCACTGGTGCTCAAACCGGATTCCCGCAATCCGCAGGATCCGGGACCAGATGCGGCTGCCCAGGGTCCCCTTATGCTCCACAAACGTCGGGGCAATCAGCAGTCCGCCCGGCCGCAGCACGCGGCTGATCTCCCGCAGCGCCTTCTGCGGATCCGGCACAATGTGCAGGGCGTTGGCAATCAGCACCGCGTCAAAGCTGCCGTCGGCGTAGGGCAGGCTCATGGCGTCCGCCACCTCAAATTCCAGGTTGGCAGGCCGCGGTCCTTTCTTTGCCTCGGCGATCATGCCGTCGGAATAGTCCGTGGCGATCATCCGCCTGGCCGCCGGCGCCACATGCCTGGCCAGCAGTCCGGGGCCGGTGGCAATCTCCAGCACTTCCATACCCCGGATCTTCTGCGGGATGCGCTCATACATAAAGTTGTATATCTTCTGATCCGCCTTCATCGCCTGTTTATAGATCGGCGCGTACAGGTCCCAAATCTTTTTCTTCATGGCAGCACGTCCTCAGTTCAGTTTTTTATATCCGCAGTCGCAGTACGGCCCGCCGGACGCCAGGGTGTATTCCCGCACAAACCGGCTTGCTCCGCTCGCGTCCGCCATGGTGTAGTCCAGCCTGCACATGGCCGGAACGTATTCATAAAGGTTCAGTTCCTTCATCAGCCGGCAGATCCCGCACCGGAAGAACCTGGCCTCGTACCCGGAGCCGTCCTGATACGGAATGTATATCATGTTCCAGGAATAGGGATTCCGGTCCGCCGCCCGAAGCGCTTCCGTCTTCTTCATTCCCTCAATGTCCTTTGCGGTAAACTTCTTCCTGCCGGAAAGCCGGCAGAAGAAGCGCATGGCGGGAATCATCATGGACCGGTTGTAAAACTCCGTCATCTGTTCCATGGTCGGCTTTGGATGCATATGCAGGCAGAAAGCTGAAAAAAGGGCGCAGTTCACAATATTCATTTTGAACCGGTCTCCCTTTTCAAATTCGGGCAGTCTCCGGATCAGCATCCGGTAATCCTTTTTTGCCTTTTCCGTAACTTCCCCGGCCTTTTCCCGGTCATACCCCAGCACGTCGCCCAGGTTTTTCCGGAAGGATTTTCTGAACAGCGTCCACATGCCTGCCGGCATTCCCGCGTATCTCATTTTTCCTGTGCCTCTTTCTGTTCCGTTCTTTTCCCAGTCCTGCTTGTTATATATGCCTATATTTTCCCGTTCGCAGCCGGTTCCTGCTTTATTCCCTGTCGCTGGCAGGACTCATTCTTTAATCATTAGTTTAAACTAACATCATAGGAGTATAGCACTCTTTCCGGGGAAAAGAAAGGGGCTTTCGCACAGAAAAAAGAGAATTTCAGAAAAAAAGGGCGCCGCCCGTCACAGGCGGCGCTCCTCCCGGTCATGCCGGATTGTGCTTACTGCATTTCAGAAACCTGGGCCACCGTTTTCGCGTCGGTGTATTCGGAGCCGTCCGCCAGGAAAATCTTCACGTCCGCGGTACTGTTGATGCTGTCCGCCGCGATTCCGGTTTCCGTGATGTCCAGGATTTTGCCGTCGGCACCCGTAAACTGGCTGCCGACCGCCTGGCCGAGCAGGAGACCCGTGGCGTTTTCAGCCGGGTTTTCCGCGTCTGTGGATATTTTTACGTTTACAGCCTTGCAGCCGTCAATCAGGAAGCTCTGGGGCGTGCCTCCCTCGGAAAATCCGCCGCCGACAAAACCGCCGACGAAGGGCACGCCGTCCGTAATGCTGATTTCCACATTTTCCACTGTGCAGCCGCTGATCTGCATCCGCTTTGCGTCCGGTCCGGCCAGCACGTTGCCGCAGGCGCCGGTCAGGCCGCCGACGTAGGAGCCCTTGCCGCTGACGGTAATTTTGCTGTCCGTCACCGCGCAGTTCTTCACATACCATTCGTCGGGATTGTAGTCATCCAGGTTGACGCAGCCGGACAGGCCACCGATCCAGGCGCCTTCCGTCATACCGAAAGCCGGGACCTCGCCCAGCACAGCGGTGAGCGTGGAATTCCGGACCGTGCAGTTCTCCAGCGCGGGCTTGGAGAAGCCGCCGCCGAAAATGCCGGAGTTGCCGCCGGGCGCGGCTGTAATGTCGGTGTTTTCCACGCTGCAGTTCACGCAGGCGGAGCAGGTCAGGCCGCCGATCAGGCCGCCGGCCATCACCATGGTGCTTTCCACGCTGTTGCGGTCCGCCGCGGTCAGGTTCACATTGTCCAGCGTGCAGCGGAACGCGTATCCCACCACGCCGCCGACCAGCATGTTGCCCTTGACCCGGATATCCTTCACCGTCAGGTTCTTCACCGTACCGCCTTCGCCCACGCAGGGGAACAGGCCGACGCCGAAGAAGTGCGCCCCGTCTTCGGTGGCGTCAATCGTCAGGTTGGAAATCGTATGGCCGTTTCCGTCAAAGTTTCCCGTAAAGGCGTATTCCGCTACCGGATCCTCGCCTTCCTCGCTCTTTTCGTCCATCATATAGGCGCCGATCATGGGGAAGTTTTCATAGCCGGAAAGGTCGATATCCGCGGTCAGCACATAGCTGCCCGCCAGGTCGTTGTTCACCGCGATCAGGTCTTCCGCCGTGGCAATCTCCCTGACAGCCGTTTTTTCGGCGGCCTCCGCCGCCGCGCCGCCCGCGGCCAGGGTCAGGGCCAGGACCATGGCGGTCATCAGACTCAGCAGTTTTTTCATCAGAATATACTCTCCTTTTGTTTGAATATTTTCAGCAGAACAGCCCGGTCAGCAGGCCGATGCCTGCCACGAACAGTCCCGCCAGGGGACACATCACCAGGGTCCACATCAGTCCGTGTTCCGGAATGGCCAGCGTTTTCAGCCATTCCTTCCGTTCCCATCCCCTGCAGCCCTCCGCTCCTTTGATCATATGGGTGATCCTCTGCGGCAGGATGCAGTCCAGGATGATGAAATCGGTAATGCTTACCATGGTCATTTCCGCATAGCCTGCCCAGAACAGCGGCCAGAAGCCGGTCATTCCCGCCATCCGCCCGCTGACGCCCCAGAAGAGAACCAGCAGGATATACAGCGGGTGCAGGATCCATTTCATGATCCGTACGTCCTTCTTCTCCACATACGGTGCGGCTGCTTCTTTAATGTCTTTGGGAAACATGGTGCTGTAAGCCTGGGGCACCACCAGGAAGCCCAGCAGCGCCACCGCGTTGAAAACCGCGGCCATCGTAAGCCCGTCCAGGATAATCCGGGGCCAGTTCATTCTCTATTCCCCCCTTGCCGGTCCGGTCAGATGCTCCATTCCGCACCGGCTGTCTGCAGCCGGGTCATGCGGCGGAACAGGCCGTCTTCCTTCTTCAGCAGTTCTGCGGGGCTGCCTTCCTCGGCCACCTTGCCGTCGGCCAGCACCACAATTTTATCCGCAGCTTCCACCGTGCGCATCCGGTGGGCGATCACCAGTACCGTCTTTCCCGTCAGCAGGCGGGACAGGGCACCCTGCACCTTTGTTTCGTTCTCCACATCCAGGGAGGCCGTTGCCTCGTCCAGCAGGACGATGGGCGCGTTCTTCAGCAGTGCCCGGGCAATGGAGATCCGCTGGCGTTCACCGCCGGAAAGCTTGGCGCCGTTTTCACCGATCGGCGTGGCATAGCCGTTGGGCAGTTTGTCCACAAACTCGTCACAGTTGGCCGCCTTCGCCGCTGCCAGTACTTCTTCGTCCGTGGCGCCGTATTTGCCAAGCCGGATGTTTTCCATCACGGTGTCATCAAACAGCACCACATCCTGGAACACCATGGAATAATCGCTCAGCAGCACTTCCGGATCAATGCCTCCAATGTCAACGCCGCCCACCAGGATTTCTCCCCTGTCAGCGTCCCACAGCCGGGCCGCCAGCCGGGCGCAGGTGCTCTTGCCGGAGCCGGAAGGGCCGACCAGCGCCGTAACCTCTCCCTCCCTGGCGGTAAAGCTGACGCCGCTGAGCACCTCCTGGTTGTCATAGGCGAAGCTGACGTTGCGGAATTCGATATCGTGACCCCCTGGCATGAACACTTCCGTACCTTCCGCTGTCGGGGTATCGTGCACCTCCTGCAGCCTGTTCGCGGACACCTGGGACACAAACATCTCAGCAATCAGCGCCAGTGCCTGGTCAAAAGGCGCGTAAATCCGGGTAATGGCCAGCAGGAACATGAACAGCTGCATGAAGTCAATCTGTCCGGAAAGGATCATCCCCGTACCGGTCAGGATGGTGGTCGCCACGCCCAGGCGCATAATGACACCAGCCAGGTTAACAAAGATCCCGATGGTCAGTTCGCCCTTGATCTGGACCTTTTCGCTCCGGTCGATCTTTCCGTTCAGTTCCTCCAGAAAGCGCTCTTCCCGGTTGGTTGCCCGGATTTCCCGGATGTTCTCCAGAGTTTCCTGGATACCGTCAGCCACCTGCACAGCGGCCTTCTTATGGTTTGCAGACTGGGCTTTGTGTACCTTCCGGCTGCCGAAGAGCAGGAGGAAGGCGACCGGCACACCCCACAGGCAGGCAAGCGCCATTTTCCAGTTGTAGATCAGCATCCCCGCTGCGATCACCGTTGTGGAAATCCAGGAGCCGTAAAGGTAGCTCAGGCAGTGGGACCACACGTGCTCCAGCCGGTTCACATCCCCCATCAGGGTCTCCGTCAGGTCCGCCAGATCCCTCTTTCCGAAATATCCCAAAGGCAGCCGGCGCAGGCGTTCCGCCAGGCCGATCCGTGCGATTTTCACCTCGCCGTATACCAGGCCGTAGGTTGCTTTGTACTGCTGCAGGTGCGCCAGGTAGGAAATCAGCAGGAAAACCGCCGTAACGCCGGTAAACAGCAGCGCGTTCGGAAGCGGTGTTCCTTTTGTCAGCGTATTCATAAAGCCGGTCATCAGCAGGTAAAGAATGCTCATGCCGGAGATCACGATCAGGTTCACAACCACCGTCCAGGCCGTTCCCTTTTTGATATTCCTGATACCGTTGTCCGTCAGTGCATATTTCCGCTGTACATTCTTCCAGAACATGTTCATTTCGCCTCCCCTTCGGTCGTAATCCGCCACGCGGCCGCCTGGTTGTAGTCCGCCCACATCCGGGCATACAGGCCGCCGGCTTTGACCAGTTCGGCATGGGTACCGCTTTCCACAGCCTGTCCTTCGTTCAGTACGATGATCCTGTCCGCGTTCACTACCGTGGAAAGCCTGTGGGCGATCATAATCACCGTCCGTCCTTTGGTCAGGGTGGCAAACGCCTTCTGGATCAGAACCTCATTCTCCGGATCGGCAAAGGCTGTCGCCTCATCCAGCACCACAATCGGCGCATCCTTGAGGATCGCCCTTGCCAGCGCCACGCGCTGCTGTTCTCCGCCGGAAAGATAGGTGCCTTCCGAACCGATCAGCGTATCCACACCCTGCGGCAGTTTGGCAATGATATCATCACACTGGGCAGCTTTCAGCGCAGCCATGGCTTCTTCACGGGTAGCCTCCGGCCGGGAAGCCCGGACGTTCTCCAGGATGGAGGTCTTGAACAGCCGGTTGTTCTGGAACACAAATGCCACCTGGTCCATCAGCACGTGAGGATCCATCTTCCGCACGTCCACGCCGCCGACCTCCACCGCGCCGCCGGTTACGTCCCAGAAGCGGGGAATCAGGCTGGCGGCTGTGGTTTTACCGCCGCCGGACGGGCCTACCAGCGCCACCGTCTGTCCGGGTTCCACCCGGAAGGATACGTGAGACAGTGCCGGCAGTTCCGCCCCGTCATAGGTAAAGGAAACGTCTTTGAATTCCACGGTATTATCCTTCGGGTTCTTCGGGCTGGCCGGAACGGTCAGTACAGGGGCGCCCATCACCTCATTGATCCGCGTAAGCGCGTTGGTGGCCTGCATCATACCGCTGGCCATGAACATGATCCGCGCAAGCGCCGTGGAGATAATGGCGGAGAAAACCGCATAAAAGGCAAAGTTCGTCACAAAGTCCGCGAAGTTTCCGCTTTTCAGGGCGGAAGGGGCAATCAGCAGTGCCGCGGGAACCAGGAAGGCGAACGCAGCCTCCGTAAAGGTCAGGTTCGCGGCCTGGGGCTTGCTGCACGCGCCGCAGGAGAAATCCTCCGCCTTTTTGCTGTAATCCTCGATGGCCTGCCGGAAGGCCCTGAAGGAATAAACCGTCTGCTGGAAAATCTTCACCACGGGAATACCCCGAACGTACTCCGTACCGGCCTTGCTGATGTAATCCTGGGCTTTCTGGTAATCCGCGATCATCTTCGCGTTCTTTCCGCCCATCATGCGGGACATGGCCGCGATGGAAATCACTGCCGCCAGCAGGCACGCGCCGCCCATGCGCCAGTCGAAAACAAACATCAGCACCAGCATGGAAACAAACATGGCTATCGTGCCGACGATATCCGCCAGGTTGTGGGCCAGCAGCGTCTCTGTCTCCGCAGCTGCCCCGTCCAGGCGGTTCCGGAGCAGGCCGGACGCATTGGAATCAAAAAAGCCCAGCGGCGCCTTCATCAGGTGCGCCATGCCCTGTTTCCGGATATTGCTTGCCGTGCGGAAGGCCGCCAGGTGGGTGCACATCAGCGCCGCGAAATATACCAGGATGCCGCCCACCATGGCGGCAAACGCCAGCCAGCCGTACCGGGAAATGCCGGCAGCCCTCGTCCACTCCGGCGCCACGGCAATCAGGTCCCGCATTCCCAGCCAGATACAGAAATACGGAACCATTCCCAGCACCATGGCCGCACCGGAAAGCCCCATACCCAGCCAGGTCAGCTTCCGGTAGCTGCCCGCGTATTTCAGGAGTGCCGCCACATCATTCTGCTTTTTCCCTTGTTTTGAGCTCATCGTTCCCTCTCCTTTTCCCTTTCCGGGAGTATGGTTTACTTTTTCCCGATCAGCAGGGCCGATCCGCCCAGGCCCATCCAGCCTGCTTCGCCTTTTTTCATGAATTTGCCGTTCGTCGTGCCAATCAGCTCCGCTTTCTCATATCCCAGGTCTTTCAGCTTTTTCACAAAAGCGTTCATGTCGCCGTATTTGGAAACGGACATAATATCGTGAATCACGAAGGTGCCGCCCTTCTTCAGCGTCCGCAGCGTCTCCAGCAGGATCGCCTGCCGGTCGCCCGGGATGTTGTGATAAACGTAATTGCTGGTGACAGCGTCAAAGGTTTCATTCGGGAATTCCAGCCGGGTCGCGTCCCCCTGCCGGAAGCTCACATTCTTTACGCCTTCCGCCCGGGCGTTATCCTCGCACAGCTTTCTGCTGAAGGAGGCGTATTCCTTTCCCCAGCGGTCAACGCCGATCACGGCTGCGTCCGGATTCCGTTTGGCCACGGCAATGGACAGGGCGCCGCTTCCGCAGCCCACATCCAGGCATTTCCCGCCCTTGGGCACCTTGACGTATTCCGCCGTTCCCTCGATGATCTGGCGGGACATCCGGCGTTTTCCATGGTAGTCAAAAGCCCGGTACATCATCACCGACCAGATCGAAAGGCCCAGGAAAACCAGTGCCAGCACGCCAAACACAATCATCAGGACTGTCCTGGCCGTTCCCTGGGCCAGCAGTGCTGCAAGTACCAGCACAGCGCACAGTCCCAGGAAAGCAAAGTTGAATCCCCGTACCATTCCCTTAGGCATCCAGTTCTTATAATCAGGTTTCATCTTCGGTTCCCTCTCACTTAATTGTTCATTTTTCATTTTTCATTCTTCATTCGTTCTTTATCCCAGCGCCACGTCCAGCGCCATCATCAGCGTAAAGCCGAAGGAAAACATCAGCACCCCGATGTCTGAGTGTTCCCCGGCGGACATCTCCGGAATCAGTTCTTCCACCACCACATAGATCATGGCGCCCGCCGCGAAGCTGAGCAGGTAAGGCATGGCCGGCACGATCAGCGACGCGGCCAGGATGGTCAGCACCGCGCCGATGGGTTCCACCGCTCCGGACAGCACACCGTCCAGGAAAGCCTTCCCCTTATCCTTGCCTTCCGCCCGCAGGGGCATGGAAATAATCGCTCCCTCCGGGAAATTCTGGATTGCGATACCCAGGGCCAGCGCCAGTGCGCCGCCCGCGGTAATCTCCGCGGATCCGGAAAGCAGTCCGGCATAAACCACGCCCACCGCCATTCCCTCCGGAATGTTGTGCAGCGTCACAGCCAGTACCATCATGCTGGTCCGGGCCAGGCGGGTCCTGGGTCCTTCCGCCTTTTCCGCGAACATGTGCAGGTGCGGAATTACCTTATCCAGCAGCAGGAGAAACAGAATGCCGATCCAGAAACCGGCCGCCGCCGGCAGGAAAGCCCATTTCCCCATTCCTTCCGCCTGCTGCATCGCCGGGATCAGCAGGCTCCATATGGAAGCCGCGACCATGACTCCGCCCGCAAATCCGGTCAGTGCGCGCTGCACATTCTGCTTCAGGTTTTTCCTCATGAAAAACACGCAGGCAGAACCGGCAGCGGTTCCCGCAAAGGGAATCAGCAGGCCCAAAATCACATCAGCGGACCATCCGTTCATTGCTTGACATCCTCCTTGGTTAGTTATGACTAACTTGTTATATCACTATGATACCTGTATGTCAAGCAAAAGGGACGCGATCCTTTCGGACCGCGTCCTGTGTTTTGCTGTGCAGGGATCAGGCCGCGTTTTCGCTCTCTTCTTCCGCCAGGTTTTCTTCGCAATACAGGGTGATCACTTTGTTGATCAGCTCCGCGTCCGCGTCCACCGGGAAGCCGGCAGCCAGCCAGTAGGCATAGGGCCCTTCCATGATTTTCGCCAGATCATCAACGTTGCTGCCGTAGCGGAACTCAAGATGATAGGTGGTGGCAGGAGTATCGGGCATCATGTAGAAGTATTTGAACTCGCCCGCGTCCTCATCCGCAGTCTCGAACAGATAGCCTTCCATCGCACCGGACAGGGACAGCTTGCTGACATAGGCATATTCATGGCTGAACACAGTCTTGCCGCTCTCATCCGCGCCGCTGATGGTCTTGCCGTCAAAGGTGATTGTGGCCACACCGTTGATGAATCCGCAGGCAAACTGCATGCCGTTGGATCCGTCACCGTAGGTGTCGATTGCTTCCTGGCCGTAGATCGTGCCGGCGCAGTAGCTCTTCATCATGTCAGCCATTGCTTTTCCGTCTTCTTCACCCAGGGCCTTCACGCAGGGCTCCTGCCAGATGGAATCATATTCTGCGGCAGTAATCACCGGGAACAGGGGCTCGTAGGTACCCTTGATGTTCTCCAGCAGTTCCAGGGCTTCCGCGGAATCGTCCGCGGTTTCCGCCACGCCGAAGGCGGCGGTCATCATCAGCAGGCAAAGGGTCAGTACAAGGGAAATTACTTTCTTCATTTTGGTTTCGTCCTTTCGATTCTGATACCGTGTTTTTCCTGATTTATGCCAGTGCTTTACCCAGCGCCTTGCAGGACGCTGTGGCAGCATCGTCAGGGGCTTCGTTCGCCATTACGCTTTCCGCAGCCAGGGCAATGCCCTTCTCCGCGCAGCGGGCTTCCCAGGAGCGCATCCATTCGCCGTCGCCCCAGCCGTAGGAGCCGAACAGCGCGACTTTCTTTCCGGCCAGTGCCGGTTCAATGCTTTCAAGCATCGGCAGGAATTCGCTGTCTTCCAGCTCTTCCGCGCCCATAGCCGGGCAGCCCAGTGCCGCCGCGTCATAGGCGGAGATATCGCCCACGTCAGCGCAGGTCAGCAGATCCGCTTCCGCGCCGGCTTCTTTTGCGCCCGCCGCAACCGCTTCCGCCATTGCCTGCGTATTGCCGGTGCCGCTCCAATAGATCACCGCGATCTTACTCATGTGGTTTCCTTCCTTTCCAGCCTTTCGGCTTCTCTGTATGAAAACTGTCCCGGCCGGATTGTCAGCCTCGACAGGTCCCATCCTTCCCGGTTGCGCTGCAGGTAAGCTTTTGTGCAGTGCCTGCACCGCGCGAAGGTGCGTTGTGCCTGGGGTACGTCGCTCTCATAGACCTTCCACAGGCCGGTGCACTTGCACTCCCCGTGCCGGATAAATCCCCGCACGTCCACCGCCGGATATCCGAGGAACAGCCCGATCTCATGGGGAAAGGTTTCCGATTCCTTCAGCCGGCGGATCAGCCAGGCAATATGCCCGGAAGCGCTTCCGCCGGGATACCCGGCGTCTTTCAGCAGTTCGGCCGCCACCGGATTCCGCAGGTCCTCTTCCAGCATGGACGGGCGGTAGAGGTAAATCAGCGCCTTCCCGTTCTCATACCGGAGGGGCATCGCGCACACACCCTTGGGGAGCAGGCTTTTGTTAATCGCCCGCAGGCTGGCTGTCATCTCTTCCCGGCTTTCAAATGGGCTGTTGAAAAGGCTGCCGGTTTTGATGGCTGCCAGCGTCGGTGCGCAGCAGCGGATTACGGTTTCGTCCGACATCTGTCTCTCCTTTGATTAGTATTAACTAACTTCTTTTCTTAAAAGGAGCTGCTCTCTGGCACATCCCTACACCAAAGAGCAGCTAGAAGAGGTTAGTCATGTCTAATACAAAATAACAGACATTATTCTTTCTGTCAATAGCAATTTTTTATGTGTCACAAACAGACAAATCACTCATTGACAGATGACGGCTGCTGCGTTTTGGAGCCGTCTGCGATGAAGCTGCCCGCGTCCATGCGGATCACCTCATCAGCATAGGCTTCCACGTCATCCTCATGGCTGACCACCAGCACTGCCTTGCCGGCTTTTGCAGCCTGGCGCAGTGCGTCCAGCACTATGACCGTGTTCTCATTGTCCAGGTCACCGGTGGGTTCGTCCGCCAGGATCACGTCCGGATCAGCGGTCAGCGTCCGTGCGATGGCCATCCTGCGCAGCTCTCCCCCGGACAGTTCCGCGGGCATCACGTCCCGCAGGCTGCAGATATCCAGCGCCTCCATCCAGCTTTCTGCCGCTTCCGTCCGGGGTTTGCCGCCGTAAAGCAGTCCCGGCAGGAGGATATTCTCATACACCGTCAGCGTATCCACGGCGCTGCGGCCCTGGGGAACCACGCCGATCTTTTCATTGCGTACCCTGGACAGCTCCGCGTCCTCCAGGGCATACAGATCCGTATCGTCCAGGAAAACCTTCCCTTCCGACGGATTCAGCAGTCCCGCCAGCATATGCAGCAGCGTGGTCTTGCCGGATCCGCTCCTGCCTTTCAGCACGGTCATTTTTCCGCCCCGGAGCGTCAGGGATACCGGTTTGACCGCTTCAAAAAAGTTTGCTTCTCCCCGCTTCCGGAAGTACCGGCGGGAGATGTTTTCCGCTCTCAGTTCCATGTCAGGCGCCCTCCCTCAGTGTGCTGCCCGGGTCCACCCGGCTCAGCTTCGACGCCGTATGCAGGCTTGCCGCGCATCCGGCAGCCACCGTGACCGCGATTGCCAGGACCGCAAATACCGCGGTTGTTCCGGCTGACGGGGCCAGGTAAGGCAGCTTCAGGCTGGTTTCAATCAGCGTGGTAAAGGGGAATACCAGCACCGCGCCGAGCAGCACGCCGCAAAGCGCCCCTGCCAGGCTGCACAGGGCCGTTTCCTTCAGGATCATTCCGGAAAGCATTTTCCGACTCATCCCCACCAGGCGGTAAACCGCCAGTTCCCGCCGGCGTTCATTCACCATCATGGAGAAGGCAATAAACAGGATCGCCAGTGCCAGGATCCAGACCGCGGCGATCAGGATCGCCACCGTCCTGGATACCCCGCCCAGGCTGTCCGATACTTCTGTGATCATGCCGGTCGTCCGGACGGATGTCGCCTTCCGGATCTTTCCGTTCAGCCGGTTGTTGACCAGGCCGATATCCGCTCCCGGAACCGTCTTCACGTAGATGGCGGATACCACCTCCACGTCGTTTCCGGAATCAATTTTATGGCTGACGCCTTTTTCCTCCGCCGCCTGGAGCAGCGTATGGATTGTATTCATGTTGCAGTACACCGCGGTATCCAGGCCGGTGCCGGTCGGCGCCAGTTTGGCCGCCACCAGGCATTTCCGGTCGTAAATCCGGAAGTTATCGCCCACGTCCGTTCCCACGCGGCTGCCGACCACGATTTCCATATCGCCCAGCGGGCGGTTCAGGCTTTCGGCAATCCAGGGCTGCACCACAAAGTCGTTTTCCGGATCAAAGCCGATGATCTGTACCTTCACGGAGCAGCAGTCCGCCTTCATGGAGGAAAGGAAAATCTGGGCGGATGCTTTCTGCACTCCCTCTGTTTCCTTCACCTTGTCCAGTGCGGAAGCGTCCATATAGAAGGTACCGATGGTTCCCTGCAGCAGCATGTTCTTCAGGCTGGATTTGGATTCAGCCTCTGCCGGAACCACAATGATATCCGCGCCCAGGCGGTTTTCCATGCTGCCGAGTCCACGGCGAAGGGATGAAACCACCAGCGTTCCTGCAAAAACAGATAAAGCAAGGAAAGCCGTCAGCAGAATCAGCGCGGTGGTTCTTCCCGGTTTCCTTGTCAGGTTCCGGATCACCGGTGAAAAGCGCTTCATCCCTTCATTCTCCTGCTTCTGCGCTGTTCTGTAATAATCCCGATCAGCGATGTGATTGCCGCGACGCCGGACAGGATGATTACCGCCGGCTGCATTACCGCCCGGCAGTGCATCGTGTCCATTTTGCAAAGGGGCATCAGGGTGCCCGGCAGCAGGACGCCAACCGCCGCGGCGCAGAAAGCCGCCGCAAACAGGATAATACGGATGCCGGGTTTGCGGATCAGCAGCGCCAGCAGTGCCAGGGCTGCCATCACGCAGCCGTCAATCAGGATTGCCCTGCCCGTTCCGGTGCAGGCTGCCGCGCTGCCGTCCGCATGGACGCAGGGGCCGATTACAGTCACGGATCCCACGGCAATCAGCGCCGCGAGAACCAGGACCAGGATTGCGAATAAACTCTTTTTCATATATACCTCTCTTCAGCCCTTTAACCTGGCCAGCCATTCCTTCTGCTGTTCATCAAAGTTTTCATTAATGACTTCCCGCGCCACCTTGCCGTGTTCCAGCACGATGGTACGCTGTGCCGCTTCCGCCACCTCCGGGTCGTGGGTCACGACGATCAGGGTCGTTCCCTCCGCGTGCAGGCGTGCAAACAGATCCAGCACGATGTTCTCGTTCGCTTCGTCCAGGTTGCCCGTCGGTTCATCCGCCAGGATCAGCTCCGGATGGTTGATCAGCGCCCGGGCTACGCAGACCCGCTGCTGTTCGCCGCCGGACAGCTGGCTGGGCAGGTGGTGCGCCCGTTCCCGCAGGCCGACCCGGCCCAGGGCTTCCAGCGCTTCCTGCTCATCCGGCATGGAGTGGTAATACTGGCTGACCATCACGTTCTCCACGGCGGTCAGGTAATTGACCATGTGGAACTGCTGGAAGATCAGGCCGATCTTATCCCGACGGATATCCGTCAGCTTCTTGCTGCTCTCCCGGGCGATGTCCACGCCGTCCAGCAGCACTTCTCCCAGCGTCGGTTTATCCATACAGCCGATGATATTCATCATCGTGCTCTTTCCGGAGCCGGAAGGTCCCATGATCGCGACCCATTCACCCTTATCCACATGAATGCTCACGTTATCCAGGGCCTTCAGGTCACCGTAGATCTTGGAAATGTTTTTTAATTCCAGAAGACTCATGTCTACACCCCTTTAATCAATTCACAATTCACAATTCATAATTCATAATTAAATATACTGATTCGGCCTGGTTTTCTATTCATAATCCAGTCTTCACAAAACGCACTATTCGTTGTTATTCGGTTTCCGGTTTAACAAAACATAATTATGAATTGTGAATTATGAATTATGAATTTGGTAAAAAACGAGTTTACTCGTCTTTTAACACAATCGCCGGGTCAATGGCAACCGCGCGCTTAATCGGCTGCAGGCAGCTCAGGGCCGCCACCGCGATGGATACGATAATCGCCGCAGGCAGCAGCAGCGGCTGGAAAGTGATGGAGGAACCGAACACGTTCACGCTTACCACCTGGGCAAACACAAAACCCAGCAGGCCGCCCAGCAAACCGCCCAGCAGGCCCAGGAACACGCCTTCACCCAGGAACTCTGCCCGGATGCTGCTGTCGGATGCGCCCAGTGCCTTCCGCAGGCCGATCTCCCGGCGCCGTTCCGAAACAACCGCCATCATGGTGGTGGATACGCAGATCATGGTCAGCACCAGCACCACCGCGGTTACCAGGAATACCAGGCTCTGCAGTTTTCCCAGCACGGCGGTTTCCGAACGCGTCACCCGCTTCACCAGCCGGGCCTTGATACCGTGCTGCTCCTCCGTAATCCGGTTCACGTAGGCTTCCAGTTCCTCCGCCGAGGCGCTTACGCTCAGCTCCGCCACGTCCACCTTATCTTCGTCTGTCAGGTTCGCCATATCCTCCAGGCTCATGAACACATAGGCTTCTTCTTCGCCGCCCGTAGTCAGGATGCCGGAGACAGTGCATTTCACCGTCCGGGCTGTGGCCCTGTTTTCCGCGTTCCGGGCGGTGTTCAGGGCGTCCACCACCGCCGTGGAGGTCACCGTGGCGCCGCTGAGCGCGTCCACGTCCTGCCCCAGGGTCAGCGGCAGCGTCTTGCCGATAAACTGGGCATTGAAGGCTTCGTCCGTCTGGGCCAGTCCGCCGATTTCCGGCGTCTGGGTACCCGCGTCAACGGTCATGGAGGCAATCCTGGATTCATCGTCCAGCTTCACCGTCACATAGACCTTTCCGCCGCTCCAGCCTTCCGCGCTGCCGGTCAGCACCGCGCCGGGCTTCCGGTCCTCTTCCGGATCGCTTTCCGTTTCACTCGCCGAAGGCTGCCAGGTCAGTTCCATGCCCGACCCGATCCTTACGCCGATCGTCTCTGCGATTTCCTTGCCCACCAGCACTTCCCGGGGATTCTCCGGATACCGGCCGTCCACGCTGAAATAGGGGCTTGTTTTTGTAATCTGGCTGAAGTCCGTGCCCGCCGCCGTAAAAGACTGCTGGCGCGTGGTCATGTCCACCCGCACGTAGCGGTAGGGCGCCGCGCCCACCAGCTGGTCCGTGTTAATGGTTTTCAGAGCCTCATCCAGTTCCCCGGCTGTCATGCTCTTTCCCTCATCCGCAAGCAGCAGCATATTCGCGCCGAAGGAGCGGAACTGGGCGCCCATCTGCCGGGGCACGTCCACATATATCGTCACCAGGCCTGCCAGGATTGTCGCGCCGATGCCGATGGAAAGCAGCGCGATCAGCATCCGGCTCCGCCGCCGGAGCAGCGAGGCGGTGATCATTCTCAGGAACATTCTGCGTCTTGTCATCGTTCAGTGACCTCCATGCAGCACTTCGGCCGGCTTCAGCCTGAGCACCGTCCGGATCGCCGGCAGGCTGCCCGCCAGCGTCACCAGAGCCACCAGGCCCGCCACGATCGGCACCACCGCCGGTTTCATTTCCACCGCCGCGCCGAATACGCTCCGGCCGATCAGCTGGGCAAATCCGAAGCCCATAAAGTATCCTGCCGCGCCGCCGATCAGCGCCGTGACCAGGATTTCCGTCATGATAACGCCCGTGATGGAATGATCCCGCGCGCCGATGGCCTTCAGCAGGCCGATTTCCTTTGCCCGCTCCATCACGCTGGCCGTCACCAGGTTGCTGATGCCCAGGGCGGAACCGATCAGGCTCAGCGCCGTAATCAGGATCATCAGCAGCTGTGTCTTTTCCAGCACGGCGCCTTCACCTTCCGCAACCTTACGGACCGCGGCGGCCACGGATCCGGGAATCGCTTCCTGGATCTGGTAGCAGATCGCGCTCACATAAGCCGTGCAGTACCAGGTTTCATAGTCCCGGCCGGACAATGCCGCCGGATTCCTGGCCGCCCGGCGGGCCAGCTCGTTGTCCGGGGTGGTGATGGCGGAAACCTCTACCGAGGCCACCTTGCCTTCCCGTCCGGTCAGCTCCTGCACCAGGGCCAGCGTGCCGAAGATCTGTTCATCCTCGTCTCCGCCCGCATCATAGATACCGGCCACCGTCACGGTCTTTTCACCCTTGCTGCCCTGCAGCGTCACCGTGTCGCCGGCTTTCCAGCCCTGAGCCTGGGCTACCGTCATACCGGCCATGATTTCCGCGTTCGCGTTCTCGTCCTTTTCATCCAGCCAGCGTCCGTCCGTCACGTCCCACCAGGAGCGCATGCCGACCACGCCGGCGTCCAGCTCCTCGCCCGTGGGCAGGGACAGGTGATGGTTGAACCAGCTTCCGTTCAGTTTGACCGCGCTGCCGTCCGGCAGTACGGCCTGGGTATCCAGGAACGGCGCGAAGTCCACGATATTGAACGCCCAGAAGATCGTCTTGATCTTGCCCAGGTCATCCTCCTTCAGCCAGGCGGTGTTCAGCTCTTCCCCGCCTTCGCCCACGTCATAAATATCGGACAGAAGGGAGGAATCCTTCGGCTTCACCACAATATTGGCGCCGTAATTCTTCAGTTCCTGGTTGACCTTGTCTCCCACGTCCATCATAACGTTCAGCATGCCCGTAGCCAGGCTGGCGCCCAGCGCAATCGTAAATGCGATCAGCAGCATTTTCCCTTTCTGATGGAACAGTACGCCGCGAATCATCCGCAACAGCATTTCTTTTCCTCCTATTCCGGATTCATCCCGATGAATCCGGAATCAACCATTAATTATGAATTGTTGAGCAGCTGTCCAAATCTTTGATTTGGGTAACGGCTGCCACATTACAGCCGTCAAAGTTCCCGTTGGAACTTTGGTAACGGCGATCATGGAATTCTGAATTACCTGAACTCCTTTTCGCCGGATAATAAATCTTCAAGGCGGAAGACGAGGTTGCCTCCGCTCACTTCGTATGCCAGCGGAATCGGGTTGCAGCCGCCTTTGAAGCCGATGGTATTGATGTTCATGACAACGTCGCAGCGTTTGCAAACCACCTGGCTGCCCCGCTCGTAGTAGCCCGCGCTGCCGCAGACCTCACAGGCGTCAAAGCCGACGCCGTAGGTGGCGGAGTTGGGTTTCTTCACCACAATCCAGCGGATGGTTACGTTCCGCTCCGTTGTGTATTCAAACCGGTGCAGGTGGCCGTCATTGACACTTTCTGCGGAAACCAGGATCCTGTCCCCGTCCACGGTATAGGTTTCCGGGGCGGAAAGCACAACTTCCCGGGTGTCATAAGCCTTCACCACGGTCAGCGTCAGCACGAACAGCAGGATCATCACCAGCGTGGCAATTGCCAGCCGACGGCGTTTCCGGTTCCCGGCACGGAGCTTGCGCAGCTGCGCCGCGTGCTCATAGGGTTCCGTCACCCTGGTGTTCTCCAGCAGGAACAGCAGGGCTGTCAATGCTGCCAGTGCCGCGATGATCCAGATAAAGATCATGGCATTGGTTGCCGTCCACATGGTAAAGGAGCCGATCCAGCCGTACTGGGCTTCGGTATATTTCACAGACCAGCCCAGCCATTTAGCCCGGCTGATCCACGGAACAAAGAACCGTCCCAGGCAGTAGACCGCGTAAATCAGGACGCCTGCGCGGAGCACCCGCCGCGGCACAGCGCCCTTCCGGATATGTACAGCGCATCCGTACAGGAGGCGCGAATAGACGAACAGCAGAAGAAGCGCCAGCGCCCAGCCGCCCAGCCGCTCCATGTAGTAAGCTGAGAAGAAACCGTTGCCCATGGTGTTGAAGCTGAAGGGATACAGCAGCACCGTCGGCAGCCGGAAGAAGATCATTCCCGCGGAGGCCGCGGCCCCGCAAAGGATCAGGCAGATCCCGCCCGCAGCCGGCTTCTTTCCTTCCTTCCGGCCCAGGAACAGGGACAACATGAAAAATGCCACTATGAAAGCCATCAGATAAGCGTAGGTCCAATGGTTCCAGTGACTGGATATGATTTTATTGGTGGTCTGTTTCACAACGGCCAGCGCCGTGCCGGCAGCAACTCCGGCGATCAGGCCGATCGCGTGCCCCCGGCGTCCTGTCCGGCCGTACAGCCTTCCCAGGAACGCGTGCATCAGCGTTGTGATTGTCACTGTGTAAAACAGGTCCTGTATAACACTCCAGAGATAATACAGCAAGTTTATGCCCTCCAGACAGCTGAATATACCGGCGCAGGATCCCCCGCGGATCCCGCGCCGGTCGTCGCAAAGTCTTCAGTTCAGGGGTTAATTACCACTGCTTGACAAACTTCCAGCCGGTCCAGGTCGCTTCCAGGGGCTCGGTCCAGAAACCATCCTTGGCGTCGACGCCGGTCTCGGAGTCAACATGCAGCAGGTAGCCGTTCTCAGCCGGGCTCTTGATGTACAGGGTAATGCTGTACTCGCCGTCAGCCAGCTTGATGTTGTTGCCGTAGTGGGGGCCGTCAGAAGCCGCCATGGGCATCATGGAACCGGAGGTCACTTCTTTGCCTTCGGTGTCACGGATCACGAAATCAATGGTCAGGTAGGGAACCCACTGGTCCACCGGGAAAGCATAACCGTTCTCGTTGGCAGTCAGGTCCACTTCGATATGCAGGTCCGTATTTTCCTTGGCGGTAGCCTGGTCAACGGGAGCCATATCCACGGGCTGGAAGTAAACCATAGCCATGGTCATGAAGCCAACTTCCTGTTCGCCTTCAACGCCCAGTTCGAATTCATCGAAACCGGCTTCTTCATCTTCTGCCATCGCGACAGCAGACAGGGAGAACAGCATCATAGCAGCCAGAACCAGAGAAAGCAGTTTTTTCATTTTGGGGGATCCTCCTTTAATAACAGTCCTTTATAGGGGATTTGGTATTCTTCAGCGCAGTGCGCGGGGCACCGCGCGAAAAATCTGATTAATGGGCGGCCGTCAGTTCCTTGCGCTGGGCTTCCAGCCGGCCGCGGTAATGGGCGACCATGAAGGTGATCAGCAGGATCACTGCCAGGATCAGCTGCGGCACCAGGGTCTCCAGGTACGGATAGATACCGAAGATCTGGATCACGTCGTTTTCCGGAATGCCGGGCACGCGGAGCGTCAGGTCAAACAGGTTGCCTTCCGCCAGTTCCTTGATGCCGCTTCCCAGGAAGCTGACGCACATCACAGCCATGAGGATGCTGGTGGCGGTGAAGAACACCTTGATCGGCAGTTTGATGGAAAGCTTTGTAATGGCCAGGTAGACAAACACCAGGATTACCACGCCCGCGCCGAAGCCGGCCCAGACCATGCCCGCGTTTCCTTCTTGCAGCATCGGCTGGTAGAACAGCACCACCTCGGCGCCTTCACGGAACACGGACAGGAACGCGGTAAACGCCAGGGTAAAGGCGGAGCGCTTTTCCACGCCCGAGCGCACCTTGCTGTCGATATAACCTGTCCAGGCTGCCGCTTCCGCCTTGGAGATCATCCAGTTGGAAACGTAGAACAGGACGCATACCGCAATCAGGGCTGTGATACCCTCGATCAGTTCCTGCGCCATACCGGCGCCGGCCACCGCCTGTTTCACAAAGTAGAGCACCGCCGCCGCGGCAAAGCTTGCCAGGATACCGGCAAGTGCGCCGATGTAGACGTTCTTCAGGCTCCTGCCGTTACCGCTCTTCACCAGGTAGGCGATGATCGCGGCGATAACCAGGATCGCTTCCAGGCCTTCCCGCACGATGATGCCGAAAGCCCCCAGGAAGGTCAGCCACTGCGGACTGCTCTGATCCGCTTCAACCGTCTCCGCGGCGATTTCCTCAGCTGCGGGTTCCGCGGCTCCTTTTTCGGCGGCTGCCAGTTCGTCCAGCGTCTTCGCCTTCTTCAGCAGCACCTGTTTGGTTTTGTCGCTGGTCGTGCGGTATTTGTTCTTCTGGTATTTTTCTTCTCCGGAGCTCACCAGGTTCCGCAGTTCCGTGAACTGCTTTTCCGTCTCCCGGCGGTCCTTCACGCCCAGCTCTGTATAAATTTTGTGGGACAGGCCGGATTCTTCATATACGCTGTAGTAAGCGGTGTTCAGGTTGTCATCCGCCGCTTCAAAATCCTTGTCCAGGTAAGCCAGGTAAGCCGTATCCAGCAGTTCCTTTGTCAGGCTTGCGGCTTCATACCAGCTGGCGTATTTCGCGGCGGCGTTCGGGTCGGGGGAATACTCCGGATAGGGATCCGCGGAAACCAGCTCTCCGTTCTTGTAGAACTTGTTTTCGCTCTGGACGCCGCCCTGCTGCGCGGCCAGCTTGTTGCCGTCTTCCCGGATCATGGCCTTCAGCTTAAACAGGGCGGTGCGGACGGAAACGATGGTTTCCTGGTCCGAGTTTTCCTTCTTGACTGCCGCCTTGCAGGCGGAGAACTGCATCTCCACGGCGTTTTTACGCACGCCGGAAATGTAGCTCATGGTCTGGCGTTCAAAGCCGGTGGTTTCATATACGCGGAAGTAGGCGTCGTTCACGTTGTTGTACGCCGTTCCCGTATCCCCGGCCAGGTAATCCTCAAAAGCCGTATCCAGGTATTTATCGATTTCATCTGATGCGTCAGCCCAGCGCGTGCTGGCTCCCTCGCCTACGGCGGGAATCACCTGCGCCGCCAGGAACAGCATCAGCACCAGCCATAGCACCGGCCGAAGAACCCTCTTCATGCTGCCGTCCTCTTTCTTTTTCAATATTGCTGTTAGTTTCTCCTAATCAGCGACAGTATATTAGCATAATCTAATAATCTTTGCTTGCCTGATATTGACCTTTTAGAGATAAATTATTCGATAATGACTTCTGCCAAAAAGTCATTGATTTGTTTGTTAGTCTATGCTAATATATGAAAGCATTAATTTCCAGGGGAGGCATCAACAATGGCCGAAACATCCAGAACAACCGCCGGAAAGCGTCTGGCGCAGCAGGCGGGATACTTTATCCGGGAGCACAGTGAGCAGAAGTTCTCCCTCTCCGGGATTGCTTCGGCGCTCTTTGTAAACGGAAACTATCTGGCCCGGGTCTTCAAGCGCGAAACCGGACACACCCTGCTTTGGTATCACAACGCGATCCGCTGTGAAAAAGCAAAGCAGCTTTTATATGAAACAAACCTTTCCGTGTCCGAGGTGGGCGCGGCCGTCGGCTACGTCTCCTCCGCCCATTTCTCCCATCTGTTCAAGAAAATGACCGGCATTGCCCCCAGCGACTGGCGTGCACCGGATTTGTTCTCAATCAAAGACCCGATTGATTTTACGGGGCTGATGTGATAAAGTTTGGGAAGATAGATTTGTCTAAAATTATCCACCGGAAAGAGGGATTGCAGTGAATATTTACGAATCTGCCGAGGATTATCTGGAGCAAATTCTGGTTCTGCTGGAAGAAAAGGGTTATGCCCGTTCCACTGATATTGCCGAGTCCCTCGGCGTGACCAAGCCTTCCGTCAGCGTCGCTATGAAAAAGCTGCGGGAGAACGGCTACATCTCCATGGAGAAGGGCGGCCTGATTTCCCTGACCGATAAGGGCTATCCCATTGCCCGCCGCACCTATGACCGCCACCTCACCCTGACGAAGTTCTTTGTCTCCCTGGGCGTGGATGAAGTCATCGCCCGGAAGGACGCCTGCAAGATCGAGCACGATATTTCCGAGGAATCCTTTGCCGCTATCCGTGACAGCCTGCAGAAAGCCTGATTTCACAGGAGTCCGTTATGAAACTGCTGGAAAAGATCCGCGGCTTTCTCCGGGATAACGAGCCTGAGGCCCCGCCCGTACCGGAGGCCCCGGTTCCGCTGAAGAAGACCTGCAAGCAATGCGGGAAGACCTTCACCGTCGATCCCGCCTGGGGCTTCGTGCCTACCTTCTGCAAGGACTGCAAGCAGCAGATGGCGAAGGATAAGGAGCTTGCCCAGCGGGAGGGTCCCCGTCACGACATTAAGAGGAAATGCAAAGCCTGCGGAAAGTTCTTCACCTTCCCCAGCGACGTCCTTCATTATCCCACCTATTGTCCCAACTGCCGTAAGCGCCGCCAGACGGCCATGAAAGAAAAATACAGCCGAAAAAAGTAATCCGGAATCGTCAGATTCCGGTTTTTCTTATGCCAAGCACACTTGTTAATTCATTGTCGAAACCTTCAACCATCCGGAACACCGCAGCGTTAAATACAGCATGTCATTCCGAGCGAAGTCGAGGAATCCCTTACTACGTCCGAAGGACGAAATCATTCTGCATTCTGCATTCTGAATTCTGCATTTGGGCTTCGCCCACTGTCTCCCCGCCCGCCCACGTTCGGGAACGCAACCGGGACACCAACATTCTCACATTGTCATTCCGACCAAGGCAGCTTGCTGCCGCGTGGGGAGCGAGCCGAATGTCAGTCCAGTGGACTGTCAGCGAAGCTGAAATGAAGCGGAGTCCTGTCGTGCGCGGTGCGCGAGGCGGGAATTCCGCCCGCGGTGCGCGCGCGAATCCTTGCCGAAACGAGCAATGCGAAGCGCTCCAAGCGAGCAGTGCGACAATTGAGGATGCGGATATCCCTTACTACGTCCGAAGGACGCTCTGCCTTGCCGAGGATACTCATGTGACAGAGGGACAGCCCTACTGTCACGTTCTCATAAAACGATGACAGGTAGGGCTGTCCCTGCTGTCACATCCCCGCACCTCTCCGCAATGCCCCACATTGTCATCCCAGCAAACACCTCCTACCTCCTACTTCCTACCTCCTACCTTTTTTCGCCATGGCGAAAAATCCCCTTGACATTTCTTCGGTACCGAATTATAATACAGTTGATTCGGTACCGAACCTTACCCCTATGAAAGGAGCGATGAATATGTCTAATCGTGACGGCGATGTTATTCTTGCCTGCCTGAAACTGGCCCGCGCTATGCGCCGCATCCCGCCGGAGCGCAGGGAATATCCCTTCCCGCCCGCTGTCGGCCGCCTGCTGGACTGTGCCGCGAAGAACCCCGGTGTTTCTTCCCGGGAGCTGTGTGAATTCCTGGACGTGCGTCCTTCCTCCCTCAGCGAGATGCTGTCCCGTGCGGAAGCGGAAGGGTTCATCACCCGCACCGTAGATGAGGCGGATCGCCGCATCCAGCGGATTGCCCTGTCCGAAAAAGGACAGAAGGCCGTATCCGATATGGAAAACGCCCGCAATCTGGAGGCTCAGAAGATGACCTCCGCCCTGACGGAAGAGGAAAAGGAGCAGTTCTGCGCCCTGTGCGACAAGCTGAGCACCCATATGGAGCGCCTGGCCCTGGATCTGCCGGAAGACCGGCGGATGCCTCCGCCCCCGCCCCCAGGGCACCCGGACTTCAGGCCGGACCGGGATGGACCCCGTCCGCCCTTTCCTCCGGGAGTCAGGATCAAATGCTGACGCTTTGATCCTGAATGATATATTTCCTTTCAGGAAATATGATATATTGAGGGACAAGCCTTCCGCTTGCCCCTCAATGTGATATATCGCCTTCGCGATATGATATATTCGCCTCCGGCGAATGTTATATATACTTTAATCCCATTCCTGCAATACATGGTAAAGCGCCTTGGAATCATCCAAGGCGCTGTTCCTATATCAGAGTAACTTTCACATCCGGCGGATGCCGGATATTTCATATTGATCGAAGATCAATATTTCACAAAGCCGTTTACGGCTTTATTTCACATTTGCCGCAGGCAAATATTTCATTCCTTCTCTTCTTCCTCTTCTTCGACTTCTTCAGCTTCTTCATCTTCCGCTGCCTCCGTCTCTTCCGGCACCTCTGTCACCTGCATCCTGGTCACCCGGAATCCGTCCATCTCGGTCACGGTAAACTGGTGATGATCCAGCACAAAGCTGTCGCCCACCTCAGGCACCTTCTCCAGCATTTCGCTGGCCCAGCCGCCCACGGTGTCTGCGTCGTACTCGTCGTCTTCCACGCCGAACTTCGCCAGCAGCTCTTCCAGCTGCATATTGCCGTCCACGATCAGGGTGCCGTCTTCCTGCTCCACGACTTCCTCGCTGACCTCGTCATGCTCGTCGTAGATCTCGCCGACCAGTTCTTCCAGCACGTCTTCCATGGTCACAATGCCGTCGGTGCCGCCGAATTCATCCAGCAGCACGATCAGGTGCGTCTGGGTCGTCCGGAACAGCTTCAGCAGGTTGCTGATCGACAGGCTGGCCGGGGCGAACACCGGCTCCTTCATGATCTTGGTGATATCCGTGACGCCCTCATGGGTCATCTTGTAGAAGTCCTTCTCATGCAGGATACCGATGATATGGTCCAGGTCCTCATGATAAACCGGAATCCGGGAGAACCAGGTGTCGCGGAACGCGTCTGCGGCTTCGTCGATCGTCGCGTTGTCTTCCAGGGCGGTCACGTCCACCCGGGGCGTCATGATATCCGCGGCGTTCTGGTCGTTAAACTCGATGGCGGAACGGATCAGTTCGCCTTCTTCTTCCTCAATGTCGCCTTCAGTCTGCGCCTCGTCGATCATGGTCATCAGTTCATCTTCGATCTGGCTTTCTTCCTGCTCCGGCTTTACCAGCTTCGCCAGCAGCTTCCGCCACAGGGCAAACAGCCAGTCCAGGGGCTTCAGTACCGTCACCAGGAAGCGGATCACATGGCTGACGGACATGGCGTATTTCTCCGGCTGCTGCTTGGCCAGCGTCTTGGGGCCGACCTCGCCCAGGAACAGCACCAGCACCGTCATCATAATGGAAGCGATGGTCGTAGCCAGGTCTTCCTGACCCGGAAGAATGCGCGTGGTGAACAGCAGGGTGGCGATTGCCGTACCCACGATGTTCACCAGGTTATTGCCTATGAGAACTGTTGTAATCAGAGAGTCATATTTTTCAAGCAGACTGAGCGCTGTCTGTGCTTTTTCTTTCCGGGGGCCGTCTACGGTCTTCAGTTTAACACGGTTACAGGCGGAATAAGCCGTTTCCGTGGCGGAAAAGAACGCTGAAAGCGCGATACACAGGATCAGGGCAAGCCATAGACCCATGATAATGATTCAATCCTTTCAGAAACTCACACTTGTCAAAAATGGCCGTTCCGCTCATGCGAAACAAAGGAATTATACCATGGAAACCCTTTATTTGCAACAAGAGCGGCGGTTGTGCAATCTCCGCGTATATGATATCATTGGGGTTGTATTGGACATCGATCAATAACCGGGAGAGGAAGCGCCTCTCATCCCCTCTGAATCACGCGTCAAAAGGCCGTTCTTCCGCCTGCCCGCTCCTGCGCGGCGCAGCGTGTTAAGATTGTGTAAGGAATGAAAAATAAGCACGTCTATTTTTCTCTTTTTGCGCTATAATCCCGTTTCCTTACCGTATACAATAGGATCAAAGAAATAAACGGAAAGGAGGATTCCGTATGGATCAATTCTCGCTGAATCTCATCATGATCATCGGCTTCGTGCTGGGCTCCGGCCTCATCGTGCTGGAAGCGTTCATTCCCGGCTTCGGAGTGGCGGGCATCTGCGGTGTTGTCCTGGAAGTTGCCGCGCTTTACTGCTGCTGGCAGCTGTTCGGTGTCGGCACAGCATTACTGGCCTTTGTGGCCGTGCTCGTGCTGATCGCCCTGGCCCTCCTCATTTCCTACCGGAGCGCCATGAACGGTCGGCTCAGCAAGAGTCCCCTGGTGCTGAAGGATACGGAAGCACCCACCGGAGAAGCCAAGCCGGATCACTGGATCGGCAGGGAAGGCGTCGCGGTCACTTCACTGCGTCCCGCCGGTCAGATTGAGATTGACGGCACCCGCCTGAACGCGGCCAGCGACGGCGAGTTCATCAAGCGTGGAACCCCGGTTCTGGTCACCGGTGCCGAAGGCGATCACTATACCATCCGCGTGAAAGACTGAAACTGGATTGAATGTAAACATTATTAAGGAGGAATAACACTATGCCCGGTTCAGCAGCTCTTATTATAGCCATCGTTGTTATCGTAATCATTGCCCTGGCTATCTTCCTTCACTTCGTGCCCATGGGCCTGTGGATCTCTGCCCTGGCCAGCGGCGTGCACATCCCGATCAGCGCCCTCGTTGGTATGCGGATCCGCCGGATCGTGCCCCAGCGCCTGGTGTACCCCCTGATCAAGGCCAACAAAGCCGGTCTGGACCTGACCATCAGCCAGCTGGAAACCCACTACCTGGCCGGCGGTAATGTAGACCGCGTCATCAACGCCCTGATCGCCGCCCAGCGCGCCAACATCGAAATGGCTTTTGAAAAGGCCTGCGCCATCGACCTGGCCGGCCGTGACGTTTTCCAGGCTGTGCAGATGAGCGTTACCCCGAAGGTCATTGAGACCCCCGTGGTTGCCGCTATCGCAAAGGACGGTATCGAACTGCGGGCCAAGGCTCGTGTGACCGTGCGCACCAACATTGAACGCCTGGTCGGCGGTGCCGGTGAAGAAACCGTTATCGCCCGTGTCGGCGAAGGTATTGTTACCACCGTCGGCAGCGCCGAAACCCATAAGCAGGTTCTGGAGAATCCTGACCTGATCAGCCGCACCGTGCTGGACAAGGGTCTGGATGCCGGTACCGCCTACGAAATCCTCTCCATCGATATCGCGGACGTGGACGTCGGCCGTAACGTCGGTGCCCAGCTGCAGATGGACCAGGCCGAAGCCGACCGCCGCATCGCCCAGGCGAAGGCGGAAGAGCGCCGCGCAATGGCTGTTGCCCACGAGCAGGAAATGAAGGCTTCCGTGCAGGAGATGCGCGCGAAGGTGGTCGAGGCCGAGGCCGAAGTGCCGCGCGCCATGGCAGCCGCACTGCGTGACGGCAAACTGGGTGTCCTGGATTACTACCAGATGAAGAACACCATTGCCGATACCGAAATGCGTGAATCCATCGCCAAGGCCAGCACTCCCCAGCAGACCGCCGGCGAACAGCCCAAAGGAAAAAAATAATGAACAATTAACCGCTGCGACGGAGAAGATTCTTCAACTCCGCCGCAAGCGGCTCCGTTCAGAATGACATTAAGCACGCAACGAGTTATTCTGAACGTCCAGCATATAGCCATTAATTCTGAATTCTGAATTCTGAATTCTGAATTAAAATGAAAGGAGTATCCTTTCGATGCCATCTTCCATTTTTCTACTTGCATTCATCTACATCATCGTCGCCGGATGCATGAAGCTTGCCAGGCAGGTCAAGGAGCAGGCCGAAAAGAATGCCGGAACCGCAAAGACGGCCCCGCAGAAGCAGCATAAGGCTCCGAAAGCGGAAGCCAAAGCGCCCGCACCTGTCCCGCAGTCTGAAGAAGGTTCCTTCTTCCGCCCGACAGTCATGCAGCCCACCATCACCGTCACTGAGCACGATGATTCGGTTTACCAGGGCAGCATGAGCGCCGATACCGGCGAAGGATTTGATCCCTGCCACGATGAGCAGCTTGCTCCCCTTTCCGCCGCCCAGGCCGCGGAACCCGTCACTGAAGTGGCTGGTCCCGGCCTCCAGCTGAGCTGGACCGGCAGCGACATTGTCAACGGCATCGTGATGAGCGAGATACTTAAACGGAAATAAACGAAAAAGGAGACAGGAAACTGCCTCCTTTTTCAATTCATAATTCACAATTCATAATTCATAATGATTTACTCCGCCGTCCCTCTGTCAACTGCTCTCCCTTACCTCCACTATCTGTAAGCTTTTTATCCATCACGCACCATGCGGGAATGTGACTGCGGGACAGCCCTACCTGTCATCATTCTATAAGAACGTGACAGTTGGGGAACAATCCGAGAGGTGCCCCAGTGGGGGCGAAGAGCCGATGACCGCCAGTGGCGGAAATTTCATCGGATCTGAGGTCATCTGAAAAGGAGCAAGCTCCACAGTGTGGAGTTGCGACTATTGAAGATGCGGATATTCGCCGAAGGCGAAAACGAGGTGGAGTCCTGTCGTGCGCGGTGCGCGAGGCGGGAATTCCGCCCGCGGTGCGCGCGCGAATCCTTACCGAAACAAGCAATGCGACCGCTCCAAGAGAGCAGTGCGACGATTGAGGTTGCGGAACTGTCCCCTCTGTCATATTCCCGCTCTCCATCGCCTCAACCATCCAATGAATCCATTCAAAAGAAACACTTTCCATCCGGAAAGTGTTTCCTCCGCCATTTTTAAGTTATTGAGCAGTCGTCCAAATCTTTGATTTGGGTAACAACTGCCATGTTACAGCCGTCCATTTCTTCAAGCCAGAGGCGCAGAAGAAATGGATTACGGCGATCACAAAGTTTTAAGTTTTAAGTATTAATTAGGAGGAAATACCTCCTCCCTCCTACTTCCTACCTCCT
Organism: Clostridiales bacterium FE2011; assembly: GCA_017569305.1. Lineage (NCBI taxonomy): Bacteria > Bacillati > Bacillota > Clostridia > Eubacteriales > Clostridiales bacterium FE2011. The sequence continues at coordinate 2,468,203 of CP069418.1, read as the reverse complement.
ACCTGTCCCTTCATTCCCACTTGCCAGTAGCTACATACTGGTCCGCTCTCTTGTGTGCCGCTTTCACGATGCCTTCATCGAACCCGATCAGCTTCAGCAGATGAATCGCGTTCCGGCTCACTGCCGGCCCCGGCTTCAGCTTGTAGTCAAACAGGATATCATCATCGGAGATCTTCTCCTCAAAGTGCGCCCTGGTGTACCCTTCGCTTGCCATGTCGCACAGTTCCAGGTCGTGGGTGGCGATCAGGCACAGTACCCTCTCCTGGTCCAGGGCATTCAGCACCTCCGCCGAGGCGGCGATCCGCTCAATCGTGTTGGTGCCGCGCAGCACCTCGTCAATCGCGCACAGCACAAACTCACCCTCACTCCTGTCATCCAGGATCCGCTTCAGGGACTTGATTTCAGCAATATAGTAGCTGTCTCCCGACAGCACGTCATCCGTCAGCGCCATGGAAGTATAGATCCGGAACGGGCTGCCCTTGTAGTTCTTGCAGGTGCAGGTGCAGATGGTCTGCGCAAAGAGCGCGTTCAGTATGGACGCCCGCAGGTAGGTGGATTTGCCGGAGGCATTGGAACCGGTAATCAGCATGGACTTGTCCAGCGCCAGCTCATTCGGCACCGCCTGTTTCAGCAGCGGATGCACGATCTCTTCCGCATGGATGAAAGGCTTTTCCGCGTCATAGTCAATTTCCGGCACGCAGTATCCTTCCGTGCTGGCCCTGTAGGAAGCGATGGAGATGGCGGCGTCCAGTCCACCGACCGCTTCATGGATCACCCGGAAGTCGTCGTGATATTTCGCCAGTTTCACCTTTACAATCTCAAAGTAGATCAGGTCCCAGAGCAGGAGCGTCATGAACATCTCCTTCACGCTCCCGGGAACCGGATCTGTCGCGATTCCTCCGCCCCTGATCAGGGATTTCAGCGGTTTCAGGTGCCCGTACGCCTTTTCCAGATACCTGTCCAGCTTTTCATCCTTCATCCTCCTGATCCGTTCCAGCGTCAAAGCCAGGGAAATGCAGTAATTCGCTGTCCGCATCTCCGTCTCGCAGCTTTTCTGGCGAATTCCGTGGAGCGTACCGTTCACCATAAATGCCAGCAGCGGCATCCAGAGCACCGGCTTGCCGATCAGCGCGAAGCACACAATGGAAACCGGCAGGAACAGGGACAGCAGACAGTAGATGATCAGCCAGGAATTGGATCGTTCCTTCGGCTTAAGGATGTTCTTCAGGTAGATGGCCCGGTTCACTCCCAGCCTGGACAGGAGCACCTGCAGCTTCAGCCGTTTCTCCGGCTCCTGCTCCATCATGGTAATCAGCCCGCGCTCATGCTCAAACTCCTCCCGGTTCATGGGACGCCGGAGCATAGTGTACAGGTGCTGTTCCCCCGCGGTGGAACAGCAGGCGTTGATCCGCTTGTATACCGCGTCCATGTTCAGGTCGTTCCAGGTGGTATCGTCCACATAAAACCGTTCCGGCTCTTCTTCCCGCCTGTCGTCACAGGTGGTCCGGATCCAGTTCATGTCTCCGTCAAAGTATGTAGTCACCGGCTCTTTCCCGTAAGCGTCCTTCAGTTTCTTTATCAGCTTTCTTCGAAACAATATCACTTGTACACCTCCAGGCATCCATTTTCTGGCAGTAATTATTCAGGTTAATCATAGTCGGAATTCTGTATACAAAAAAGGCCGTATTCCGCAAAATAGAACGTTTTATTCTGCTTTCTTGTTTCCCTTCCTTCCCCGTGTTACAATGATCCCGTAAATAGCAATAAGTGAGGAATCCGTAATGATCCGTAAGTACACCTTTGGTGCGCCCCTTCCCACGGACGCAGTGATACAGAACCTCCTGGCAGAGAAAGACTCCCTGCCTTACTTTACCGTGCGCTACGGCGAGGACGGCAGCGTGATCCTGTCCCTGCCCCTCCATCCGGAGGAAGTCCTCTTCGGCCTGGGCCAGGCCGTGCGCGGCATTGATAAACGCGGCCACCGCTATGAAAGCTGGAACAGCGATGTGTTCAATCACACGGAAGAGCGCCCCAGCCTCTACGGCAGCCACAACCTGCTGGTCTTCTTCAGCCCGGACCGGCTCCTCGGCCTCTACCTGGACGATCCGGGAAAGATCATCTGGGACCTGGGCTGGGAAAAGCATGACGAGGCGGTCATCACCTCCCTCAGCGGCAACCTGGACGTATACCTCATCGAGGAGGAGTCCCTCACCGGCATTGCCCGCGCCTTCCGTCAGCTCACCGGCCGCAGCTATCTCCCGCCCCGCTGGGCCTTCGGCTATATCCAGAGCCGCTGGGGCTATGCCAGCGAGGAAGAAGTGCGCACCGTGGTCAATGAGCACCGGAAGCGCCATATTCCGCTGGACGGCGTATGCCTGGATATCGACTATATGGTGGACTTCAAAAACTTCACCTGGAAGCCGGACGCCTTCCCGGACCTGAAGCGTTTCCAGGACGAGATGAAGGAAGACCATCTCCGCCTGGTGCCCATCATCGATGCGGGCATCAAAGTGGAGGAAGGATATGCCCCCTATGACACCGGCAAAGCCGGGGATTGCTTCTGCAAAAAGGAAGACGGCAGCGATTTCGTGGCCGCCGTCTGGCCGGGCCGCTGCTGCTTCCCGGATTTCCTGCGGGAGGATGTGCGCCGCTGGTTCGGCGATCTCTACCGTCCCCTGCTGGAGGCCGGCATTGAGGGCTTCTGGAATGATATGAACGAGCCCGCCCTCTTCTATTCCGACGAGGGCGTCGCCGACGCTTTTGCCGCCGCGGACAAAATCCGTGCCGGCGGCGTGGACTATGAAACCACCTGGTGGCTGAAGGACGTCTTCTCTGGCATGGCCAACAGCATGGACGACTACCGCCGGTTCTATCACCTGGTGGACGGCAAGCCCGTCCGTCACGACCTGGTGCACAACCTCTACGGTGCCGGCATGACCCGGGCCACGGCGGAAGGCTTCCGCCGTTTCAGCCCGGACAAGCGCCTGCTTCTCTTCTCCCGCAGCTCCTTCATCGGAGCCCACCGCAACGGCGGTATCTGGCAGGGAGACAACTTCTCCTGGTGGAGCCACCTGAAGATGGCCCTGCAGATGCTTCCCAGCCTGAATCTCTGCGGCTTCCTCTTCACCGGCTGCGACCTGGGTGGCTTCGGCTGCAACGTGACGGAGGACCTGCTGGAACGCTTCCTGCAGCTGGGCGTCTTCACGCCCCTGATGCGGAACCATTCCGCCCTCCATACCCGGGACCAGGAAATCTATCGCTTCAGCATCTGGGAAACCATGCGGGACACCGTTTCCGTTCGCTATGCCCTGCTGCCCTATCTCTACAGTGAGTTCATGAAGGCCGCCCTGCGGGATGAGATGCTCTTCCGTCCCCTGGCCTTTGATTATTCCGCTGACCAGCGCGCCATCCATATCCAGGATCAGCTGATGCTCGGCGAGGACTGCATGATCGCTCCCGTCTACGAGCAGAACGCCGCCGGACGGTACGTTTACCTGCCGGAGGATATGCTGTTCATCCGCTTCCGTTCCGCGCAGGATTATGACCTCCAGCCGCTGGAGAAGGGTGATCACTGGATCGACCTGGCCCTGGGTGAGTTCCCGCTCTTCGTCAAGAAGAACCATGCCGTCCCGCTCTGCCCCGGCGGAGAATCCTCCGAGCTGCTGGATGACACCACCTTCACCCTCCTGGGACAGATCGGGCAGGAAGGCGCCCTGGAGCTTTACCGGGACGACGGCACCACCACTGACCCGGATCTCGAATCCGGCCTGACCCAAATTGCCCTCGTTCCCGACAAATTCCTCTCCAGGATCGTAAATATATAATTCATAATTCATAATTCACAATTATGAGTTGCTCCGCTACGGTATCCTTTTGCATCGAATAAACCTTCACGCCTTTATTGTCATCTCGACCGACTAAAAGGAGTGGAGAGATCTCCCCTCCCGTTCAAATCCGGGAACGCACCCGGAACACTATTGCCTCCACATTGTCATTCTTCGCAGATATAAACCCTCCAGCAACCGGAACACCATCTGTCCTGAGGCCACATTAATTCTGAATTATGAATTCTGAATTCTTCATTGACATCGCATAAAGCGATGACGCAGTCTCCTCCGGAGATGTAAACCTTCCAGCAACCGGAACTCTACATGTCCGGAGGCCATATTAATTATGCATTATGAATTATGAATTCTTCATTGACATCGCATAAAGCGATGACGCAGTCTCCTCCGGAGATGTAAACCTCCCGGTAACCGGAACACTACATATCCGGAGACCATATTAATTATGCATTATGAATTATGAATTATGAATTATTTTAGGGGGGTCAACCATGAAGGCACTGTTTATCGGCGGAACCGGAACCATCAGCATGGCCATTGTCCGCCAGCTGGCTGAAACACCCGGCTGGGACGTCTGGCTTCTCAACCGGGGCAACCGCGCCGCGGACGTACCCGCCGGCGTGAACACCATCACTGCGGATATCAACGATGAGCAGGCCGTGGCGGAAAAGCTCCGGGACCATACCTTTGACACGGTCTGCGAGTTCATCGGCTTCACTCAGGACCAGGTGGAACGGGACTGGCGGCTGTTCCGGGGCAAAACCCGGCAGTATATCTACATCAGCTCCGCCTCCGCTTACCTGAAGCCAGCTGCCAGCTACGTCATCACGGAGGGTACCTCCCTGGCCAATCCCTACTGGGAATACTCCAGGAACAAGATTGCCTGTGAGGACTTCCTCATGAAAAAGCACCGGGAGGAAGGCTTCCCGGTGACCATCGTCCGCCCCAGCCACACCTATGACGAGCGGAGCATTCCCGTGGCAGTCCACGGCAAAAACGGTTCCTGGCAGGTAATCCGCCGGATCATGGAGGGCAAGCCCGTCATCATTCCCGGCGACGGTTCCTCCCTGTGGACCCTTACCTTCAACACAGACTTTGCCCGGGGCTTCATCGGCCTCATGGGCAACCGGCACGCCATCGGCGAGGCCTTCCAGATCACCGGGGATGAAACCCTGACCTGGGACCAGATTCACCAGACCATCGCCGACGCGCTGGGCAAAACGCTGGTGCCCTATCACGTTTCCGCAGATTTCCTCGCGGAAGCAGGAAAGCCTTACGGCTATGATTTCACCGGCGGCCTCATCGGCGACAAATCCGTCTCCGTTGTCTTCGACAACCGGAAGCTGAAGCGGGCGGTCCCCGCCATGCGGACAGACGTCCCCTTCCACATCGGCGTCCGCAAGGCCCTGGATTATATCCTTTCCCATCCGGAGTGCCAGCGTGAAGACCCCGAGTTCGATTCCTGGTGTGACCGTGTGATTGCTGCTTTAGAGGCAGCGAAGCGCGCGATCTAAAGCTGCAGAACGGGGTCAACTCTACACTCTTCACTTTTCACTCATCACTACAGCGCAATGTGACAGCAGGGACAGCCCTACTGTCACGTTCTTTAAAACGATGACAGGTAGGGCTGTCCCTCTGTCACATTCCTTCACTTCTCCACATTCTTTTTCCTTGAACCTTACATTCAAAGAAATCGCACCCGACGGGTGCGATTTCTTCCTTCATTTTTAAGTTTTAAGTTTTCAGTATTCATTATTCATTGGAAGGCATTACGGCTCTACCGTAATGCCTTCTCTAAGCAGTACTCTCAGCGCGCTGATTCCGCCGCCCGTCGATTTTGTTCCCGGTCGCACGGTATAGCTGTAGTTGCCCACAATGCTGACTTCCATTCCTGTCCGTGCTTTCCAGATTGCCGCCACAGCATTGAACAGGATCTGTGCCCACATCTGGTGATAATCAGAGGTCACCAGCGTGATCTTCTCGATGCCCTGCTGCTTCAGGATCAGGAAAACATTCTGCGCGTTCTCCAGCGTGGTCTGCGCCTGCTCATCCGTCAGGATCCTGTCCGCGTCGATATGGCAGTCCCGCGCCAGGTACATCTTCATTTCCCCGGCTTCGGTATGGTTTTCCCAGTTTCTCTGGCCCGTAGCGCCGCCGGTACAGATCACCAGCGATTCCGGGAAGGACCGGGCAGCCGCGGCTGCCGCGTTGCAGCGACCCTTCAGCTCCTCGGTCATCTCTCCGTCCTGCAGCTGGTATCCCAGTACCACAAAGGCATGCTTTCCGCTGAAATCCAGGCCGCTCCGCTCCAGCGGCGTGGCCGTTTCTTCTCCCCTGTAGGCGAATCTGCGGTAATTGCTGTTCTTTACCGATCCGTACCAGTGGTCCACAATCGCGCGGCCCACTTCATACTCCTCCGCGCTCTTCAGGTGGATCATTTCCAGGATATCATCCAGCTCTTTCCGATCCGCCTTGACTTTATCCCTTTCCTCTGTTTCCAGCCGCTCCAGGAGCGTCTCAAACATCGGATAATCTTCTTCTGCCGCCCGCCAGGTTTCACCAGCCGCTGTTCCGCACAGCAGCATCAGAACCAGGGCCACAGCAATGATCACTTTCGCGCTTCTCATACAGATCCGCCCTCTTCCGTTCTTTTCGGTTTTGCTCTGCTCAGGGTTGTGTTACATCTCTATTATATAGATTGGATACAAAAATTACAAGTCATCCTAAAAATGGGAGAAAATAATAAAGGGAATATGTGACAAAGGGACTGGCTTTCTGTTACATACATAACAGTTAACCCGTCCCTTTGTTTATCATAGCGTCTATTTAGTTTTCTGCCGGCCTCACCGTAAATTCCACCGGCATGAACCGCTCACCGGTCTCCCGGTTGTAGGGCCTGATCATATAATGATCGCCAAAGGCGTCCGCGCTTGCCGTGATGGTCACATGGAATACTGCTCCTGCCCACGGACTGTCCAGTTCTCCGGAACCCGACTCCTCCCCGGCTACACCTCCCGGAACCGCCTTCCCTGTTTCTTTCCCCGCATAAACAAACTCAAACCACAAATTGCTCATTTCTTCCCGTTTCGTATATTTGGTTGTTTGATCCGCGTCGTTCTCTTCCATGACATATATTTCATGTTCCCCAAACTGTGCCTTGTACAATTCGGAATTCGTGACCTTCATATCCATCCGGCACACGATATCCAGCGGCGTGACCGTCAGGGTAACCTTCTCGGCCTTCAAGCCCACATCGGAAAAATCCAATTCCCCATCGCATACATATTCCCGGCTTTCCGTCGGATGAACCTTCAGCGGGATTGTGATCATTTCCTCTTCCCCCGCAGGTTCAAAGCTCCGGCCGCTTTCGTTTTCCTTCACAGCCGCTTTCTGGTACCGGATCCACAGTTCCACTTCCCGCTCCCGCTGATCCGCTTCTTCCGTTTCCCCGGTCAGGACAAGTGTCATGGAACCATCCGGGTTCAGTGTCTCGGTAATGGAACCTCCGATGCATACATATGTTCCGGCTTCTTCGTTGTATGCCCGGATTTCGCCGTCAATCATTGCCACAAAGCCCTCATGGCATTTCCGGGCATATTCCGCCACGGTCATTTCCTCTGTGACAGCTTCATTGTAATAGATCTCTGTAACAGAATCATCCGGCACGTTATAAAAATTGATCGGCAGCGCATGCTCCACAGGAGAAACATTGACGGTAACCTCCATGTACTTCCCGTCATAATAGCTTCCCGTTACCGTGCAGACCGCCTGCCTGCCCTCCTCTGTGATATCCTTATTCTCAATATACTGCTCATAGTCAGGCGGCAGCAGGGTTTCCCCGTTCTCCACCCAGTAGTTCCATAAGTCGTTGATACTCCATCCGCCCAGCATGGCAGCCACCGCCCCGGTAATCAGAACACACAGCAGCGTAATCACCAGGATAACGCCTAATGACAGTTTTTTCACAGGTTTTTCTCCTTCCGCTTTCGCCAGGACTTTTGCCGTGAGCCACGGATCGTCCTGCAGTCCGGAAAGGCGCCTGTCCAGGGATTCGGAGAACTCCGTCCTGTTCAGTTCATTACGCATCGTTCTCCCTCCCTTCCAGCATGTCCTTCAGCCTTTCCCTGCCCCGTTTCAGTCTTCCCGAAACAGACGGCTGGGAAATACCCAGTGCTTCCGCGATCTCGTTCACATTCAGTCCCTGGTAGTAATACAGGAGGATCACTTCGCGCAGCCGGATCGGCAGCCGGATCACGGCGCGGGTCAGTTCATCGTCTTTCTCCTCGAACGGCACCGAAGTCTCCGGGAGCATCTCCGGTGTTACCCGGCGGTTAATAAAGCGGGACCAGCCTGAATGGTTCATTTTGTAACAGGTGTTCATCGCGATCTTCATGATCCAGGTTTTCTCGCTGCTTTCACCCCTGAAGGTATCCAGGCCTTTGTAGACCTTCAGGAAAGTTTCCTGTACAGCATCCTCCGCCTGTGACCGGTCACACAGGTAAAGATAGCAGGTCCGAAGAACCGCGGTCTGGTGCTGCTCCACCAGCCGCTCCAGTTCCGAAGCGTGCGTCCCGTTGCTCAAGTACCGTTCACCTCCTGTACCTTTATAGACCCCTCAGAAGCGGAAAATATAGGATCCCTGAAAAAATATTTTTCAGCTTGATGTGACAAAGGGACAGACCTTCTGTCACATAACCCTTCGGGATAATATAACAGCAATCATCTGTCCCTATAGCAGTTGAAGTATTAATTCTGAATTCTGAATTATGAATTATGAATTTTCCTGCGGTTACTCTTTTTCTTTTTTGACAATGAACCCGGTCAGGGTTTTCTTTGCGGCCCGCAGGAGGATCACGAATGTTCCCCACAGGATCAGGCTGCTCCAGAACTGTACTTCCGCCAGCTCCGGCGTCTTCATGGTGATGGGCTGTGCGGATACATTCACCAGCTGCCAGAATCTGGCGACCCAGGGCTCATATTCACCCAGCGTCTCCGGAACCCATTCCGGGAAGATCTGCATCGGTTTCATGGCAACCACAGCCACCCCGAAGCAAACCGCGATCGTCAGCACAATCAGCAGCACAACCGGCAGCATCTGCAGCGCGGCATAAGGAATCAGCTTCTTGGGGTAGCTGTGCTGCCTTTCCACCCTGATCTTTTCCACCTGAACCCGGATAAAGCCTGTCAGGCGGCGGATCCAGCGCTTCATCAGCCAGATGACCACAATCACCAGAACCAGTACCAGCGGCATCAATGCCCGGAATTTTTCCTGGGACAGGTCGATTGCCGTCCCCTTGCCGCATACGCTCTCCGCGTATTTTTTGAACGCGGGGAACAGATCTCCGGATTTTGCCGGTGCGGACAGGATCAGCAGGTCAGCGTCTGTCAACTGATCCAGCGGAACCCAGGCCGCGAAATTTCCTGTTTCACCAAGCTTTTTGCTGTGCGGGGCCACGCCCGCCACTTCCAGCTTTTTCCCGCCGTAGGTCACCAGCTGGTCAATGGGATCCACGTCCCGGAAAAACTTAAACGCGGTTTCTTCATCCAGCACAACAACCTCGAGCGCCTCTTCCGTGTCGATACTGCCAAGGATCCGGCCCTTCACGACATTCGGATAATAGACCTCATTCCAGTGCGGTCCCAGTGAGTACAGGTAAACGCTCTGCGGGTCTACTCCTTCAACCTCCAGGTTCACGCCTGCCTTCACGCCATGCATCGTCAGCTTTGGGAACAATTCACCCATGTTCTCAGCCGCTTTTTTATACAGGTCATACAGGGGTGTGGCGGAAACTTCAGGCTTCTTTTGGGCCGGTTCTGCGGCAATGGATGAATCATCCTCCGTGGTTTCCGCCGGCAGCATGGTTTCCGTACTGCTCACTGAGGACGGAAGGAAGGCATACTGCAGCACATCCGGTACTGTGGTCAGGCCGATCAGGCCCGCGCCCAGCAGGAGGATTCCCACCAGCAGTAAAAATGAAAACCGGAATTTTCGTTCCATTCCTGCTTACTCCTTACCCTCCTTACCGTCGCGCAACATCACATAAGAACCTTCTGCGATTTCCCTGTCCTCCAGATATATGACAGGACTGCCCCATGTCAGCTCGTTGTTATCCGTTGAAACGGTTTTTTCATTTTCACCCAGCACTTTGAGATTGACTTTTCTCACCTTGTAACGGGTATCCCCGAACAGGGACTGTTCCGCATCTCCCACATAAACATAACTATTCTCGCCTTCACCACGCACCGCCGCTTTATTAACCAGCGTGGAGCTGTCCTTCGCACGGACCGTCGCCTTCATTTTGATTTCTTCGTTGTCCCTCACCATGCGGCTGATGCGGCCGGTCAGGTCCTCCGGTATTTTGACGTCCACATACGGAGAGCCTGTTTTTGTCAGGCCGGTAGCAATCACCTTTGTTTCCACACGCATCCATTCATCGATGGGAACGGAAACCACCGCGCCTTTCTGCACGCTCTTTCTTCTATCTGTCAGTTCTGCGCGCAGCACGGGACCTTTGCCTTCTGGGGTAATCAGGAACAGGTCCGTCTCACCGCCGTTGATCAGGGCGTCCTTCTGGATCTTCACTTCAATCACATAGCCGTCATGGGGGGCGCTAAACTCCGCCACCTGCTTCTGCAGCTGACGGATAGCCATCATCTTGTCTTCGATCTCCGCTTTTTCTTTAATCGTTGCATTCTTTTCCTGCAGCGTGGTCCAGACTGAATCCTCTACGGCATACCGGTCCAGGCTTTTCAGTTTCTTCTGCGCGTCGGTCATCGCGTTTTTAGCCGTCAGCCAGTTATTGTACTCCTCCAGGATCGCCTGGGCCGCTTTCTTGTTGCCCGCGTCCTTGGCAGCCTTGGCAGCCTTTTTGACCGTGGTTTCATTCAGGTCGTTTGTATTGGAAAGCCCCAGGTTCGCCATCAGGTCATGCCGGAGCTCCAGCTCCTGGTCTTCCGCTGTCCTGGCGGCAGTGTAGGCATTCATCCAGGCTTCCTCGTTGCGGCTCAGCCTGATCTCTCCGTGCTTCCGGTCCCAGTTGTCCAGCGTATCCCGGGCTTTGTCATATTTTTCCTGCAGTTCAGCCAGTTTTTTATCCCCGTCGGTTACCACCGCGGCCATCAATCTGGCACCTTTTTTGACCTGCTCACCGGGCGTGACATACAGCCGCTGAACCGTCAGGGTCAGGTCGTCCGGAACCCGGATCGTGATTTCCTCTTCTTCCGGGAAAACCACTTTCCCCATCAGCACGGTTGCGGTCTCCAGTTTGCCGTTTTTTACGTCTGCCTTGGTCACTTTCGCTGTGGTCAGTGACCGGAATGTACCGGAAAACAGCACGCACAGTGCAATCACTGCCGCAAGCACGATCATTCCCCGCAGAGCGAATTTTTTGAGTGTCATATCCTAATCAGACCTTTCCGCCTCTCAGGCTAGCCTCTTATTTCATTTCCGTCAGCTGAATCCCGGCCAGGATATCCTCCTGGAAGAACAGGTAAATCAGCAATGCGGGCAGGATATACAGCGCCGCGCCGGCAAACTCATATCCCTTGGTTCCTGCCATCATCTGGTTAAACCGCGTGGACAGCGGCATCAGCGTTACGCTTTTGCTCAGGTACGTCAGCGGCTGTTCCACCAGGTTCCAGCTCTCCGCGAAGGAAAGCGCCGCCGCCGCGCCCAGCACCGGCCGGCAGACCGGCAGTACAATCCACAGGAAGGAGCGGAACGGGCCGGCTCCATCTATGGAAGACGCTTCCAGCAGTTCATCCGGCAGGGAAATCATAAACTGACGGATGAGGAAGATAAAGAACGGAGCAAAAAGCATCGGCAGGATCACAGCCCACACCGTATCCAGCAGTCCCATGAACCGAAGCGTCAGCACATTCGGCACCATCGTCACCTGGAAGGGCAGAAGCATCAGCATCACAATCATGAAAAACAGTGTTTCCCGTCCGCGGAATTTAAACTTGCTCAGTCCGAATGCCATCGCCGGGACCACAAAGGCCTGCCCCAGCAGAATGGCCACCGCATAGACAACGGAATTGGTAAAGAAACGCAGGATCTCCTCATCCTTTACCAGCACCTGCTCATACTGTCCCAGCGAGATTTTATGGGGTGACAGGTGCAGGTCCATCCATGTTTCTTCGGTTCTCTTTCCCCGTGTGTCCATCAGTCCCTGCATTTCCGGTATGGAAGAGAAGGAATACAGGAAGGTCTGTACCATCGGCAGCAGGATAATCACCGCAAACAGCGTCAGCACAATCCTGGCCAGCCAGATCCGGAAGCCTTTTTGATTACTCATTTTCTCAATCGCCTCCGTTCAGCCGTTTCAGCGCTGACCGCTGGCTCAGGAAGAGCACACCGAAGAGCACGAACACGATCACAGCAAAGATATACGCTGCTGTTGTCACGTTCTGATAACTCAGCTGGTTGTACATATTGCTCATGTAGTTCTGGAGCGTGTACAACAGCGGCTCATTCGGATAGGCGCCGGCAATAAAGTAGACTTCCTTAAAGATCCTGAACGCGTTCACGAAGGACAGGATGCCTACCAGGAAGGCGGAAGGCACCGCCAGCGGCAGGGTAATCCTGAAGGTCTGTTTCATAAAGGAAGCGCCTTCCAGCGTCGCGTATTCATACAGCGACTCCGGAATGGACTGCAGCGCGGACATAAAGATAACCACGCAGAAGCCCAGGTTCTTCCACAGGAACAGCAGGATAACCGGAATACGGGCTTCCGGCCCAACAAGCCAGTCAATCCGTTCAACGCCAAACTGTGCCAGCAGGCGGTTCACCGGTCCCCGGAAATCAAACCAGATCAGCCAGATCAGCAGAATGGCCGAGGACGGCATCAGGTAAGGCAGCAGCACGCTGGACCGGAAGAACCCGCCGGCCGGGCGGATCCGGTGCAGTCCTGCTGCCAGCACAAAGGACAGCAGGAACAGCAGCGGTGCGCAGATCAGGGAAAGTTCCATGGTGTTTTTCAGGCCCATCTGGAACATGGTGTTGTTCCAGACAGAGATGTAGTTCTCAAGCCCTACAAACGCGTTCTGGACTTTACCGTCTGTCACGCTGTACCAGATTCCGCCCACAAACGGGATCCCGTAGAAAATCAGCAATCCCGCCAGTCCCGGCAGCAGGAACGGCCATGCCAGTCGAAATTTCTTATACAAAAGGAATCATTTCCCTTCCATCCGGATCATTTGAATCTTCTGGTCATAGAAGCTGAGAATCTTCTCAATATCCATATTATCACCAGTGTACTCCTTCATCAACTGTTCATCTTGTTCACTGACGGTACTCTGGATCTCCTGCATGAAGTCATGATCCAGTACCCTGCACGCAGGGAGGATTTTCTGGTAGCATTCAATCTTTTCCGGGTTGACCTGCCAGGAATAGTCTTCAAGCTGTTCGAGCTGTTCTTCCCACATCTTCACGTTCTCTTCAGCGTAGGTCTTTTCCTCGCCTTCATCGGCTTTCTCATAATCCTTCTTCGCCTGATCCAGCCATTTTTCATAATTCTTCTTCTGTTCCTCGTAATAGGAATAACGAATAGGCTCTGTCTTATCGGCAAAGAAGGTATACTGTGCCATAATTTCCAGGTTTTCCATTGCCAGCGCCAGGAATTCCTTGGCCTCCTTGGCATGCTCGGAGAACGGGTTTACGCACGCGACGTACATCTGCACCGGCAGGATCGGCTCTTCCCCCTCGGCAAAGCTCAGGACCATGGGAGTTCCGCCGCCCGAGTATTGATCTCCCATCGGAGCTGTCGTATACGTGGTGATGAGGGAAGTGTCGTTATACATATAGCCGCTGCCGTTATCCTCTTCCCGCCAGGACTTCAGGCCCAGTGATTTGAGATCCATATTGTATATACGCTCAATCAGCTTTCTCATCTCAGGCGTATTGAAAACAAGTTCTTCTCCCTTGCTTTCCTTCAGCATCTGGTACTGTTGCATTACATCCTGCATAAAATTGCCAGACAGGGAATCCGCCGCATAGGGATCGTCGGTCAGGGAGATCTCCGTTCCTTCAAGCCGCTCCGGCAGCTTTTCAAACCAGTCAAGGAACTGATCCCAGGTCTTCGGCAGTTCTTCTTCGGTGCCGCCAATCTGCTTCCATGCTTTGTAATTGATGCCGAATGTGTTTCCGTTCAGTGCGATCGGAACGGCGATGATCTTTCCGTCCACCTTCAAAGCGTCCTGGATATAGGGATACATCCGGCTTACGTAGTTGGCAATCTCCGCGTTATCGCTCATGTCCGCCAGGTATCCGCGGTTTTTAAGCGCGTTGAAAACAGTTCCATCATACGGCAGCACATAGATATCCGTTCCGCTGTCCTTGTTCATCATATCCTGCAAGGCAGTGGAAGCGCCGCGCCACTCGAACTGCTGGCGGACAATCACGGAAAGGTCGCCCCGCTTTTCGCTCAGGGTAAACACCGTTTCAGCCATGGTCTCGTTATAGCCGGTATTGTCCTCAACGTGCAGCGCAAGCGTGCCGCGAACCGCCGGATCTGTGTTCCGGAGCAGGATGTTGTTTCTGTTCCAGAGCAGAACAAAGCCATCCCCCATCGGTACGATTGAACAGTCTGTCAGCGGGCAGTCATTGACCGCCACCGCATTGGCAGCGTCCGCCAGCGAAGCTTTCCACAGTTCACCGTTCATCACCATGTACAGTGTATCTGTATCCTGCTCATAGCAGAGGCTTATGTTCTGGGTGCCATTATCAAACTCTGCAATGGTTTCTTCGCTTTCATCGGCCATGCTCTTCTTGATGAGCGTTGTCTTTTCAGTGCTCCAGTCATAATTGGCCACGATCACAGAACCTTCCGGTCCGGCCGTAACTGCGTTGACATAGTCCCCTCCATCCAGAGCGGAACAGCTGCCGGTCTTCAGGTCAACCACGATGATTTTGTCACCGTCCATTCCCCAGATCTGTGTGATCAGCAGATCTCCGGCAACGTCAATCTTATTGAAGTAAAGATAATCGCTGCCACCTGCTTCCGACACCAGTTTTTCATGATCCCACTCCGGGAACTCTGTGTCTTCCTTGATGGCTTCACCGTTTTCAAACCGGACATGCTGAAGCTTGATCCCTTCGATTTGTCTCTCTCCGGTTTCATTATCCCAGTTATTTCCCATCGCGATGCCATAGAGTTCGCCGTTCCAGCCAAACCAGCTTTCGATGCTGTAATAGGGTTCAGACGTGAAATTATACATATCCCCGTCCATGAAGTCCTGCGGAATGTCGTCACTGTTCAGGGTTTCATCCAACCAGTCAATGTCGTCCCAGTTCAGCAGTCCTTCCACAGCCGGCTGTCCTTCGGCAGCCGTTTCAGCTTCGGCAGCCGGTGTTTCTTCGGATTCAGCTTCGGCGTCAGCCGCCGGTTCAACTGTTTCCGGTTCAGCAGCTTCCGGCTTTTCCTTTTCTGCCTTTTCGGCAGCCGGTTCAGCGGCTTCCGGCTCGGCAGCTTCAGCGTTCTCACCGGTCACCTGTTCTTCAGCAGCTGCTGCGTCTTCTTCCTCTTCTGCCTTTTCGGCAGCCGGTTCAGCGGCTTCCGGCTCGGCAGCTTCAGCGTTCTCACCGGTCACCTGTTCTTCAGCAGCCGCTGCGTCTTCTTCCTCTCCATCCCAGGGGCCGTGATGGTATTCTTCAATATAGGTCTTCTCAGGTTCAGACTGCATGTCCGCGTATTTCAGCAGGAATATGCCCGAATCATCCGAACTGATGATGCAGAAGCCATCCCCGCTCCGGTAGACGCTCTGGAAGCTTTCACTGTAGTCATAACTAATAGAGGATGTGTGTTTGAGCGTACGGTCTCCCGGCGATGCGAAAGCTGTAGCGCAGGAGGTCACAAGCAGCGTCAGTGCTGCCAGCCACAGGATCAACTTTTTACCGATCTGGTGTTTCATACTATCTTCCTCCCCTTATTTAACAGGCTTCATCCTGTTGTTTTTTGCCGCAGAAATCCTCTCCCAGGTACACGATTGGGTACTGAAATTTGATTTTCAGTTGTTATATCGAATGTTTTTTACAGCAGCCGCCGGATGATGATCAGTAGTTTCTCTCCATCCGGATCATCTGGACCTTCTGGTCCAGCTTGCCCAGCAGTTCCGCGGGATCCATCTTTGCTCCCTCGTTGCTGTAGAACATTTTATAGAAGTCGTTGTACTGCTCTTCATCATTCCCGTCGCCAAACAAGTCGTTGAAGAAGCTGTAACCCTTCACCCGGTACCAGCTGCAGCGCTGCTGGTACTTCCCGATCTGCTCCGCGCTGATGCTCCAGGCTCTCTTTTCCTGATCCTGCATGTACTCTTCCATGCTCTTGAGTTCCTGTTCCAGCGATTCTTTTTCTTCTTCGTCATCGGCTTTTTCAATCTTTTTCTTCAGCTTGCCGATGTACTCTTCATTCCACTGGCGGTCCTTTTCGTAATAAGGATCCCGGACCGGCTCGGTTTTGTCCGTATAGGCGTCATAGCTGTAATACATCTCCAGCTTGTCCATGGCCACAGCCAGGAATTCCATGGCTTCCTGCGGATGCTCGGAGAAGGGATTCACAAACGCCGCGCAGATCCTTACCGGGATCACCGGATCCTCGTCCTCCGCGAAGCTCAGGAACAGCGGCTCATAATAGTTGTCGCCGTTCATCACAGGAGAAGTATAAAGCTGCAGGAGCGGCCGCTTGTATTCTTCATCTTCGTTATACAGGTAGCCGTCTTCCTCATCCATATCCTCTTCGTCCTGATGCTCGGAAATTTCCAGCGCGTCATAATCCATGTTGTTCAGGCGGCTGACAAGATCGATCATCATGGGTGAAGCGAAGGCGTAACTGTTTTCGCCCTTCTTTTCATTCCAGGCTTCATACTGGTTCAGCATGACCTGCAGAATCTGCGCACGGACATACACCCGGTCATCATAGGTTTCGACCAGCGATACGTCCCTGCCGTCCACGCGTTCCGGAATGGTAGCCACCCAGTCAAAGAACTGATTCCAGGTCTTCGGCAGTTCTTCCTCGGTTCCGCCGATTTCCTTCCAGATGTTCATGTCGATGCCGAGGGTTTCTCCGGTGAAGCCAACGGGAATACCGAGGATTTTGCCATTCTGCATCACGGCGTCCCGGACATAGGGATACAGGCGTTCCACGTTCGCCGCGATCTTCTCGTTCCCGCTCAGATCCGTCAGGTATTCACGGTTGCGCAGCGCGCTGTATTCATTCCCGTCATACTGCATCACGTAGATGTCAATGGTTCCGTCCCGGTTCATCATGGCCTGCAGGATATCGTTCTCGCTGTTCCAGTCCTGCTGGCGGATCACGGAGATGTCACCACGGGTGTTATTCATATCATAGATAGCTTCGCCCAGGGCGTCGCTCCAGCCCCAGTCACGGATCCGCAGCCTGATGCTGCCCCGCTGGGCGGGATCGGTGTTCTTCACCTCAACGCTGTTGTAGGACTGGACCAGTACAAAGCCACCCGGCAGCATAAACATCTTTTCACCGGTGCCCTGGCAGTCGTTCACAGACTCGATCCGTTCCGCGTCAAACTGCGGCACTGCCCACAGTTCTCCGTTGCAGACGTAATACAGGGTATCCTTTTCCGGATCATAGCAGGGAGCAACCCGGCCGTCGGTCAGGCCGGACACTTCCATAAGCTGCTCTTCGCTCCGGCTCTCCAGGTCCAGGCGGTTGATATGAACCGTATTGGTAGAGGTGGCGTCGTCCCATTCCGTATGGGTTACCAGCAGGCTGCCTTCCGGTCCCGCGGCGATCTCACCGCCGAAGTCTTCTCCCAGCTCAATCTCGGTGTAGGTTCCATCCTCCATGTCGAGGACTTCCAGCACCTCTGCTCCGTCGCCGTATACAGCCATCACCAGTTTGTTGTCATACTCAAGGATCTTATCGATCCCCTTCATGTACTGGTAATCATCCTGGTCCACGATCAGGCAGGACAGATCCAGCTCCGGCAGGCCGCTTTCCTCCAGGGTCACCTGGCCGTTTTCCAGCTTTGCATGCTGGACAATCGCTTCCGTCTTGCTGCTTTCACCGTCATAAGTATTCCGGTCCAGCAATGCGTACAGTTCGTTTTTATAGCAGAACCAGCGGTTTACATAGGAGTAGCTGTTTTCTTCGCCGCCTTCGTTCTCGTTATATTCCTCATCGTCCGCGTCGTTTTCGGCTTCCGCGTCGTCCTCTTCGTCTTCATCCTCTCCGCCGCCGTTCAGCAGCCGCTCATCCAGCGTGAAGGCTTCCGGTTCCGCGTTTACATCCGCGTACCGCAGGATCTTATGCTCATTGCCTTCCTGGACCATGACGTAAAGGCCGTTTCCGTTCGGGAATACAGACTCAATATAGAAGTAGATTGACTCATCCGTGTTGGACCGATGCACAAGCACCCGGTCTCCGGTGGAGGCAAAAGCCGGCGCGCAGGCCGTAATACACAGGATCAGGGATAAAAACCAAAGGACCAGTTTCTTGCCGTTGGGGTTCATCATGCTTCAGGTTCCTCCGCAGTAGTTGTTTCTTCGGCCGGGGCTGCCTCATTGAGGTAAATCAGCATGCTCATGCCAAGCCGGATCCTTTCATCCGGTTCGAAAGAGGCATAGGCTTTGTAGACTTTCTTGTCTGTGCCTTCCTTCGGGTCTTCATTCATTCTGGAAATGGAAACAATTTTGCCCGTATACAGTTTCTCCGAGGAGCTGTCCCAGCGCAGTTCCATTTCAACCGGCGCGCCCTCTTCCAGGAGGAACAGGTCCTCTTCAGGCACGTCAAACTCGACCTGGAAACTCTTGGTGGGAGCGATCTTCACCAGGGTGTCGCCCTTGGCGGCGGTATCGCCCGGGTTCTTTTCCACGGATTCGATGACGCCCGTCACGGGGCTCTTGACCGTGTTGTCCGGCGCGTAGTAGCCGTCCAGCACGCCTTCCACGGTTTCAAACAGCAGCTCGCCGCGCTCCACGAAGTCGCCGCTCTTCACGTGCAGTCTCAGCACGCTGCCGGCGCCCTTCACCGGTACGGCCGCGGCGCGTTTCACCGTGCCCTTGCCGATGCGCTTTTCCTTGCTGTACTTCTCATCCCGGTAGACGTAGACTTTCTCGTCCAGGTAGAACTCTCCGCCGGTCACCTCAATGGTATATCCGGTTTCGGACAGCTTGGTGACCATGCCGGTGCCTTCATGGGTGCCGTCCTGGGTGCACTTCAGGTAAACCCGCTCGCCCAGGTGGATGAAGTAGTTGTCGTTGGTGTTGAAAGCCTTCTCACTGGTCGCGTCCACCGTGTACTTGCGGGTGGGCTCGATGTACAGGGAGGCTTCATACCGGGCATTGATATCCTCGGTGTTGTCGCCTTCCGCCACATACAGACCGGTCACGGTGCCTTCCACCGGTGCGTAGTTCAGGGTTGTCTTAATGGTTGCCAGCGTGTCGCCTTCCTGAACCGGGTCGCCTTTGTGCAGCGGCACTTCACCCATCCGTCCGCCAAAAGGCGCGGCAACCGGGATTGTTTCTCCTGCAACCACTTTCCCTTCATAGGAAAGCTCTGTCTCTGCCAGCGCGGTTCCTCCCAGCACCAGCACCAGGGCCATCAATATCGCGAATACCTTTTTCATCCCGTCCACTCCTTTCACTTTGTGGCAAACAGTTGGTCATATGGTTCATCCAGCGCGCCCGCCGGGCCGCTGTATACGCCCGTCATAAAGATTCCTGCGTGCTCGTCCGTGGTCAGCTCGTAGGTCTTTCCTTCAACCTGTACCTGCCAGACGGCCGGGGCGTCTCCGCCGATTCCGATTTCGTATTCGAACCGCCGGTTCGCGGTTCCGCGGCTTCTCATCTCGTCATAGCTCCAGCCGGCGAGGAAGCCTTCCGTTTCCATTACGGCAATCTGGTCTCCGCTGCGGAGCACCAGGTGTTCGATGCCGCTCTTGTTCATCTTCCGGAGCACTTCACCGTTCATGCTCCAGACGTTCTGTTTGCCTTCCTCCGGATTGGCCGCCGTCAGGATCAGGGTGTCGATCTGCTCGTTTCCCTCTTCCTTCTGCCAGTCCATTCCGGTAACCGTGAAGCCTTCGCCGGTTTCACTGTCTGCTGCCCGGTTCAGGGCCAGTGCCAGGGTTTCCCTGCCCAGCGTCAGCTGGTTCATCACGTCATCCTGCTTCTTTTCCAGTTCCTTCAGGTCCAGCAGGTCGTAGTCCGGTCCGATGGGTTCCTTGTTCTTGCTGTGGGGAATCCTCGGTCCGCCGGAGCCGCCGCGGAAGCCTCCGCCACCGCCGCCTCCGCCCGGTTCTTCCGGCTCTCCCGTTTCTTCCGGAGGCGGTGTCTCCGTTTCCGGTTCCGGGGGTTTATGGTCCGGCGTCACTTCAGGCGTGGGCGTCGGAGTCGGCGTGGGCGTCGGAGTGGGCGTGGGCGTCGCGGGTGCGGGGGTGTTTCCTTCATCCGTGGGTGCCGGGGTTGGTGTCGGCGTCGGAGTCGGCGTCGGTGTCGGGGTGACCGCGGCGTCCACGCCTTCAAAGGCGTCCGCCGCCACGGTGCAGCCTTCCGGAATGAATTGCAGATTCAGCTTTTTACAGTTCAGGAAGGCCTTGCTTCCGATTTCCTTCAGCTTTGTCTCGTCATTCAGCACCACCAGCTTCAGCTTTTTACAGTCCGCAAAAGCGTTCGCGCTGATGACTTCCACGGAGTCCGGCAGAACCACGCTCTGTATCTTCTCGTTTCCTTTAAAGGCGTTGGGGCCGATGACCCGCACGCCGTCCGGAACTTTTACGCTGAATGCCTCGCTGTTGCATTTGATCAGCACGCCGTCCTTGATCTCGAATTCCGGCTCATGGACGGGAATCGGCTCACCGATTTCTCCCGCCGGCTCAAGATCCGTAGGCGTTGCCGCGTCCTCCGCCAGCACGGCGCTTCCGGCCAGCAGCATCAGGATGATGAGCATCACCCCGACACACAGCATGCATATGCGTTTACTCATAAACAACTTCCCTCCGTAAAATGCATACCCATTATATATAGACGTTTTAGACCACAGTTTATGACAGATTTTCCGGACGTTTGCATTGTTTTTTCTTTGTATTTTGCATTCCGTGTTCCGTACATCTGTCGGCCTGCGCCTATATATATCCAGCTTTCTCAAATCCTTCTCTTAACCTTTAAATTGTACCATGCCCGTCATTTACCGTCAATGAATTGCACTGTTGTACAGTCATCTTTACGTCCTGTTCCCGTTTTGCGTAATTATTGTTTTACGATAATCATAATATCACTGAATTATCGTTTGTCAATAATTTTTACAAAACTTTCACGCAAAACGAACGGGACAACCCGTTTCACAAGCTGTCCCCTTCCGGGAACGAAGGTGACGATCTGCCCTCGTTCCAGTACCAGAATACCAAACCAACCTTACTTTCACGTGACTTTCACCTTACGTTTTCGTAAGAAAAGGGAACGATGGGGACGGTTCTTTTCGTTCCCTTTTTCCCATTCATCGAAATAAAAGAACAGAGGGAACGATAAGAACCGTCCCCTCCGTTCCCCACATCCTGCGTCAGCAGGATATTTCACATCGGTCGCAGACAGATATTTCACATTGAGCCTTTAGGCTCAATACTTCACATTTGACGAAGTCAAATATTTCATTTTCAAGTTAGGAATTACCTCCTACTTCCTCCCTCCTACCTCCTACCTCCTACTTCCTACCTGATTTCAGTTCCTTTCCATCCTGATCATCCGTACCTTCTGGTCCAGCATGCCCAGCAGTTCTTCCGGACTCATGCTGGCGCTTTCCTTGCTGTAGAACAGCTTCTCGTAGTCGTCTTCCTCTTCCTCTTCATTGCTGCTATTGCCAAACAGCTCATTGATGAAGCTGTATCCTCTGACCTTAAAGTAATTCTGCCACTTCTGGTAGCGTTCCATCTGTTCCGGACTGATCAGCCAACTGTAGCGTTCATTGAGCTCTATGCTTTCTTCCGTGTCCTTGATTCTTTCTTCCAGGGACGCCCGCTCATCCTCTTCTGCTTCGCTCAGCTGTTTTTTCAACGCGTCAAGCGTCTCCTGGTAATTCTTTATATCGCCTTCATAATAGGGGCTGCGTTTGGGTTCCGTTTTATCGGTAAAAGCCGCGGATGCCGCATAGGCATCAATGCTTTCCGCCACGCAGGCCAGGAATTCCATCGCTTCCTGGGGATGCTCGGTAAAAGGATTCATGAACGCAATGCAGATCCGGACCGGCAGAACCGGTTCTTCATCCTCCGAGAAGCTCAGGGCCAGCGGAACGTAATCCGCGTCGCCGTTCACAACAGAGGAAGTATAGGTATCCAGCAGCGGATCACGGTCATAACCGTCATAGAGGTATTCCTCATCTTCCTCTTCTTCCTCGTCCCGTGCCTCCGCAATCTGCAGAGCGTCATAATCCAGGTTGTTCAGTCGCCGGACCAGTTCGCACAGTTCAGGGTTAGCAAAGGCATAGTCGGTTTCTCCCTTTTTCTCCATCCGGATCTCATACTGGTTCAGCAGCAGCTCCAGGATGTCCGCCCGGAAGCAAACCCGGTCAGACATCGGTGCCACGAAAACCTCCGTACCTTCCAGCCGTTCCGGCAGCGTCTCCAGCCAGTCAAAGAACTGGTTCCAGGTCTTCGGCAGTTCCTCCTCGGTTCCGCCGATTCCTTTCCACATATCCATATGGATGCCGAGCGTCTCTCCGCCAAAGCTCACCGGAACGCCGATGATCTTCCCATTCTGTTTCACCGCCTCCTGCAGGTAAGGATACAGGCGGTTGGTGCTCGCCGCAATCTTCTCATTGGAGCTCAGGTCCGGCAGGTAATCCCGGCTGCGCATCGCGCTGAACTCATTGCTGTCGTACTCAAGCAGATACACATCCGTGCTGCTGTCCCGGTTCAGCATCTCCTGCAGGATTTCCGATTTCCTTCTCCAGTCCGACTTCAGGACCACGGAGATGTCCCCCCGTGTATCGTTCATCGTATAAACCGCTTCGTTAGTTGCCGAACTCCAGGAGTTATCCGTAACCCGCAGCGTAACGCTGCCGCGCTGGGCCGGGTCGGTATTCTTGGCCATGACTGTATCGGAAGTCCATATCACCACATAACCGTTCGGCAGCAGGAACATACCGTAGCCGTTGTCCGGGCAGTCATTCACAGCTTCCGTCCGCGTCATGTCAAACTGGGGCACCGCCCACAGTTCGCCGTCTTTGAAGTAATACAGGGTATCCTTTTCCGTGCTGTAGGTCGGGCTGATCCGGGGGAAACTCATACCGGTAAACATGGTAAGCTCCGTTTCACTCTGGTCTGCCAGATCCAGGCGGTTGACCTTGATCGTTATGTTTGAATCATCATCCCATTCATACCGGGTAATCAGAACGCTTCCCTCCGGCCCGGGAGTGATCTCGTTGAAGTCGTCACCCAGTTCCATTTCCGTGCAGGTCCCGTCCTGCAGATCGATCAGCAGCAGTTCCCTCCCGGCATCTCCATATGCGGTCAGGATCAGCTTATCTTTCATAGTGAATAATTTGTCGATGCCCTTCATGTATGCATAATCATCGTCTTCCACGATCAGGCTGGACAAATCCAGCTCCGGCAGGTCGCTTTCCTCCAGGATCACCTGTCCGTTTTCCAGTTTCGCATGCTGGACCAGCAGCTCTGTTTTGCTTTCATCCCCGCTCATCGTAACAGACTCGGACAGCGCATAGAGCTCTTCGCCCCGGACAAACCATTCGCTGACAAAAGTATTGGTCGTGACGTCCTCTTCGTCTTCCGCCACGTCCAGGTTCTTGCTTTCCAGCTCAAACTTTTCCGGTTCCCCATGGATGTCCGCATAGCGTTCAATCGTCGTTACATGGTCTTCGCGGACAATCATATATAGGCCGTTCCCGCAGGGCAGCACACTCTCCACATCCTTCAGCCCATATCCATCTACAGTGGATTGATGCATCAGAATCCGATCCCCCGTTGACGCAAACGCCGGCACACACGCCGTCACGCACAGAATCACGGCCATCAGCCCCAGGATAAACCTTTTGCCAGTCAGTCTCCTCATTCCATTTTCCCCCCCACAGAGTATAATCTGATAATAACCTGCCTATCCAACGAAAACAGACATAGAAACATTCCCAAATGAATGTTTCTATGTGGAATATGATTCACTACTTTTTCCACAACACAGAAGCGGCAAGAGTGTGACTGTGGGGGAGCGAGGGAAGCGGTAGCCCAGTGGGCTATTCTGCGAAGCAGAAAGCGACCCGAACGAGTCATCCGAAACAAGCAGTGCGACCGTTTCAAGGGAGCAATGCGCTGATTGAGGATGCGGATCTGTCACTGTTTTCGGAGAAAATGTGACTGTGGGTCTGTCCCCCTGTCACGGCTCTTGCCGCTATACCCTGCGGCCACAGCCGCACCATTTTTAAGTTTTAAGTCTTAAGTTTTCAGTATTCATTTGGAGGTAGAACCTCCTACCTCCTACTTCCAACCTCCAACCTCTTCTTAGTTCCTTTCCACCCTCATCATCCATACCTTCTGGTCCAGCATTCCCAGCAGTTCTTCCGGACTCATCTTTGCGTTTTCCATATTACGGAATATTTCCTCAAATTCCTCGTATCTCTCCTCATCATTATCTGCTGTAAACAAATCATTGAAAAAAGTATATCCCTGGACCTTATACAAGTTCTGCCACTTTTGATAACGATCAATCATCCGTGAGTTGATTTGCCATAAATTTTGTTCATCCTCTTGCCGGTTTTTCTCCAGGTTTTCAATCGTCTTCTCTATCTCTTCCCTTTCTTCTCCTTTGGCCTTATCTCTGTTAATGATCATTTCTTCAATTATGTCGCTATATATTTTCATGATTTCCTCATAATCAGGATCACGAAGCGGCTCTGTCATATCGGCATAAGCAGTATACGCATCATAAAAATCCAGGTTGTCCGTAGCCAATGCCAGGAACTCAATTGCCTCTTCCTGATGGCTGGAGAAGGGATTTAAAAACGCAACGTGCATTTCCACCGGCAACACCGCTTCCTCTTCTTCCATCAGTCTTAGTGCCATCGGAGTAAACTCGTTCTGGCCGGCCATCAATGTGGATGTTCCAATCTGCAGAAGCGGGGCTTTCATTGCTTCCGGATTTTCATAAGTATCATCTTCTTCCCAATGCCAATGGTCTGAAACACGTAGCGCATCAAAATCTACATCGTTCAATTGCTGTACAAGATCACACATTATAGGATTGGCAAATGCATAATCCTTTTCACCTTTGCGTTCCATCAGCACCTCATACTGATTCATCAACATATGCAGGATTTCTCCACGGAAATATGCCCGGTCAGTCCCTCCAATAAACGAGGCATCCTTGCCTTCTAGCCGTTTAGGCAGCGTCTTAATCCAGTCAAAGAACTGGTTCCAGGTCTTCGGCAGCTCTTCTTCTGTTCCGCCAATCTGTTTCCACAGTTCCTTGTTAATCCCTATCGTTCTTCCGCTGAAATACACAGGAACTCCTATGATTTTTCCATTCTGCTTCATTGCGTCCTGTAGATAGGGATACATACGGTTTGTATTTGCAACGATCTTTTCATTCCCACTTAGATCCGGCAGATAATCCCGGCTACGCAGCGTACTGAATTCGTTGCTGTCATAATGAAGCATATAGATATCGATACTTGCGTCCTGCGTCAGCATAGCCTGCAGGATGTCCATCTTCACCTCATCGATGTCCTGCAATACCACAGAAACGTCACCGCGTACATTGTTCATATCATAGACGGTTTCGGACATTACGTTTGTGCCCCAGCCATCATTCCGGATCCTCAGGGTAACGTTGCCACGTTGCGCAGGATCGGTATTCTTAATCATGACCGAATCGGTAGTTTTCATCAGGATAAAGCCGCCCGGCAGCATATATGCTGCTTCACCTGCACGGGAGCAACTGTTCACAGTCTCCATCCGAGTTGAATCAAACCGCGGCATCGCACACAATTCTCCGTTGCGGACAAAATACAGCGTGTCTTTCTCCGGGTCATAGCAGGGCATAATCATCCCGTCCACACATCCGGGGATTTCCGCAAGCTGTTTTTCATTCCGTCCGTCCATATCAATGCTGCTGATCCGGATCGTTGCGGTATTATCGCTTCCGTTCCATTCAGCCTTTGTCATCAGCAGGGTTCCTTCCGGTCCCGGCACGATTTCACCGCATTCATCCGGTTCTATTTCTGTGCAGTATCCGTCCCGGAGGCTGATCGCTTCCAGCGTTTCAATCCATTCTTCGCCCTGGATGATCACCAGTTTGTCGTCCGCCACGAACAGATTCATGATATTCTGCACATACTGATTGTCGTCTTCTCCTTTGACCAGGCTGGTCAGGTCCAGCTCGGGCAGATCTGCGTTTTCAAGGATAACCTGATCCCCCTCCAACCTGGCCTTCCGGACAAGAAATTCTGTATAGCCGGAATCTTCACTGAATTGCGATTTCTCAATGATTGCATAGATACCATCATTCCATCCAAACCAGTTATTCACATACATGGCAGACATATCCTGTTCTGCTTCTTCTGAAAGAGCACTGTCTTTCCATATAAATGTTTCAGGTTCCGCGCTGATATCCGCATATCTCAGAATATCCTGCCCTTTTCCCTTCTGCATAACGATAATGAACCCATCTCCATACGGGAACAGGTTCAGGATCTTTTCGTCATCATTTCCATTCTGTTCAGAACTGTAAAACAGCACCCGGTCCCCGGTGGACGCGAATGCCGGCGCACATGCCGTCACGCACAGAATCAGCGCCATGAGCCCCAGGATAAACCTTTTGCCGCTCAGGTTCCTCATTTTCAATTCCTCCGCAGAGTTTTTTCTGCCTATCCAACGAAAACAGACATAGAAACCTTCCCTGTCGTCCGGACTCACTTAAATACTGAAAAACAGCTTCATTGCAGAAGCTGTTTTATCCACCATTTTTAAGTTTTCAGTTTTCAGTTTTAAGTATTAATTAATTTAGAACGCTTGTACCCTTTTCCCATCCACAATACTGTACGTCTCCCTGAACTTCCCCGTCCCTGTTCCCTGCCCTTCAATCTGCCAGCAGGGGAACGCCCTGGCGTCCAGCGCGTTGCTGTCCATCAGGTTATAGTCATACGCGATGTTGATCTTGCTGATCTCATAGGATTCGCCGCTCTTCCCGCAATGGGAAGCGGAGAACACCCGAAGGGCGTCCGTCCAGCACACGCCGGCCGGCAGCTCATAATCATCGTTGATGTGGTCGATCACCTTGTCCAGTTCCAGCAGTGCCGTTTCCTTTTCCGTCAGGGCAATCCTGACCTGCGGGGTTCCCAGGGATTTGATTCCGTTCAGCTCCTGCCGGAAGGCCAGGTACCATACGCCGATCTCTTCCGGGAAAGCGTCAAAGCATACCGGCTCTTTCTCTTTATAGAACTGCTTCATCCCATCAGTCATATTGGAGATGGAATCGGAAGGCAGGGCGACGGCCTGGTCCAGCACCAGGTTATCAATATGCAGCGTTTTGAAAATCGTCTCGCAACGGGCTATCGCGTTCTCCAGCGGGTACGGGGCATTCGCCTGTTTCGCCGGAGCGATGTTCGCGTTGTCCATGTAGTTCAGCAGCTGCCGATAGCACTCAAAATCCTTGTTCCCGTACTCCAGCGTGGTATTGCAGGGGATCGTAAGCACCGCGTCGTCCGCAAACCGGAAGCGGTTCACTTCCCGTCCGTCCGGGGTCGGCAGTTCCTCTGTCGCAGTCACCTTGGCATAGTTGAAGTATTCCGGGGTATAGGCCTGCATATTCCGGAAAGTGATGGTATAGGAGGACAGTTCCTCATACCGGTCATCGATCACAATCTCATCCGCGGTCCGGATATTCTCCGGGATCGGCGTCGGCAGGCTCTCCTCTGCCCTGGCCGCGTAACCGCCGGGCAGCAGAAAAAGGACAGCCGCAAGGGCGGCAAGCCCCCTGAATCGGATACGGCAAAAGCTTCTCTTCTTCTGACACATAGCCGTTTTCCCTCCGGAATAAACTGGTTACAACACTTACATGTATGGATATTGCAATTGTAACCATGTGTCAAAAGCCCGTCAAGTGACCATGTCTCTTTCAGCCCTTTTGAATATAGTACTTTGTCTGTATTTTGGTTCATCTCTACGTCATCCGACTTGTATTATTAATTACATTCAATTTCATCGGAAATCGTTTACGAGTTACTTGAGCGCCATCTACGCAAGCTCACTTTTACCCATGTAACTGTTTTTCAATCAAAAATCGCTTTCGATAATTCGAAAGTGATTTGTCCACCATTTTTCAGTTTTAAGTATTAATTAACCGCCCGCAGGCGCGGGAAAGGAAAAGGATGAAATCCTTCCTTTCCCTTCCTTGAGAAATGTCATCCTGGGGTTCGAAGCGCCCGGAGAAAGAGCCAGTGGCTCTTTCTCAGCGGAGAACGGGGCGAACCGTCTGCAACCGCCAGTGGCGGATGCTTTGCAGGCGGTGAGGTCAACTGAAACGAGCGATCTGTCTGGGAGACAGTCGCGACGATTGAAGTTGCGGGTATCAGCCCCGGGGTAGCGAAGCGGAGGGGTACGGAGTGAAACGAAGGGAGCGCAGCCGAAGGATCTAGTTTTAAGTTTTAAGTAAAAGAAAACCTCCTCCCTCCTACTTCCTACCTCCTACCTTATAAACGAAAGCGACAGGCTTTCCTGTCGCTTTCGTTTAAATCTCCACGCTCACCCTGAACGTATGTTCATCCGGATAATCAATCACCAGTTTCCCTTTATGCTTTTCCACGATCCTTTTCACTGCCGCCAGACCAATTCCGGAGCCGCCGCTCTTCTGGGTGCGGGCGCTGTCGCCCCGCACAAACCGCTGGGTCAGTTTTTCCGGTTTCTCCGTCGGCAGGCTGGTCACGGAATTTGCCAGCACAATCCGGTTCTTTTTCTTCTCCGGTTTCACCTCCAGGCGGATGGTTCCGCCTTCCGGCGTATACTGCACCGCGTTATCCATCAGCAGGCAGAACATCCTCCGGATCAGGTTCTCGGAGCCCTGCACCGGCGGTGTTTCCTCCAGCGCGGTTTCCCCGGTGATACCCTTCTGCTTCAGCGACGGCTGGTATTCGTGCCAGATCTCCTCTGTCATTGCCGTCAGCTCGATATTGTCCAGCGCCTGTTCGTTCTGTTCCTCGTCCAGCCGGGCCATCATGATCAGGTCCTGCACCAGGTGCTCCATCCGGTCCACCTGGGCCCGGATGTTATCGCTCCACTTGTTCTTGCCTTCCCGCAGCTCCAGCACGTCCAGGTTCGCCCGGGCGATGGCCACCGGTGTCTTCAGGTCGTGCCCCGCGTCGGTGATAAACTGCCGCTGCTGCTCCGTGTTGCGCACGAAGATTTCCGCCATCCGGCCAGAGACCGGGAACAGCACGATGATCAGCAGCAGGAAGATCCCGATGCCCACCATGCCCGCGTTCTTCAGCATGTCAAAGAGCATGTGCAGCTGGATGGAATTATCCACCAGGATAATCGTTCCGGATCCGTCCTCATTCCGCCGGATGCCGAATTTATAGGATCCGACCTTGCCCTTCTCGACGTTCTTCTTCACGGCGTCCATCACGTACTCCTGTACGCTGATGTCCGCGTCCTCCGCGATGCCGCGCCTGTTGATCTGGTCCAGTTCCCCTTCCGGGGTAAAGGTAATCTCATAAAAGCCCGAGGGCATGTTCCGTCTTCCGGGGTTGTAGCCGAACATGGCCGGCGGCGCGTCCTGCATAAACCGGCGTCCACCTTCGCCTTCGTTTTCCTCCCGGGGCTCCAGCCTGGAGTCGATAAAGGAATCCGTGCTTCTTTCCATCGCCTGGTAGCTGATAAACCAGATCGCTCCCACGGTCAGCACCAGGATGATCAGGAAGGACAGCATGGCGCTGAGCATGATCCGGCTGCGGTAATATCTTTTCATTCAATGACCTCCAGCGCGTATCCCACGCCGCGCTTCGACCGGATTTCCGCCCGGGATCCCAGGGACTCCAGCTTCTTCCGCAGTCCGGAGATGTGCACCCACACCGTGCCGTATTCCACGTCCGCGTCCATGCCCCAGACCCGGTCCAGCAGCGTATCCGCAGAGAAATAGATATGCGGGTTCCGGATGAAGAGCTCAATCAGGTGGTATTCCCTGTGGCTCAGGGACACGGTCTTGTCCCCGCAGCGGATGGCATAGCCGTTCTTGTCCAGCGCCAGGTCTTCAAAGGTAACCTGTTCTCCCTGGTAGCTCTGTCCTCCGCGCCGGGTCAGCGCGTCCACCCGCACCCGCAGTTCCTCCATGGCAAAGGGCTTGGTCAGGTAGTCATCGCTTCCGCTTTCAAACCCCTGCACCTTGTCCCGGATTTCGCCCTTGGCGGTCAAAAGCAGCACCGGCGTGACGTCGCCTTCTCCCCGCAGGGTGCGCAGCACCGTCAGCCCGTCCATGCCCGGCATCATGATATCCAGGATCAGGACGTCATAAGCGCCCATCCGCGCCCGTTCCAGCGCGTCGATTCCATTGTTCGCCCAGTCCACCTCATAGTGGTGATATTCAAGATAATCAACAACCGCCTCGGCCATAGCCTCCTCGTCTTCCGCCAGCAGAAGCCGCATCCGCATCGCCTCCCTTTTCCCCATTATATCAAAGCCATTATGCATTTCCAACCTTAAGCCTGCCTTAAGCAGCCTTAAGGCACGCTTACACTCTTCACTCTACACTTTTCACTCAACACTTGCGGCGGGAACAGTGACAGAAGGGACAGACTTTCAGTCACATTTTCTTCGAAAACAGTGACAGACAGTCAGTCCCCCTTGTCACATTCCCGTTTCTGCTTAGCGATGCCTCCACTTCCTATTTCCTACTTTCTACCTCCTACCTCCTACCTGCCGCGCAGCGGCACACCTCCTACCTCATCTTGACAGCTCTGCTGTCAAGATGTACAATCCCCTCATCAAAGGGACAAAGGCGTCCTTCAGTTTATGCTGAAGGACGTCTTTCTCTTTTTTCGGAGGTTCCTGCCTTATGCATGAGGAATGCGGCGTATTCGGCATCTGGTCTCCCGTCAAGCGTGCTGTCCCCCGGGATGTGTACCTCGGGCTCTACGCCCTGCAGCACCGGGGACAGGAAAGCTGCGGCATCGCGGTTTCCTGTGACGGCGTCTTCCATCACCTGAAGGGCGACGGCCTGGTGGGTGAGGTCTTCGACCGTGCCGGCCTGGACCGCCTGGGCGAGGGCAATATCGCCGTGGGCCACGTCCGCTATTCCACTACCGGCGGAAAGAACCACAACAACATCCAGCCCATTGTCATCAGCCATATGAAGGGCAACATGGCCCTTGCTCATAACGGCAACCTGGTCAATGCCCGTTCTCTCCGCTCCCAGCATGAGCTCTGCGGCGGCATCTTCCACGGAACCGCCGATACCGAAACCATTGTCTATACCATCGTCTCCGAGCGCCTGAAGGTCACCGCCACGGCGGAAGCCGTCTACCGCACCATGCAGCAGCTTCAGGGTGCCTATTCCTGTACCCTCATGACGGCCACCAAGCTCATCGCCTTCCGGGATCCCAACGGTTTCCGTCCCCTCTGCTACGGCAAGACCGCGGACGGTGCCTGGGTGGTCTCCTCCGAATCCTGCGCCCTGGACGCTGTCGGGGCGAAGCTCATCCGGGATATCGATCCCGGGGAGATCATCGTCTTCGGCAAGGAAGGCGTGACTTCCGACCGCCGTCTCTGCGGGCAGCAGCGCTCCCTCTGCGTTTTTGAGTATATCTATTTTGCCCGGCCCGATTCCATCATCGAGGGCGTGCCGGTTCATCAGTCCCGGCTCCGCGCCGGCCATTTCCTGGCTAAGGAAAATCCGGTGGCCGCGGACGTGGTCATCGGCGTGCCGGACTCCGGCATCGACGCCGCCCTGGGGTATGCGCAGGAAAGCGGCATTCCCTACGGCGTGGGCTTCCTGAAGAACAAGTACATCGGCCGCAGCTTCATTGCCCCCAGCCAGGACATGCGGGAAACCGCCGTCCGCATCAAGCTGAACGTCATCGCGGAAACCGTCCGCGGCAAGCGGGTGGTCCTCATTGACGACTCCATTGTCCGCGGCACCACCAGCGAGCGCATCGTCCGCCTCCTGCGGGAAGCCGGAGCAAAGGAAGTCCATATGCGCATCTCTTCCCCGCCCTTCCGCTATCCCTGTTTCTTCGGCACGGACGTGGATTCACAGGAAAACCTGATCGCCTGCCGCCTGAACAATGTGGACGAGATTGCCAAAGAGATCGGTGCTGATTCCCTGGCCTACCTCTCCGTGGACGCCGCCCACCGCCTCGCCGGGGATACCGGCTGCACCTTCTGCGACGGCTGTTTCACCGGCCAGTATCCCATTGACATTCCCGAGGAGCAGGGCAAAAGCAAATTCGAGCAGCCTATCCAAGAGGAATAACAAAAGAAGGCATACGCCTTCTTTTTTATTTCTCTTGCACTCTACACTCTTCACTCTTCACTGATGTGACAGCAGGGACAGGCTTACTGTCATCATTCCAAAGGAACGTGACAGTTGGTCTGTCCCTCTGTCACATCCTCACTTCAAAAACTTCTCCGCCGCGCGGATCAGTTTTTTCCTCGCTTCTTTCGCGTTTTTCGTCCACCGCATAGTGTCAAACCCGTGGATGTTTCCGTGGAAGATGTCCACGTGGGCATCGATGCCGGCGGCCTTCAGGTTTTCCACGTAGGTGATTGTTTCATCCCGGAAGGGTTCCCCGTCTTCCACAAAGGTATAGCAGGGCGGAAGATTCGCGTAGTTCGTCTCCCGTGAAGGCGAGGCATAGGGCGGCACGTCGTCCGTGCCGTACAGCTCCCGCAGGTAGGTGTGCCATCCCCAGTGGTTCCGGCGCGTTCCCCAGCCGTGGGAATGGCTGTGCCGGGAAGACTCCGTGTCATTACAGTCCAGCATGGGGTAAAGCGGAATCTGGAAGGAGATCGGGACGTTTCCCTTATCCCGGGCATAGATGCAGACCGCCGCGGCCAGGCCGCCGCCGGCGCTTTCCCCGCCGACCACGATCCGGTTCTTGTCCACACCCAGCTCCTCCGCGTTGTTGTACAGATATTCAAGTGCCGCCCAGCAGTCCTCCAGCGCCGCCGGATAAGGATGCTTCATTGCCCGCCGGTAGTCCGGGGAAATCAGCACCGCGCCGTAGTGTTTCGCCAGCAGGCTGCCCGCCGTCACAAAAACCATGGCCGGCACGCCCGTCACGTATCCGCCGCCGTGGATCCACAGAATCCCCGGCACCGGCTTCTCCTGCTTTTCCGGCCGCAGGATGAGTATCTTCATCCTGCCTCCCGGGGTCTCAATCCTGCGTACGGTCCGTTTCAGTTTCATGTCCGGCCTCCATTGTCCTCAGTTGCCTGATTATACCATTAATTGGGAGAAAAGCATATGGCTGGGATTGAGAAGTTCCGATCATTCATTCAAAGGATGACGGAGTCATCCCTCCGCCATTTTTAAGTTTTCAGTTTTAAGTTTTAAGTATTAATTAAAAGAGAACCTCCTACCTCCTACCTCCTACCTCCTCCCTGTTAATCCTCTTGTTCTCCGTCTGTACTTTCCGTATGGATTGCTTGACAGTCCTTATGTACGGAAATTATAATACCGCAAAAGCGATGATCAAGGCGAGTAGCCGGATCATGGCGGTGTCCAGAGAGCCCCGTGTATGCTGAAAGCGGGGAGACCGCCGGTCGGTGAAATTCCCCTTGTAGCTTCCCGTTGAAACCAGTATGGCAAGTAGGCGGTGACGGAATGCGGCCGTTATCTTCCGCAGGATGGATGTTAGTCCGTCCCTGAGGCCGCAATGGCGCGGCGAACCAAGGTGGTACCACGATGAGTAATCGTCCTTCGGAAGGGTCCGGAGGATTTTTTATTTCCCGCTTTTCCCTCCCCCAAGGGGAGAAAAGATACACGATCCCGATTTGATTTTTAAGGAGGGTTCCCCATGAAAAAGGTTGTTTCCCTGCTGCTTGCCCTGTCCCTGATCCTTGGCGTATGCGCCTTCGCGTCCGCTGACGACAAGACCTATAACGTCGGTATTCTTCAGCTGATCCAGCATCCCGCGCTGGACGCCGCTACCCAGGGCTTTAAGGACGCCCTGACTGAAAAGCTGGGCGACAAGGTTTCCTTTGATGAAGGCAACGCTTCCGGCGACGCCAACAACTGTGCCCAGATCGCCGGCCAGCTGGTTTCCAAGCAGGTGGACCTGATCATGGCCAACGCCACTCCCGCCATGCTCGCCTGCGCCACCGCCACCGCGGACATCCCGGTGCTGGCCACCTCCATCACCAACTATGAATCCGCCATGGAAATTGAGCTCACCGAAGACGGTGCCACCGGCCTGAACGTCTCCGGCACCAGCGACCTGGCTCCCCTGGACGGCCAGGCTGCCATGATCCAGGAGCTGTTCCCGGAAGCCAAGACCGTGGGTCTGCTCTACTGCAACGCCGAGCCCAACTCCATCTTCCAGATCAAGACCATCGAGGGCTACCTGACCGCCATGGGCCTGGAGTGCAAGCGCTACGGCTTCAATGACTCCAACGACCTGGCCTCCGTCGCCCAGACCGCGACCGAGTGCGACGTCATCTACATCCCCACCGATAACACCGCCGCCGGCAATACCGAAGCCATTGCCAACGTGGTGATCCCCGCCAAGACCCCGGTTGTCGCCGGTGAGGAAGGCATCTGCGCCGGCTGCGGCGTCGCCACCCTGACCATCTCCTACTATGACATCGGCTACAAGACCGGTGAAATGGCCTATGACATCCTGGTGAACGGCGCTGACATCGCGGCCATGCCCATTGCCTATGCGCCCCAGTTCACCAAGAAGTACAATGCCGCCAACGCCGCCGAGCTTGGTGTCACCATCCCCGAAGGCTATCTGCCGATCGAGTAATCCCTGCGCAAGGATTCATCCGCAGCGCAGCAGCGGCAAGAGTGTGACTGCTGGGGACTGAACCACTGTCACTGTTTTCGAAGAAAATGTGACTGTGGGTCTGTCCCCCTGTCACTGCTCTTGCCGTAGGCTATCAACAACTCCACCCCTTCTTCAACCCGAGGAAGGGGTTCGAGTGTTCTTTTCCCTCTGTCATATTCCGCCCAGCGTGAACGCCGCGCTGTCCCTATTGCGTTCCCGAACGTGGACGGGCCGGGAGATTTCTCGACTCCCTTCGGTCGCTCGAAATGACAACGTAGGCGTTGCGGTTTACTCATACTTTATGTATCCGCAAAAAAATAATTCTGAATTATGAATTATGAATTATGAATTCTGATTTACCGGAGGTTTCCCTTGAACATTGCACAGCTACTTAACCAGCTTCCCGGCGCCGTGGCCCAGGGTCTCATCTGGGGCATCATGGCCATCGGGGTCTACATCACCTTCCGCATCCTGGATATCGCGGACCTGACGGTGGACGGCTCTTTCGCCACCGGCGGTGCCGTCGCGGCCATCCTGATCACCAGCGGCGTCAATCCCTGGCTGGCCACCCTCATCGCCCTTGTGGTGGGTATGCTGGCCGGTGCGGTCACCGGCGTCTTCCATACCTCCATGGGCATCCCGGCCATCCTCGCCGGTATCCTGACCCAGCTTGCCCTCTATTCCGTCAACCTGCGGATCCAGGGCATCGGTACGGATCTCGGCTCCCGGGCCAACGTGCCTATGAGCATCAACAAGTATAAGAACATGCTGGTGTCCCTGCGCAACGTCGGCCACATGGCGCTGGATAATCCCATCTGGCTGATGCTCCTTCTGACCCTCGTGCTCATCGCCATCATGTACTGGTTCTTCGGCACGGAATACGGCTGCAGCCTCCGGGCCGTGGGTTCCAACCAGCAGATGGCCCGGGCCCAGGGGATCAACACCAACACCGGCAAGCTCGTTGGCCTGATGATCAGCAACGGCCTGGTCGCCTTCTCCGGCGCCCTCATGGCCCAGTACCAGGGCTTCGCGGATGTGTCCATGGGCCGGGGCGCCATCGTCATCGGCCTGGCGGCCGTCATCATCGGCGAGGTGATCTTCGGCAAGCTCTTTAGGAACTTCGCCCTGAAGCTCCTGGCCGTTTCCCTGGGCGCCATCATCTATTACCTGGTCATCCAGGTGGTGCTGTGGCTGGGCCTGAACACCGACGACCTGAAGCTGCTCACCGCGCTGGTCGTGGCCGTCTTCCTGGCCATGCCCTACTGGAAAGACCGCATTCTCACCCGGAAGCTGAAGGGAGGGAAACACCATGGCTGATGAAATGCTCGTGCTCAAAGACCTGCGGAAAACCTTCAACCCCGGCACCGTCATGCGCAAGATGGCGCTGGCTGGTGTGGACCTGACCCTGAACAAGGGCGATTTCATTACGGTCATCGGCGGCAACGGTGCCGGCAAGAGCACCATGCTCAACGCCATCGCCGGTACCTTCCAGATTGATAACGGCACCATCACCCTCGGCGGACGGGATATCACCCACCTGCCGGAGCACAAGCGGGCCGCCCTCCTGGGCCGCGTCTTCCAGGATCCCATGACCGGCACCGCCGCCTCCATGAACATTGAGGAAAACCTGGCCCTTGCCTACCGCCGGGGACAGCGCCGCGGCCTGGGCTGGGGCATCTCCGCAAAGGAGCGGATCCTGTATAAGGAAAAGCTGGCCACCCTGGATCTGGGCCTGGAGACCCGTATGTCCAGCAAGGTGGGCCTCCTGTCCGGCGGACAGCGCCAGGCCCTGACCCTGCTCATGGCCACCCTCCAGAAGCCGGAGCTCCTGCTCCTGGACGAGCACACCGCCGCCCTGGACCCCAAGACCGCGGAGAAGGTCCTGCGCCTCACCCGCCACCTGATCGAGGAAAACAACCTCACCGCCCTCATGGTCACCCATAACATGAAGGACGCCCTGGCCCTCGGCAACCGCACCATCATGATGCACGAAGGCAAGGTCATCCTGGACCTGAACGCGGAAGAGAAACAGCACATGACCGTCGAGGATCTCCTCGCCCAATTCGAAAAAGCTTCCGGCCGTGAGCTGGTTAATGACAGAATGCTGCTGACCTAAAGTCAGCAGCAACTCTACACTCTACACTCTTCACTTTTCACTCTTCACTCATCACTCAACACTGATGTGACAGCGGGGACAGTTCCCTACTGTCACATCTCTTCACTCCTACTTCCTACCTCCTACCTGCCGCGAAGCGGCATTCCCTCCTACCTGCCGCGAAGCGGCATTCCCTCCTACCTGCCGCGAAGCGGCATACCCTCCTACTTCAAACGAATGAGGTGTTCCACCGAATGAGTGCCCCCATGGAATTTGTCCGCAAAATGCCCCTTCCCCAGGAGATCAAGCGGGATTACCCTGCCGATATCACCATTCAGGAAATCAAGGAGAACCGCGACCGGGAAATCTCCGATGTCCTGACCGGCAAGGATTCCCGTATGCTGCTCCTCATCGGCCCCTGCTCCGCGGACCGGGAAGACGCTGTCCTGGAATATATGTCCCGCCTCACGGAAGTGAACCATGAGGTCTGCGAAAAGCTCCTCATTGTTCCCCGGGTTTATACCAATAAGCCCCGCACCAAAGGCGTGGGCTACAAGGGCATGCTCCACCAGCCGGATCCGGAAAAGAAAGAAGATATGCTGGCCGGCATCATCGCCATCCGCCAGCTCCATATGCGGGTCATCCGGGAAACCGGCTTCACCTGTGCGGAAGAAATGCTCTATCCCGCCAACTTCAGCTATCTCTCCGACCTGTTAGGCTATGTGGCCGTCGGCGCCCGCTCCGTGGAAAACCAGGAGCACCGCCTGGTGGCCAGCGGCCTGGGCATCGCCGTGGGCATGAAGAACCCCACCGCCGGGGATATCACCGTGATGATGAACTCCATTGCCGCGGCCCAGAGCCCCCAGGAATTCATCTACCGGAACTGGGAAGTCAGCACCACAGGCAATCCCCTGGCCCACGCCATCCTGCGGGGCTATGTGGACAGTTTCGGCCGTTCCCATCCCAATTACCATTATGAGAACCTCCGGAACCTGCTGCAGCTCTACCGGCAGTCCGACCTGGAAAACCCTGCCGTCATTGTGGATACCAACCACAACAACTCCGGCAAGGAATACCTGGAGCAGATCCGCATCTGCAAGGACGTCATGCACAGCCGCTCCCTCAACCCGGAAATCTCCACCCTGGTCAAAGGCCTCATGGTGGAATCCTACCTG
The DNA here is from genome assembly GCA_017569305.1 of Clostridiales bacterium FE2011. Classification (NCBI taxonomy): domain Bacteria; kingdom Bacillati; phylum Bacillota; class Clostridia; order Eubacteriales; species Clostridiales bacterium FE2011. The sequence continues at coordinate 2,430,132 of CP069418.1, read as the reverse complement.
GAGGACGGCGCCCAGAAGGTGGGCGGCGGCGTCTACGGCCAGTCCATCACCGACCCCTGCCTGGGCTGGGAAAAGAGCCGCGAGCTCATCTTCCGCCTGGCGGAGCTGGTGTAAAACCCATACAGAAATCAAAAGCAACCGTCACCGGTTGCTTTTTTCATACTTCAAGCTAGCAAGCGGCAGGAGCGTGACCGCGGGGGAGCGAGGGAAGCGGTGCCACAGTGTGGCATTTGCCGAAGGCAAAAGCGACCCGAACGAGTCATCCGAAACAAGCAGTGCGACCGCTCCAAGGGAGCAATGCGCTGATTGAGGATGCGGATCTGTCATCATTCTCGAAGAAAATGTGACTGAGTGTCTGTCCCCCTGTAATGCTCCTGCCGCCACATACCCCGCCGCAGCGATAATGTCATCTCGACCAAGCCCGCCTGCGGGCGCGTGGAGAGATCTCCCCCGCCACGCGGATCATTTTTAAGTTTTAAGTTTTAAGTCTTAAGTATTAATTTTAGGTATTTATTCCTCCCTCCCCGTAACATTATCCCTCCATATTCCTCCCCTGTCGTTCTGTATTCGCTCATCCGGACACGCTACAATAAACGCGTACCAGATAAAAGCTGCAAACAAGGGAGGTAATCCTCATGAAAGATCTGGCCATGTTCTTCAAGTATGCAATGGTATTCCTCGTCGCCTGGGGCTATCCGATTCTGCTGATTATCCTGGCACGCACTAACCCCCAACTGTTTCCGTCTGTGCTGATCAGCTCACTCCTGACCGCCCTTTATTACATCCGGAGTCACAGCAAGAAAGCGTAACGACAGTTTTCTTCCTGCGGCCTCAGCCGCACCTCCTACCTGCCGCTATGCGGCATACCATCCTCCCTTTCGAAAATTCTCCAGAATTTTCGAATTGTACTGCCATTGTATTTTTCCCCCCGTATAAAAAGATGTCGGTCGTGAAACACGCAACCGACACCAATCATCTCCCACACGGCCGAAGTAATGCGATATGCTGCAGGCCGTGGGAAATGTTCATATAGAGCCGCCAGGCACAGACACCGATCCAGTACAAGGCCGAAGAAACGCAATGAGCTGCAGGCCAGGAAATCCGTGGATCGGTCCCCACCGAAATCAAGCAACCAACCGGTTGCTTTTTTCATTCTTCCTTTTCGCCAAAGATCTCTTTCGTAATGTCTTCCCACCCCTTTATGTCCGGCTCCTGACGCATCCGGATCATCCAGCGCAGCCAGTCCGCCGCTTCCCATTTATTCATTTTCCTTCTGTACATCCGCATACCTTCCGGCCTGTCAATCCGAATCTCACCATTCAGAAACCTTCCGTCCCGGCACAGCTGGAAAAACACCAGCCCCTGCTGTGTATCAGGACGATTTTTCGCGTTCTGGAATTCAAATATCACAAACTCATCCGGCTTATCCTCCAAAGCACGGATCAGCTTTATAAACAGCGCTTCCTGTTTTTCCGTCGGTTCCGTATCTATAAGGTTTATCTCGCAACCCATTCCCATACCAGTCACCCGCTTTCCCGGCTGCAGCCTTAGCCACATCATTTTTCAGTTTTAAGTCTTAAGTTTTCAGTATTAATTGGCCGCTTTGCGGCATCTATTCCCTCCTACTTCCTAACTCCTACCTCAGTCATCGTCTTCATCATCCCATATGACCATTTCCTCCATAAACTCCCCGTCATCTTCCTTAGTTCCTGTAAACTTAGTCCCGCAATTTGGACAAACCATATAATCTTTCCAGAATCGTGCCTTGCACACAGGGCACTTATACTCATCATCCTTCATATAATGGGGAATATACACTCGCTCAGCGGTTGACGGGACGGAAGCAGATTTATTCTTCCCCTTGCTTTTCTCTGAATCTGTACCCTGTTTCTTTCCCTTTCCGCCCAAGAGCAGCACAAAAAGAACGATCGCGATGAGAATCCAGAGATCTCGTGACATTTAACTCACCCCTAAGCAGCAATGCCATTAGCAGAACCAGCCTTTAGTCCCACATGATAATATCTTCGATCCATAACCGTTCTTTGCACCTGGGACAGGTAACTACTGTACTCCCATCATTCTCATCACGAGCATTATTATCCATCAGTTCATTATCTGTGATAGGTTTCATCGGTTTTCCGCATTTTTCACACAGATTCCCGTAATCATAAAACTGATAAGTCCCTTCATCCTCCAGTTCCATCGGAGAAACATAATCTTCCTCCTCAAAAGGCATCGCCACGCTCCATCTTCCATGTTCCTTGCGTGGCATTTCCGGATTCCGGATATACATGGACAGATCCATTCCACATGTTAATTTGCCGCATTCCTCACACTGCAGAAATACAGTCTCCGCCTTCAATGCCCCATCCGGATGCTCCTCAAGGAACCTTTGAATCCTTTTGCCAAGCTTTCCTTCCCTAGCCGCCCTCATCGTTTCCTGATAGGCCTTTGGGAAAAAGAAACCAACCCCCAGGTTCCCGCTGATCTTATATCCACATTTCTTGCAGCCCAATGTATAACCCGTACCCATACAAAAAGTCCTCCATAGGTTCAGGCAGTATATGCAATTATCTTTCACTCACAACATGCATATTATACCATCTACCAGACGGACCCGTCCACGGCAGAAAAAAGAACAAGAAATTCTATTGTTTCTCCATTTGGCAACATAGTTTTGTTACAAAACCGTAGAAACTACTATTTCTATCCAATGCTATATCAAATGTATATAGTGTGCAATGTTCGACTTTATACACTTCATTGATAACAATTCTCAATACGCAAAACAAAATGGTTTCAGCTTTTGATTGCTGAAACCACCTTGTCAAGTTCTGCAATGCGTTACCTATATGACAATCAGGTAGCGCCCTCAAAAACTATTTTATTGCGTAGGAGGTACAGTGTAAGTGAATGTTTTTCTCTCGCCACACGCGCATTTCTTGACAACAATACGTTTGCCATTTTTTGTAGTAGATGATACAACATTTGTAAACGAATGACCTATTTTTACACTCCTATCCACCAGATAATTGTCCCATCCCTCATGACCGCATTGACATCTTTTTAACACATTATACATTCTGTAATGATATTGGGAATCAATTCTTGATGCACCGACATAATCTCTTCTTACTTCTGTATTATGTACATGATATTCATCCTTAGACCAATCTCGATATGGTTCGGCACATACATTCCAATCACCGCACGCACATCTCTCAATGTGATAATAGTGTTGTCTGTGGAAGGTTTCATTACCATAGTTTTCTGCGTAATAGGGCACACTATCTTGAGATGGTGCATAATGATGATATCCATCTTCATGTACCGGACACTTCGATGATACTGCCAACGCCATCGGAACAATAACGGTCAAACATAGCATCAATGCAAGCATAACACCCAGTTTTTTCATAATTTACCCTCCTGTAATATTTTATTGTCATCGACGACATGAAAATTGTATTATAAGTACGCATTATTTGCAATACGTTACATGCTATTTTTTACAACATTGCAATGTAACACAGCTTATCTATGAAATACAACTTGCCAAGCCTGCCGCAATTTACAGCTCATTGTCTTTTTCCACACAATTCTGTTGTTTTCTTTTTCCTACCCATGAAATAAGGCAAAGGAACAATATGCATATATGGATACCAAAGAAAGAGTCCTGGTGCTTCTTCAATACCTGAGGAACAATACGGATGAGGACACCGCAGTCAGCGCCGCCAACATCCGGCAGATGTTCAGGGATAAAGGTGAAAGCGTCTCCCTTCCTACCCTCCGCGACGATGTTGCCAGCCTGCAGAAAGCCGGCTGCGATATCGACATCAGCGAAGAAAAAGGGATCGGCATTTTCTATAAATACCTGAGCCGGGAATGGTCCATGCCGGAACTCCAGGTATTGGTGGACGCCGTATCTGCCGCCCAATTCATCCCACAGGCCAGGAGCAAGGAACTGATCCGGAAGCTGTCCACCATGGCGGGGCCTTCCCATACCAAAGATCTGGTTCCCCAGATCATGGTTTCGGAACATGTGAAAGCCAAAAACAAAAATATGATCTATTCCGTCCAGGCCATCCGGAAAGCCATTGACCGGGACAGAAAAATCACCTTCCGATACCTTCAGTACAACACAGATAAAAAACAGGTGCCGAAACATCTCGGCATCCTGGAAGAACAATATGTTGTTTCCCCTTACGCCACCGTCTGGAACGATGACCGTTATTACCTGGTCGGCTATTCAGACAAACGCAGACAAGTCACGGTATTCCGGATCGACCGGATGGAAGTTCCGAAGCAACTTACGAAAAAGCGTGTCCCTCCGCCCGAAGACTTTGATGTCCGGGACTACACCGACAAAGTTTTCCGCATGTACGGCGGTCCGGAGGAAAAAGTCACTCTCCGTTGCAAACTGGATATCCTTGATCAGGTCATAGACCGCTTCGGTGATCAGATAGAACTCAAGAACATCACCAGAAACCATTTCGTCATCGACGTCCCAGTCGGTCTCAGCACCACCTTCTACGCCTGGGTCTTCCAGTTCGTAGGTCAGATGAACATCCTCTCCCCCGAACACGTCCGGGAAGCCTATGCCGGATATCTGGAAGAAGCCCTGGATGATGTATTAGGAGAATGATACATATTGTCTCATCACAACGATATCTTTAGTTTTTGTTCCATATGATGTTCTTTTATCCATTTCCAAATCTCATCATTGAGTTCTGAAACAGTGGCCTCATTATTTGAAACACGCTGTAAAAAGGCCATCACATTATCAGATCCACTTACACTATTCGTAATATTCGAAGCATATTTCAAAGCTTTTGCATATTGTATAACTGCATCTTTTGTTGTTGGCATTATTGATGCATTTAGACGAAGTGTTGACACTATATTCGAAACATCGTCCGCTTTATCCGAAAACTTGCCAAGTTGCATCAGCAAACTAATGCTAGAATTCGCTCTATCTTCTACTGCACAACGCCATTTATCATTCTCTGTTTTTTTATATTCTGACACAAACGTCTTTAATTTTTGACCACTATCACCGACATCTTCACGTTCCTCAACATCATCCCTCAACTGAATAAGACGGCTCTTGAGTTCTTGTTTTTTATCTGTAGATAGTCCTGCTTCTTGAAACAATATTTCTGAAGTAGCAACACTAATCTCTATTTGGCTAATAAGTTCTTGTATTGCTTTATTCACAATATCCAAAGACTGTACATACTGTTTTGATCCATATATGCTTTCCTGTCTGCTTTTATACTTTGCCAGAGTTTTTTTTGTTTCATTTATTTTCTCTAAGAACATCTTATTTCACCTCCTCATTCAGCCGCTTAACTAGTTCATCAATAAGATCAATTGTCTTATCAGCCTCTTCTGCTGTTGGATCATCTACAACTGAAGCTCTCAGAAGTGCTTCGTATTTTGTTTTTTGTTGATCCGCAAACATCTGTAATTTGTCGAATGCCTTTTGTGCTCTTCGAAGATAGATTTCAATTGGATCAGAAGAAAAGAACATTAACAAGCTTGAATACTGACCGTCTGCACACACAACCTCACCATTCTTCATAATAGCTGCAATCGTATCAGCGCTATTCTTTACCCATCTGATTTCGTTTTCCAACTCCCGATCGAAACTAATACCATACAATCCATTGCAATCTTTCAAAAATGAGAGTGCTTCTTCTGCTATATCCCTCCATGATTCGCCATCTTTGGGACGATCAACATATTCTTTCATCGTTTCAGATATTGCAAAAAAGCTTTCCTTCTCCAACTCCAAAACAGTCTTTACCTTTGGCATGTATTCTTGCAGGAGCGCAAACGGCGTTTCAATTTTACTGTTCCTGTCATCATATTTCTTTCCTTCAAGACGCGATGAAAAATCCCAATGATTAGCAGCCATTGTATTAAATGCGCTATCCGCCACAGTTCTCCAAACCAGCACATTGTCAGAACTCGTCTGAGCTTCACCGGTCACAGCTTTAATGACACGAGTCAGTATTTCCTTGTTTCCATCAAACCTGGCAGTCTCAGCCTTATTTTTCCAGGAAGCGCTCAATTTACCCCACTCACCAGAACGACTTCCATCCCTATCCTTTTCGAGCAGCGACACATTCTTCCTGTACAGTTTACCTCTAAGTTGTACTTCCGTTCGATCAAAACCGCCCATTACACCCAAATACATATATTCCGCAGCCATGGATGCCATCAGCAATTCCTGCAAACCACCAATCCGTTCTTTATCAATAATCTTGCTGACAATAACCTTTTTGTTTTTCTCCAGCCAAACAGCTATCTTTAATTGATATAACGCACTCTCTTCAAATTCCCAATTTTTCAGATATCTTCTGTATGCCAGACCTCTCAACACGTTAGCCGTCTCATCAGACCTATCCATAGCTAACAGTGCCGTCTTTCTGGAAGGATTCTTTTCCTTCTGACCTTCAATATAAATGCTCTTGTTATCCTTCAGATACAGTTCTTTGAAAAAAGTCGGCACTCCTTCCATTGGCCACACAACCGCTTCTTTCAGAAAATCTGCAATATCTTTTCTCCTGTTTTCAGAATACAATAATGTCCTTTTATCATCATGGAGCCACTGATCAATATCATTCAGCTCATTCTGCAACTGCTTTGGTAATTCTTTTATTACTGGAGGCACTATGACTTCTTCCCCAGAATCACCACCTCCTTGACTGACTTCAAGGCCTTCCAAACTACCCGGTTTAAAGAATGGATATTTCATAGAAAGGATGAAATCCACAGGCAAACCAGCCAGTTTTGTTCCCTTTTCATCCCGAGTCATGGTCCCATCGCCCCAGAAGCACAGTAATGCCCTGAAAGCCTCTTTGGCATCTTTATCTGCAGCTTTTGTCATCTCATTGAAATCAGATGAATAGGCTTCCGTCGTAAATCTGTAACTTTCAGAGCCAATAGCTTCAGACGAAACCGACGGAAATAATTCCTCATTTAACCGATTTCGAAGATAAGCTTTCGTTTGTTCCCTAACTACAGCCTTTAAAAAGTTACGCGGTGTCCTTTGCGGCTCATCAATACGCAAAAACAACTGCCAAAGAGATCTTTTTGTAAAGGGGAACAATGTAAAATACTCTTGGCCCACCTTCACCTTGTCCCATTTATAAGATGGCTCTTCAATTCTATAAGGAATTGCCTCCGGATCGGCGCCTCCCTGCATCCACTCCTGAATTTCTTCCCGTGTCATAAAAAACGCATTCAAATACCGAGCCGTTATAGAGCATAATGCATCCTGAGAATCAAATGTTTTTTTACCAATTAACACTTGATGGGTAACACGATCTTTGAAATTGTCCTTAAAATTCTCATCATAATATGCATTAGTTATGCCAATAACTGAAGTAACACGGCACATATCAGTATATTCGCCAGTATGCTCCGTAGACAGGACAGTAATCAGTTCCGAATCAATTCCGGTAAACATAGTCATGTCTTCTATAAATACAGTCAGATTTTTCCCTTGTTTTTTCAGATCCTTGCGTAGATCAGTCATAATCTGCCGGATATTACCTACACCGATCTGCGAAATACGCTGAATGACCATTTTCGAATAACGGTTTAATAGATTCGCTAGTTTATCACATTCCTGATTCCTGTTTTTATTCAATTTGCTGAGCGCAACGCTAATATTTGTTACCGACATATAAGGCATCATCTTCATCATGAAGCCCTTATCTCGTGCAAATTTAAAATCCTCTGGCAGGAAACGAGGAGAGGCTGTCAACACATCATGCTGTGGTCTAGTTAAATATTCATAATAACGTAAGACAGGACCCTGTTCTGCCATCAATTCTTCTCGAACAGGTGCGCTACGGAAAAACTCTACAAAACTGCTTAAATCAAGTTTGCTGAAAATGCTATTACCACCACTCTTGCCCTCTGCCTCTAATTCAGAAATGAAAGAGTCAAGTATTGTATCCATCATCTGTTGTTTCTGCAACGTAACCGCTTTTTGAACAAACGATTCCATCTGCATTTTCAACTGAAGATCAGTAACAACTCCCTGTTTCAAAAGCTGCTCAACAGCTCCACGCAACGTATTGTCTATACGTCGAATGGAAACAACCATTTCATCATCACGATTTAGGCGCTTCAATTCATTGCTCATCCTGGCTTGAAGCCAGCGAATCAGATGAGACTTGCCAGTACCATTATTCCCTTTAACAATTATAAAACGATGTTGATTTTCCTCATTCCAGACGATGGTTTTATAAACATCTTCCTCACTCATCGCCTTAGCTTTATCATCATCATGTCCCGTCCTTGTGACCTCAAGATTTTCAAACGGCATATGCGTGATCAGAAAATCACCCTGATCCGCCGCCATGACATTGATCTGATATACTTCATCAATATGTTTACTAACACGCTTGTAATCAATATTACCCATCTGATCACCTCATTATCTGTACATAACTGACAGCATTCTGACCACTGGTTTTTACAAGCTGCCACTGTGACGCATCCGGTGTAAAAACAATCTTCAAAACACCCAATTCATCCAGAGTTCTCAGGCCATTGGAAACACCCAATCCGACCTGCTTACCCTGAATGCTGTCTCTCGTCTCCGGTGCTTCATGCTGAAGCCATGTAATGAATTCACTAAATGGAATCTGCTGTTTTTTCGGCCATTTCTGCTGTGAAAATAAAACATCCGCAATCCTTTGTTGCCAATTCGGAATCAATACATTCCCAAAAAGATAACCGCAGCCCAGAAATGGAGCCCATAGCCGCCAGCCTTTAATAACATTATCATGGATTGAAATGCCATTCGCACCCAAATAGGCTACAACATCATTAATACTTTCAAGCTTCCGCATATCTTCTGCATGTGCGCAGAAAAAAGCTGTCACCCTAAAGAACAGACTATCCTCCCATTGAAACACTATTCTTGCTGCATATCTGCGAAAGTCATCCTTTGTTCTGATTTTCCCGAGCTCTTCTGAAACAGAAATCAAACCATCCGCTTCATTCACCAGATCCAGTTCCTTGGCCACACTTAGTGTATCATTGAATATCCCCTTATTCTCACCATACACTTCCGGCATAGCCATAGCTTTATACAGATCATCCCGCTTAACTGGTTTGTCCAGCTTCTGCAGATAGGTCGCGAGCTGCCAGACCCTCTCCGGCGATGGTTCGGGAACTATTGTAGAATTACTTGGCGTAAACACATTCATCATCCTCCTTCACAGACACACAAAAGCAAATCACATTAATTCATTTTCTCTAATGATATGGCACATCTGAAATTGATCCAAGGTCCGGCCACTTGCCTCATAAACCGTATCAGTTTTCATATGGAACACAACAGCAAGCCCCTGATCAATCAGTTTTAACCCGTACGCCAGTAAACGTTGGTTTTCCCAGGAATTACTTCCCAAAGTTACCAGAACTGCCTGCCCCAAAAGCGATGGATGATGTACCAGCACCTCTTCTGCTTCTTCCCTTGTCAAAACCAAGCCCGGAAAATCAACTGCCTTTTCCCTCAATTCCTTACTATCATACTGCACCCAGGTGGAAACCCCTGCTTTGTTCATGCACAAGGCAACCGATATTTCATTTACGGTGTTTTCCCTTGTTTCCTGCGAAACCATAAGGCAATTTACATCATGCCAGATCTTATAAGGCAAATCCGTTATTCCCTGTGACACATAATACGGAATAAAACTATGCAACCTGAAACGGCTGGAAATAAAATGCTCATCCAAATGCTGTGCGCAACCTCCGCAATCCATCTCGGCCAATGTATATATTTTTGAAAAGCTTTCTGCGAAACAGTGTTCTTTTCTTTCATCCACCATATCAATGAACACCTTGAACTCCCTGTCGGAAGCATCATACTCCGTATCACGATCAGTTTCCACCTGACGGCTCATGGCATCAGGATCTTCCAGCAAACGTAAATCTCTTAGCCGAACCTTAATGTTATAATCACCAGTTTCCGGTAAATAATGCAAATCAACAAAATCCAAATAACCATGACGAACCATAAAAAGAATAGTATGCAGATTCCAGTCACGATTGCGATTTCCACTGTTTTCTCTTTCTTCTTTTGTGAAGTATTTCGGTACCATTCTTGTATTGACTTCGATCACATCCGCTTCACGCCGGGCATACGGATCTCGTGCCATTTCCAGCCAGCGTTTCATCAGCTTTTCCCCAGTCATAATCTTTCGATGTGTAATATTGACCTGCTGATGATGATCAATGGACGGACAATAACATAAAAGACTGATTGACGGCAAACCATCACGTCCACCACGTCCCACTTCCTGATAAAAACGGTTAATAGATTCCGGCATAGTTACATGTATAACAGTACGAACATCCGGCTTATCAATTCCCATACCAAAGGCAGACGTGGCAATTACAATATCCAAATCATCTTCATTCCAGCGCTTGATTATTTCCGTCCGCTCATCGTCATCTGTAAGGCCGGAAAAAACCACAGTATTGCATATTCCATTTTCTCTTAAATACTTCTGCCATTCCTTCGCAACCTTAGGCTGAATTGTATAAATCAGCATCGGCTTTGGCAACGTCCGAACATACCGAAGAACTTTTTTTCGCTGAGTCTCCTGAATATCTTTACCCCGGCTTATCGGATCCACCATATATCTGATCTCCGTCCGCAAGGAGTCACAACGAATAGGAATCCAGTTTTTTCTTCCTTTATCAACTTCTGAAAACAGAATTCTTAATTCATCTACAGCCTGATTAGAAAGAGTCGCGCTGAGCAGAATCGTTTTTAATTTTCCTTCACTTTTCTTCAGCAATTCACGCCTAATCATACTCAAGAACTGAAAATCCGGGCGGAAAGTTGCACCCCAATCCTGAACAATATGAGCCTCATCGATCACTAGATGTGTGAGATATGCATTTTCAGCGGCCCATGTCAACTGTTCTCTGAGCTGCGTATTCTTAACAATCGCTTCCGGTGAAGTAATCAGCAATTTAATCTCGCGCTGATCCAGTTTTTTCTTCAGATCCTGATAATGCTCTGTTTGTCCACCGCAAAAGTCATATATCTTTTCAGCCGGAACCACTTTCGCCAAATTATGAACTGCCGCACGGTACTGATCCTTCCCCAATGCAGTCGTCGGAACCACGAGCACTGTCAGACCACGATCACAAGCTACAGTCATCTGAGTTATAGTGCTTTTCCCCTCACCTGTCGATAACGTTACAAGCAACGTAAATCCTTCCGGTAGATTAACTGCCGTATGGATTGCAACCTTTTGCTCAAACGACTTATAATTTTTAAAACCTGTTGACTGATACAGTAGGCGATCTCCTGGCGTATCTGGTCTTCTCATTGTCATTATGTCATCCAGCCCATAGCACTGCCTTACATAATGATCGTTCACATACCACCCTGGTTCAGAAACGATGGCTGCAATATCTCCTGATGTTTCTACATATAGTCCGAAATCATTGCCTTTCTTCTCTACCAGATTACGAAGCAAAACCGGAGCTGGTAATTTCCCCAACCATAAAACCGTATCCCGAAGTGCCATCAACAAATCTTCATCTGAAATCTTATTTTGCCCATATAAATAATCACGCCAACGCGAAAGAAACCTCCGTCCCTGACGCCCCATTTGGAGCAAGCGATGATCAACCAATCCCTCATCAATTAATTCCTGCAAATCTTTCAAAGCGATTCCCAAACTCATTTGTTCAGACATAACCGAACGAACAACATCAACAACTTTCATTATTTCTCCGCCCTCAGATATATCATCGCATCCAGTCTTAACTGAAAACCTTCCAGTGCCTTCATGACACAATCATATTTCTTCTGCAAATCCCGTTCCCTATCTGTTTTTTGCCCATAGAAATGCTCCACAGCTTCCTGGGCATAGATAATCCGAGATGCTTCCGCACGTGCTGTCTCGATATCCATGTTGTTCCGAACTTCTTCTCTGGCTTTAGCTTCACATCCCTTATAAGCTTCTTTAAGCCAGTTCTTCCATATAATCGGCGGATAATCATCCATGAATTTTTCCAAGCGTGAGAACCCTAGTTTTGAATCAAATTTGCGTTTGCCTAAGTGCTTACAATCATCATTATCCCTGAACAGCCATTTTTGTCTAAATAATTCATCCAACATAGTTGTCGTCACATCTTCATAACCTTCATATTCGGGCCATATCGTCATAATCTGCTCAAGAGGTAAATATGCTCTGAACTTAGCCATGAGAATCGGATCAATTCCATGCTTATATAAATAATACATATTAGGTTCAACATTCCAGATCAACACCAATCCCCTATAATTGAACGGTGCAGATATTAGTTCTACCGCGCATGTTCTTCCGCGCGGGCATGTCAATGCATTCGAAACTATATGATCAAAGACCTGATCACCAGGAGCAAAAAAGAGCAGATGTTCCTGGCGTATTGCCATGCTTCGGTTAAACGTTCCTGTAATAGCATCCTGTTTAATCCTGTAAAAATCCCATTTAGGAGGTATGAAAAATGCATTTGTATTAGCCTTAGGACTAAACTTGCCCGATGTAAACTCTACTATTTCATTACTGACGCCTTCGATATCTTTCTCTCTTCTGCCTACAAAACCCGCCTGAGAAGCCCATGACATCATGGCTTCTGCAAAAATAGTATCTTCTTTATTTTGATATACATTCAGCATATTCTGAATAGTAACTTGCAACGGGTGAAACTGAATGCTTGCCATATCAAAATACTGTTCACGCATCAGTTCCATATCCAGTTCATCTTTTTCAGAGCGAATATCTTCCATTGCATCCCGCAATCCATAATGCATATCTGCTCTGATCGCTTTCATAACCATATCCAGAATTGAATCCAGAATGATTTCCAAGCCACAGAGTGAATGCGTATAAACTCCTATGGCATCATTCCAGAGTGTAAACAATTGTTCTTCAATAGTATTCTCCGAATGCACCACAATAGACAGCACATCTCGATCTGCTTTACGCCCAATACGATCCAGACGCCCTATTCGCTGTTCTATCTGCCCGATATCCCACGGAGTATCCAAATGCAACAACAAATCAGCAGATTGCAGATTTCGACCCTCTATACCTATTGGATCACAGATAATCAAACGACAAGCACTTTCCGTCTGGAATCGCGTAGCCTGCTCTTCCAACTCATCGTGCCTCATACCATTGGCTAGAACAGCTACCGCATCATTTCCTAGCCTTTTGCGGCATATCTCTGCAAATTTCGTCATGGTTTGCGAATAACTAGTAAACACCACGGCTTTGAAATCCTTAGTTGTATTAGCAAGATCCGTTTCCTGATCCAGATAATCAAAAGCCAGAACAAGTCGTCCCCGGATTTTATCTGGATCATCCAACACAACATCCAAAGAATCGATTTCAGCCTCAGCAGCCACCATCCAGCCATCTATCGCTTCATACAAATCAACCGGTAGATCTCTATATTGTTCAAGCACCCTCTTCAAAGCCCATGGCGAAGAATACGCAGCTCCTAAAAGATCCCTGAATTCAACATCAGTCAACGTATCCCTGTTATTTTCCATCCAATTTATAAGTTCATACACTGTGTTATATTCAGGATATGAAACCTGATCACCAGCCATTTCGTAGGACACAACTCTCAACTTACGCTCGGCTAACGTCAATACTCCCCTACGATTGCGGATAATATTTTTTTCCATCCTGTATTCTTCACAGATATAAGCCAAAATCCTTTGTACAGCAGCCTTACCTTTATCAAAGGTTGCAGTATTAATCGGATCCAGCATTTTTGTCAGTTCATCATCAGCTAGCAATTCATTCAGGTTTTTCAGTTCCTGAATCATTGCCTCCGCGTTTTCATCATAATCGCCCAACCAGTTATACAGATCATACAACCTGTCTCCCAGTTCCTGCTGTTTGTCAACCAGTGTTTCAAACTGATCATCAGGCATATTCAAATACCGGTTCGGATCCAGCAGACTCAATAGACGCTTATATTCTTCTCTTCTTCCAGTCACAGGAGTCGCAGAAAGCAATAGAATATTCTCATGTGAAGCCGACAACATCTGTACCCTGTTATACTGATCATTATCTCGAAGAATCTTATGTGTTTCATCGACAATGATCATATCATAATGATCACAGTCAAATAGATTCATGTTCTCCCTAAGCTCAGATAGAGGTATGATAACATCTCTGCACTTAGCCGAAATCTCATCGCCAGTAACATCTGCCTCTATTGCAAATTTACTCGATAATTCAAACCGCCATTGTCCTACCAACTGATCAGGTATGATATAAGCAGTCCGGTATTTTCTGTTCTTTTCCTTCTGGATCTTGATTATAGAACAGGCTTCTATCGTTTTGCCCATACCAACTTCATCAGCAAGCATATAACGAATATGATCTGACTGTAGACAACGTAAAACCGTAGTCACCTGATGTGTCATCAAAAAAGTACGGCAGCCAGCCAAAGCTCTGAATCCATATATAGCATTATTCAACACATGCATCGTTGAAGAAACAGTATACCTTGAAACGAACCATGTTGGGTTCTGGAACTCATAGTTCCCCATAGCTCTCAAAGGACTAAAATCAACACCTGTAAAATCAAGTAAAACCTGATTTTCCGTATAACGTTTTAGTTCCCCACCATCCAACTCAACCACATAATAACAATAATCTTCCTTATCGCTTCCGAATAGTGACATCAGGACTTTTCCTCTAACCAAATTCTCTCCAGCCCTGACCCTGCACGGAAAACCAGCGGGCGACATAGCTCTGTTGACATCCTTCAGATCAAATGTATCCCTCGCTAAAGCCCATCCATAAATGTATTTACTGTCGAACAGATCAAAAAACTTCACACGAACAGAGGCAGCCATGTCATCAACTTCTCTAACCATACCCAGCACGAACATACGAGGATACGTTTTTTCCATTTCATCCTCACCTACAGGTGCGTGAGCTGGAACGCGAACATACATGCCCGGTTTCACTTTAGCCATGATTCATACTCCCCTGTTCTTTATTCGTTTATTCTTCTAACACCCGGGTATAAGGTTTTTTACATAATTCTTTATATCGACAGATCCCACACCATTTGCCCTCATGCTCTTTATGCTCTGCATCCGTCTGCAGGTAACTAGCCATCCAGGCATTCGCAAAAGAAGGATCATCCGAATTTTCCTTATTAATTCTCATAAGTGAATAAATATGCTTCTTTTCCTCCTGAGATACGGCCTTTTTTGTACCTATATTCTGAAAATGATCATAATCAAAATCTACATATTTCCTCATTTCCTCAAACGGATGGGGCTTGTGCTCATCAACAGTTTCTGTAAATAATGCATTGATGAATCGTTCACGGACGCCAGCATAAACTGTCTGATAATCCGAGATGCGACCTGTTTTTTTATCGACTACCTTCTCTTTAATAAATGAAACAGCCGTTTCACACATATCAGGCTTATCGTTAATATTCTGGAGGAAAGGAAAGTACTTGTCCATTTCCTGCTGGACTGTTTTCACAGCACTGCGTATATTCTCATCTGACAATGCCTCTTTCTGATGACGTTTCCGCACCAGATTTGAAATCAGAGAAACATAGAACCGACGAATCATAAAAGCGCTGCTGTGAAAGATACCATCAGAGCAGACAAAGTCCAGATAATACCTATACGGGCACAGATAAAAATCCATTTTCTCATAACGTTTAGGATTATAGTCAAGCAAAGCCGTATCAGTATCCTCGTGCAGAATAGGCTGAGTATCCCTATTCTTATCAAGATCCCCGAAATCCTCTTTCTGAATATTCAGAATCTGCAGCGGATAATACAACTGTTCCTCACGACGATCTTCAAGATGACGAACAAAGCTCAGTCTGACCTTGCCGCGATTATAAAACAATCCATAGAATAATGCATACTGCATATATGACTGACGATCACATAAAGCCGCATAATACACCTGAAATACCATAGCCACAGGAGAATAAACCACATGGATAAAATGATCCGTCAGCGGCCACGGAAGAATATCATCTGCCTTTGCGCATATAGCGCCATCACTCAATCCAGCAAAATGGTAGGTAACATCCTTCTCTGTTTTTACTTGGCGATAGCTTCTCAGCACATCACCTTCAATCTGCTCAAAGTTCCGAACAACCCAGCCCGGCCTTTCTTCCCTTTTCTGACTCAGATAATAATACAGACCGCGACGCAGATCCTCCATCGTTCCTTTCAGCTCTGTCTTGACCGCGACCTCTTCAAACCGATCCAGCAACTGCTGGACCAATTTCTTTTCCTCCTCATCGGCAAGGTCCTTGACCCGATCCTTTATATATTCCTCCAGATTGGCAAAATGTTCACCGAAATTTTTATGCTCCTGGCTATTAAAAATGAACTCGGCAGCCTCTTTCAACTGCTTTAGGAATCGCAACAGAGCATCGATATCTTCCGGTGTGATCTGACTTTCATTATACAAAGATACATTTTGCAGCTGTTTCTTAAGACCATCCGTTTTTGCATCATTATAAGCATCCTTGTAATCCACGAGGCGCTTCCTTACATCCTCATAAAGAGAAACATCCTCCAACATAGGAGAAATCAGATCAAACAGCTCACTCAACCGCACACCGGAAGTCTGATTCAATATACCACTGACAGCACAAGTCTTCAGCGACATAACGTCCAACTCCAGCTGTTTTATATCCTCATTCCACATCTGATACAGACAAGTGAAGAACTGTCCAACCGGATACTGTAGAAAATGCCTATCTCCTGCATATTCAGGAAAATAAACCTTTAGCAAATCATCAGCGCCTTTGGACGCTGAATAGATCTTCTCAGGTAATTTGTACATTACCCTTTCATTAGGTGTATCTGGATCCTTATACTCTTTCAAGATTTCAGCTACATAATTAGCCATCTCAGACGTGTTTTCAAACGGAATATACCCAACCTTACCTGCTATTTCCATCCAACGTCGCCGATCTTCGCCGTTAACCGGTGCCTCTGCATTCAACACACCGGCTAAAGCGCGAGCCAGCATACTGCTCTCTTTTGTCTGCCCTTCCAGCGGTATATGTGTGATTTCAGTCAGATCGCGTTGAATCGGAACTTCAAACAGTGAGTAAATCCTTTCCCACGTTTCATACAAATGATGATATTCCGGAAGGTAATTGTAAAGGAAAACAATCTCAAATCCAGCAGAATTCAGTGCAGCAATTAAGCGCAACTGCAGCGGCTTAAACTGATGAATTCCATGAATTACAATTTTCCGTATCGGATGAACGGATATATCTTTTTCCATCTCTTCCAATACTTTTATCCGCTCATCCCGTTTCCGGAATGCATTTTCCTTTTCCTCCCCGTCTTCTTTCTCCTCAATTCTCTGAAGCTGCTTTCTTTCATCAAAAAGCGCCTTTTCTAGCAATGCGGAAAAAAACTGCCCATTATGAACCCTTTCATCTGAAAGGCGAAACGCATCCACCAGTTCCTGAGTTTTAACAGGATCGCCATCCATCTCACATATATATTTATACAACAGTACAAATACCTGCTGTTCCTTATTCGCAAAATCCAGCCGCAAGCTCCCAGGATCAATATTCAGTTCACAAAACAAACGTAATGCATCTAGCAATGAACTTCTGTTCTGTAAAAGAGCTGAGAATAATTCAGGTCTTTCCCCTCCGTCTTTACTTTTCCATTCCCTTAGCTGATCTGAAAGCGCTGCGTACTGATGAATCTGACGCTCAATATTGCCATCCCAATCCTTATAAGTTACCCTTACCAGCATATCCAGCGGAAAAAAGAATTTGCTAAAACCGCTATCTTCATTCTCTACATGATACAAATCCCACAAGCTCTGTGCCATAACGCTGGAAGCGCAGAAATGCGGAAGATCGCAGATTTCTTTCCAAAAGAATGTTTTTTCCAGATGATATGGATCCTTATACGTATAAATTTTATAGCTCATTCCTGGGACCCTCCTTCACTGAGGAGATACTGCCAGTTTATTCTTCCATTTTTCTCCGTTTCAATCCATGTGAAGCATTTCTGGGCTCTTGTCATGGCAACATACAATACACGAGTCTCTTCCTTCACCTTTTCTTCTTTCTCCTCACGTTCATCAAACCAATTATTATGCATGGATTCATCATCTTTGATTGTGAAATTATAGCCAATCCGGCCATTCTCCCGAATTATTACATCCATTCCCGTCTTCTTCAGCTCGTTAATAGCTAAATCTGTAAAAGGCAGGATCACATACCCATACTCAAGCCCTTTGGCCTTATGCACTGTGAGACATTTAACAATTGGTCGGTTTTCTTCCTTCTGATCAGGAATCCGTCTTTCCGCCTCTTTCCGTGAAAAAATACAATTACTCAGATACTCCGTCATATGATCCAGACTGGTTCCTTCACCGGTCCCACCTCTAACAAAGCGTTCAAAAAGCTCATCCACATTCAGCCTGTACGTCTGCCCTTCAGGCAGATAATCCCAAGGTTTCAACTGCATATATACCTGGTGAAGCACCTGCATTACAGGATAATAACGCAATCTGGATCTTATTTCGTCAAACGACCTACAATCATCCTTGCCTGCGCACTTTTCAAGACGTTCATTGATCAGACTATGCAAATAGACAACAGATGCAAGCCTGCCTCCAATCTTCTGTTCCTTCAGACCATATAACCGGGACTTGTTAACATGCGCTTGAATAAGATTGCATTCCGCGAAATGGCTCAAAACAGCCGGATCATCCTTCTGAAGCGCCTGGCACAATGTCAGCATATCAATCGCAGGATCGCTCTGAAACAAATCTCCACCTGTTTCCGTTTCCAGTACAAATTCTCCAGCAAAATGGCTCCTTGCATAATCCACGATATCACGAGCCTGCCAATTCTCCCGTACCAGAATCGCGATTGTCCGCTCTTCTTTAGCCCGATGATGCTCCGGGTCATTACGAATGCTTTCCATCCGAGAACATACTTCCTCAAACAATGCCGGAATCCGATCCTCTTTGTCTTTAACTGTGATCCTCCTCATATAGTAATCCGGCGGTACAGTACCTCCATTACTTTTTATCGGATTATCCAGCTTATCCTCATCCGGATTATAAACCAGATATCCTTGTTGCCCCCAACTGATAAAATACGGTTCAAAAGCCTGAAGCAGCTCATTATCCGTCCTATAATTATGAACCAAAAAAAACGGTTTTTCCCATTGATCCTTGTTTTCATCTATACGAAGCTTATCAAAAGCTTCCTCCTCTGCCCCTCTAAAGCGATAAATACACTGTTTCCGATCTCCCACACAAAATAGATGATACTTCATCGCTTCCACAATCTGTAGAATAACCTGAATCTGATAATCATCTGTATCCTGGAATTCATCCACAAACAGATACCTGTCCCTTGACACCAAACCTTCCTGCAACCTGTTATTCCTCACGCCGCTTTCAACAGCGCAAACAAGTTCCGGCATAAGACGGCCAAGAAAAATCTTTCCATTATCCTTCAATTCTTCTGCATATTCCTTTTCAGCACGGGAGATTACTTCCATAAACAGCTCATGAATCAGAGGGTATTCGGGGCACTGTCCAAATGAAACCGGCTCCATCCTGGTCAGATCGATGGACTTATTCTCCAGAGCACCTACAAATTTCAGCAGTTTTTCCCTTATCTCATAAAATGGCAATCCCAATTTCTGAATATAATGACGATCGGAACAGATTTTTTCCTGTGCCACTTCCTCCAACGCCTTATTCAAATGCTTCTTACGATTATACTGTCCAGATTCCACGGCCAGGTCATTGCTATATCCTGAAAACACACACAACTTTTTAATGAGATTCAGCGCATATGAATGAATCGTAGAAATCTGCATCTGATTGATCTGTCCGACCATGGCCAGATAACCGCCATTCCCTGTTAAAAGATACAGATTTTGAAAACGCTGTTTCAACTTCCTGCTCATATTATCAGCAGCATCATCTGTAAAGGTAATCATCAGGATACGATCTCTGAGTTCAAACGGAGACATTTGATGACAATAAACAAGATAGGCAATACGGTCTATCATGACAGATGTCTTACCAGTGCCGGCGCCGGCTTTTACCAGGATATGCTTCTGATCAGTTGCATGTTCCACCTTATACTGAGCCAGATTCATAAACCCCTGTGTGTCAATAAGATTCAGCGTTTCCCATACTGTATCGTCATCACTCTTCCCATCAACAACAAAAAGTTTACGATTCGCCAGCTCATTTTCCGGAGAAATCACATAACTGCTCCAATAAAACAAGCGGATTCCCTTTTTATATGGAATTTCAGAATCCTCAACTGACATAATCAGATCTGTTCCGTCCGCTTTTATTGAACAGGACTGATATAATGCAGTCAGTTTCTCCGCCGCATGTTTTTGCAGATCCTCACCAACCAGGATAGCCGTTATTTTTGTTCCCTGACCATAATAATCAATCAGATGATCCAGCTCACTGACGGCTCCTTCCTGCACAATCGCTATGATTGAATAGGGTGGAATCTCACGCCATACCTTGTTCTCCGATTGAGGATCCTCTTTCTTTTTTCCGGTTTCCTTCTCCGGTGTCACCGGGTTTTCCTTGCGCTGTCTTTCCAACTCTTCACGGGCAAATCCTGGATCAAAGAAATCCATAACCTTGAACATCTGATCATCCGAAAAAAAGCGTTTCTCACGCTGTGCCGGAATAAAAGCACTATACAATTTCTGATAAAACCTGTCTTTGTTTTCGATGTCATCTTTTCCAAACAGCAACCGATCTGTATGCCCCATATATGCTACAAGATCCGGTTGATGAACAAAAGCATCTTCCCATCTGGTAAAACATACCGCTCTTTCCATCAAAGGCTTAATACCAAGATGGTTTAGAATCAGATTGTCCAGAGCATATTTATGATCACGCACTTCTTTGTACGGATCTTCCTTTTTCTCATCAGAACCATCACGAATCCATAATTTACCATATTTGTATCCCAAATATGTTTCCTTATTCCACCCTTTAACCTCAACAAGTAGAATACCATACTCCGGAATCAACAGACAGAAATCAAATTCCATGCCATCAATATACCGATTATGATATACAACGATCTCATTGCCCAGATTTGCCTCGCAAGCGCGAAAAAATTCCTTTTCACCATCATTCCGGCAATCTTCGAATTTGCACATAAAGCGGGCCATGATACGCTTCACTCTTTTCGTTTAAAATTCAATTACTAAGATTTTTACCATTATACCAATTTCTATTCCCCCGCACAATATAAAAGGACGGCCCTTCAGCCGCCCGTAAAACTATTATTCCAGGTATTTTCCTTCGGTTTAAATCCGACTCCAACGAAATGATCAATTTAAAGCCGTCATGCTTTTGACATATTCAATCAGCGGTTTGATATCGATTTTCTTATCCCACCAGGAGATTCTCAAAGCCTCACTAATACGCTTTGGTTCCAGGCCCATCGCCACCAATACATAACTAGGATCATAGCTGCCGGATGTGCATGCGCTGCCGCTTGAGATCGCATAATATTCCTTGAGAGCTACAAAGACTGACTCCGAATCCACCCCATCAAAACTGATGTTCAAGATGTTCGGAAGTGTATAATCTGGATCCCCATTGATCTGATAAACTAGTCCTTCAAAGCTTTTCAAGAGACGTTCCTTTTCCGCACATAGCCCGAGAGTCATGCCCGGATATTCCTTATCCATAATCTCAGCTGCTTTTGCCAGTGCGGCCACCATAGCCACCGGCGTCGTGCCCGGACGGAATCCATATTCCTGCTGACCACCATACAGCATCGGTCTGACCGGCGGCCGCTTATAATTTTTCCGTTTCATAACAACGGCGCCGATTCCTTGTGGTCCATGGATCTTATGCGCTGTAATGCTTAACATATCATATGATAGTTTCCGTAGATCATCATTCAGTTTACCGAAAGACTGAGCAGCATCCACATGAAAATACGTTTCCGTATTCTTCAGTGCTTCCCCGATCTCCAGCACTGGCTGAATCACACCAGTCTCATTGTTTACATGCATCACACTAACGAGAAGAGTATCCTTGCGGACCTTGTTTAAAACATCTCCAGCTTTTACCCGACCACTCTCGTCAGGCGCAACAAAATCAACATCAAAACCGTGTTCAGCCAGGAACTTCATAGGTTGTAAGACAGCTTTATGCTCTATGGCCGTGGTAATCAAATGCTTCCGACCCGTCTGCTCCGCAAACTCTCTAAGCCCCAAGATGGCAGTATTGTCGCTTTCCGTTGCTCCGCTGGTAAAAATGATCTCATTGGGATCAATATTCAGAATCTCGGCCAGCGTTTTCCGGGACCGTAAGACGATCCCTTTCGCATCTGTCCCGAATATATGTGTCCGGCTATCCGCATTTCCCGGATGATTGGCATAGATATCCATCATCACTTCTAGAACGCGAGGATCTACAGGCGTTGTCGCGCAAAAATCCAGGTACTGCGTGCTCATAACGTCAATCCTCCATATGTATAAGATTCAAAACACCAAAGATATCTTTCGGCCCATTTTTGCTAGCCAGGAAATTAATACCCCTGTTCAGATGCAGACGGAAATAATGCTGGATCGCTTCCGGCGTATTTTCAATTTGATCCCTCCTACAACGTTCCAGGAACACAGCCTCATACAGATCACTATATTCCCCGCCAAAAGTCTGCCAGGACATTTCCACATTACTGTCCGAGGGAATCTCTGGACCATAGGGAACCGAACTGTCCGCAAGAGACACACACAGCGCCCAGCGACAGATCACATTCCAGTTCTTAATCCCGGTTTTACTCTTGATGCGGATCAGACGATCCCTTTCCTGGTTGGAAAGTTTCAACTGCTTCATGATCATCCTTCAATCCCTCCAAAGTAGCCTTTATGGATTGAGGTGCTCCGGGTTTCCTCGTTATATACCAGGGTGAAGACAGCGCGGATGTCTTCTTTCAACATGTCATAATAACGTCCGTTGACTTCTTCGTCTGTGGACAAAACAATAACCTGTTTGCCGGCATTGGGCAGATACCGCTCCACAAAGTTCGTCCTATGGTTCGAATCTAGCCGACCCAAGGGTGTATCAACAATGACCGGCATATCATAACCAGAAGACTGAGCCAGACCCCAGATGATGCTGATGGCAAACAACTGCTTCTCACCTGCACTCAACTGGTCCTTCCGCAGTTCCTTGTTGTTGTAATCGATCAAATGGATATCCAGCGTATTCGGATCGATCTGAATTCCCTGGATCATTCCTTGTTTCTGCATCATGAAAGTAAAGCAACGGTATACGTTTTCCTCCAGTTCCCTAGTCCGGTTGATCTGGATTTTTTTCCGGAAAGCCTCCATTACTTTAATCGTCTTCCCAGCATACTCGATCATCCGCTGGTTCTGGTCGCGTACCTGCCCTGAAGCCAGCTGTTTCTGATGCAGTCTCTCCCTGTTTTTTTCCAGGTTGGCGATCCGGCCTTCATTCCGTTCTATTTCTTCCTCAACAGACTTCCGCCGGACTTCCTTTTCAAGTTTTTCAGAGGAGAGCTTCTGCATCTTATTCCAGGTTTCACGGACATCCGTCTCGCTAGCCTCAAAGCTGAGCATCATTTCCAGGCTATCCAGCTCATTGCGGATGCTCTCGATCTCATCCTCGAGCAGGTCAATCTTTCTAACCTCCTCTTCCAGATGCAGCACCAAATTGCTCAAAAGCAGATAGGAAGAAGCTGACAGTGCATCGGTCTGTTCCGGCTGCGGATTCTGCATCATCTGATCTTTCATTTGTTGCAGAAAAATTGAGATCGTCTTGATCTCTTCAGCGCCATAACTCCCCTGTTTCAGCCTTTCAGCCAGAATATCCAGGGTCTTATCCATATAGGCAGAAGCTTTTTCCTTCTCAGCCCTAGAAGCCGAATCATACGCATCCATCAGGAGCCTGCGGCAAACCAAGAAGGGTGTCATGGACGATTCTACAAGTCCGGTTACCTGACTTTGCTTCAGGTTCAGATCATTATTCAGCGAATCACGGCGCTGTTCCATCTCTTCCTTTTTCAGGCCCAAATTGCCACCCTTAGCCCAGAATTCACTTTCCAGCGAAGCATACTGTTCTTCCGTGGTCCTGAGTTCACCCTTAAGGTCTGAAAGATCAACAGACAGCCGTTCATTCTCCCGGCGGATTTCCGACAGATCCAACTCAATCTTCTTTAATTCCTGCTCCGTCTCATTCTCCGGTGTTTTTTTATCCTGTTCATAAGCCAGAGATATGTATTTTTGCATATCTTCCGTCAGGGAATCAATGGTTGTCAGGCCCAGCAAACTCTGAATGGATTCTTTGACGCTCTCAAAGGTCTCATCGTCCGCAATCTGCGCTATCTTCTCATTGTCAAAAAAGAAAAACCGGCTAATATTCAGAGGCAGGATTTCCTCGACATAGTAATCCCAGTTCTCACTAAGCGTAGCATCCAGCACACCATGCCGGAAGACTTCAAAGATTTCCTGCACAGCGCCTTTCCTGTCCTGGCTCCAACGACGACTAATCACCAGTTCGTTGTCTTCCACACTGACATCGCCCAGTGTGATCCGGACCATGGTTTCATCATGAAGTGCGCTTTTATTGATATGATTCAGGAGATACTGACTGTATTTGATCCGTTCATCCTGCAGATACCGCAGAGCCCGGCGTCCATACAGTCCCAAGGTAATCGAGTCGAGGAAAGTTGTCTTTCCTCGGCCGTTCAGTCCGCCAATCAGGGTAACGTTTTTCTCCTGGTCGCCGACCGTAAAGTCGATTTCATGATGGCCGTAATACAGACCGAAATTCCGGAGTTCCACTTTTCTGATAATCATCCTTCAGTGTCCTCCGTATAGTCATCATTATCTTCAGCCTGTTCTTCCGCCGGCTTTATATCATTATGTTTTTCATAGAACTGGCATGCATCATCCTCATCCCGGAACATGTTCCGTTTCAGGATCTGCTCGATATCTGCGCGAATGCCGCGTCTTGTAGCTTTCATTGTATAGCTAGCTTCCAGATTCAGCCCGCTGCTGCACAAGCTCATCATGAGCTTCTCGTCCGGGAAAACTTCCCTGCAGGTTTCCTTAAGCAACTCCCATTCCTTCTCGCCAAAATAGCGATTCGGATGATTCACAGAATCCTGGAACTCTTTACCTGTGACTTCTTTATAAATTCTGGGTAGAGTATCATCAAACTCATTCTTTTCCGTCAGCCAAATCCTACGAATCTGCTGTAGTTCCTCATGTGTAATCAAGGGGTGCTCTTCCAGCTCTTTGGGCCCGTTCTCATTAACAAACTTCTCAACTTCAAGCAAACGGCGGAGAAAATGCTCCCTCGTTTCTTTTGTATATGGGCCGTGTACCAATCGGCCTTTGTGATAAGTCAACCGACCGTTCATTCTCCGGAAATCACGACGTTCTCGGTCTGTTTCGTTATCCGCAGCAATTTCATTGCGAAACTCAAGCAACGGCAACATCCAAGCTTTTTCTTCATCATTCTGAATCATCGCTGCCATGCTCTTATCTTCAGCCACCAGAGTGCAAACCCAACAACCCATTCTACTATTTCCGCAACTCGGAGTAGATGTATCCAAAACCAGCGGGCATTCACCATCTGCAGATGCTCCGCTATACATAGCTAACAATTCCTTATTGCTTTGTCCCCATGTATTCTCGTGGCTCATTAAATACTGCCATACATTGTTACTACTCCACTCCTCAATGGGACTAAATACATAACTATTCATATGACTGCCATCTGGAGAAAGGAATTCCCGAACCCGTTTCTTCTCATATTTCTCCATACGGGCCCCACGAGAAGCACTTTCAGATTTGCGCGTACCTAAAACCAATATTGCTTCTCCGGCACTATTTACCATAGCTTCAATGAAATTATTCGCTGGCTGTATCTTTAGGCGATTCGTACACCATCTCATAGTCGGTCGAGGATAAGGATATCCCCTTCCAATCAGATTCACCCAAAAAGTATCCCTAATCTGTGGCTTCAGTTGATGCACATGAATTGGAAGTCCGCTCTGCTCCGCTGTAGCTTCCATCTTCGCTAATGATCTCTTTTGCCAGGCAGCAACAACCGGACTTTCCACCAGCGTATCCGTGCTGATGATATGAACATCTTTCTTCAGTGCTTCTTTCGGAAGACCATTCAAGGCTTCCCAGACCAGTTGTACTGTCGCGGTAGAATCTTTACCACCCGAATATCCGCATACCCAAGGAATCGAATCCGACTGATAGAGGTCCTGGATTACCGTAATAACGTTTTTTATACTTTCCTGCGTTAAATTCGGCATACAGGCACCTCCTTCCTTATCTACTGATCAGGGAAATCAAGTGTTTTGTTAAGGCTTGCGTACTTGCACGTGTTCCGCTGACCTTATTATCGTTAACCAGCATACCCTGCCATTGTGGATTATCCCTCATCCAATTCACATTTGTCAAGGCGGACAGATCCTCAAAATCATGCCGTTTCGAATAGCAGAAGCACCCCGTCCGACCCAATGCAATCAACGTTACTGCTTGTGTACAAACCGTCTTTTTGCGGACCTCGCCAGCTTCTTCTGTACCATTCTGTACACAGGACCATTCCGGTATGATTTCATAAAGTTTATTCCAGAATGCTTTGGCCACATCAAAAGCATCATTGTTGCTTGACAAGGGCATACCATGCAATAATTCTGATGTAGCATTATAAATGGCACTCACAGTAAACAAGTTATCACTTCTAACCGGCACAGAAGCTTTTTCCGGCTCAACCGTTTTTCTAAAAACCGGTAATTCTCGAAACAGTTTACACACAATCCGAGCCATGGGATCTCGCTTGTCATACATAACATTCAGTGATTTTGTCGGTCTGATTACATGCCGATTCAAATCAGAAAACATTTGTTGACTTCTCTCAAGTCCGAAATCTCTAAACAAAACAACTGGGAGATGCTCATAGCGTAGTTTTTTGTTTTCTGCCATCGCATCTCTCAATGCCGATATTCTATGTTGTCCATCTATAATTGCCACTTTGCTTTCGTCAGAAATGCAGAGCACACCACATTTCGGTGTAGCGCATGAATCAAACTCATCAAATACAAGATTTCCATCCACACATAATGTTACTGCCGAAAAAACATAGCTATCTGAATTATCAAGAATATACTTTTTAATATCTGGAATGCGAGACTTATTCAGTTGCCGCTGAGCTCTTTTTTCTGCCGGTAACTTGGCATTTGTCATATCCAGAAACGCAATAAGCTGCCAGATAGAAATCATACAAGTATAATATGGGAGCCCCGCTTGTACGCCCTTAATAGCATTAATTCTATAAATCATTTATTCCTCCGTATCATACTTTGTATAATTATTATATCCATTTTATATTACTATGTCAAATTTGTGAAACTATACATTGTCTCATTCAAATGTTATACTACTCCTACAAAGTCAAATCATAGGAGGCACCTCATTTTGTTTCGCATTAAAGAGCTTAAAAAGGCGCTTGATAAGACCAACAAACAAATTGCTGTTGATTTAAATGTGTCACATCATGCCGTAAATAGCTGGACTTCTGGTTGTCGGACTCCACGTCTTGCACAGATTAAGTCGATAGAAAAAACATATGGACTAAATCCAGGTTGGCTTACTGGTGAGAATAATGATATGTATCCAAAGTGTGAATCTGATCATAAAAGGAACCAAATTATAGAAATAATGACCTGTCAATCCTCTTTTGCCATCAATACGATATACAAATTATCTGAAGCTTCTGAATCTGATTGGCAAATTTTAGAAAAATTTCTAAAATAAATTATCGCACAATACTTTATATGTTTTACCATGGAAATATAAAATAATAATGTATTGTTTTAACATAATAATTATATTATTATGGGCTTTATTTTTTTTATGAAAATATGTTATTATCAATTTAATTAATGTAAAGGCAGGACATAAACACATGGAAGATAAGATACTTACTATATCTGATGAAGAAATCGAATTCGAACAAGCCTTAGATGAGGAAATTGAAGACAACACCTTAATGGGTGATGATATCGCTGTTTTTTATAATACATATAACCTATCCACTTTAATGAAGTGGTGGAATAATAAGTTAGTAGTTCCCGATTTTCAGCGAGCTTATGTTTGGACTATAAAAAAAGCATCTGAATTTGTTGATTCTATTCTAAGAGGCTTCCCTATCCCTTCTATTTTTCTTTACGATGATAAAGAAAGCGCCCACTATTATATTGTTGACGGACACCAAAGATTACGCTCTCTATACTATTATATAGAAGAGAAAAAGTTTAATGGACGCGCTTTTAAATTAACCGGAAACATTCATCACAATTGGATTAATAAAACTTTTGATGAATTGGATTATGAAGACCAAGAACGTCTTAAAGATGTGCTGTTGAATATTACTGTTATGCGTCCTGTTGCTCCCGATCAGGATCAGTCATCTATGTATCTAGCTTTCCAACGTCTAAATACAGGTGGAGAAAAACTAAGTGCGCAAGAAATACGTATGGCAATATCCTATGGTTCATTTGCTAATTATCTACATAAAATTGCAAATGATACTCGATTTGATAAATGGAATTTTCTTAGAACAAAAGCTCAAAGAGATAATCATAATTTTTCAAGAATACAAGAACTAATTCTGAAATTTTTTGCATATTATTTTACATATCCACAAAAATTCACCGGGAATTCAACCCGTACCATGTTAGATAATTTTTTTTCACAACAAAAAGAATTTGATAATCCCAGGCGAAAAAAGCCAGGAATTGAATATCACTCAGAAGCAGAATTTGATACAGTATTCAATGCTGCTTTAGATATAGTTTTATCATTGAGTATAGAAGATTTATCTCCTAATACAAGGCCAACTCAAGCGTTTTTGGAATCTATTTGGGTAGGCTTGACATATAAAATACTACACGATCCAAAAGAGATAAATACAGATCGACTTTCAGCTTATATCAGAAATTGGAAAGCCACAATAGGAGAAGATCAATTCAACTATTTGTTTAGTCCTAGACGAGCCTCTTCTACTCAATCCGCTTATGAGCGTATAAGTGAAGGAATAAGATATTTTTCAGGTGAGTTCTAATGCATGTTATAGATAAATACATTAAGGACATTGAACCCAGAATACAAGAAATAATTGAAAAGTCTAATAATCTAGAAGGGGCAACATTGCAAACATCTTTAGCTGCATATGGATGGATCTTGCTCGATTCATGGATTGCCTGGCGTACTTTACGTTATCTGCTACGGTGTACATCAATAGATGATGCAGTTCAAAAAAGATGGGTTCAAACACCTAGTTCATATAGATCGGACAATCTAAGAGCTGCATGGAATTTTACGGATTCAGCAATAGATTATTTAGCTTCTGAAACAGACTCTGGTTCCTTTCAACACCTTATTGATTCCATCATTCAGCCTAAGCGAAACTCCAGTGCTCATTATAGCAAGATTGGCAACATCATAGGTACAGATATAAAAAAAATAAAAGATTGCTTTAAAGCTTTTTCTACTGTCTTTTTAGCTTATGAAATTGATAGTTTTATAAATAGGATCAAAACGATTCTATCAGAAAATGGTTATAAAAATTTTAACATAATATTAAATGACACGCCAATAACCAATATAAAAGATAATGTATCTGGTTTTGCTAAGCCAGGTACCTTAATCATATCTTGTACAAAAAGTGATGATGCCTACAATTATGAAATTAAATCTAATCAAGAGGGTTGCCAAGCACGAAAAGTTACAACACCAGATAGTGAATGGTACGATGTCTATAATGAAACAATACAACAATATTACTTATGGGATAATAAAGGCTTCTATTTAGACGCGAAGTTGTTTTGCGATACAGTTATGACATGCTGGAGCAAGTAAGTTATATGCAAAAAATAATATATATTTGTATATACTATTGAGAGAAACACAAAAATACTATACTGAAAAAATATTTAGTGTCTACAAGATAATGCTGATTCATTGAGTAGACGCTATTTGTTTTTTTCATCTTCCCATCCATCCGGATGCAGGATCTGTTCTATGATGTCAAATTCATTCAGATCGTCATACTCAATGCCTTCATCATTTTCTTCCGGGTTGATGGGTGATTCTTCGTTCATTTTTTCCCTGTTTTCACCGGTTGCCTCTGCGGAAATCTCACAACCAGGGATCCTGTCCTGGAGCCGGCAGATATAATCCACTGCCTGGGAACCACTGGATAATCTGCGCCAGTAATCGGTATCCAGGAGCAAATCATCCGTTTCAAATTCCCGGACTTGTGCCAGGAGCTGCAGGTCTCCCGGATTCATTGCACGATACAGGTCATGGCTTTCATCCAGGCGGTCGTCAAAAAGATTCCGTTCGTTGATTGCCTTCAGTTCTTCCTTATCCCTGCAGCGAAGAAGCGCTGATGTGCCCTGGTCTGACAGACAGTCGCTCACATATTCCTTGAGGTGCTTTGCATATTCCGGATCTTCCTTTCCGAAAGGCATATCATTCCAATATGCTGAGAAATAGGAGAACACTTCCAGTGCCGCTGTTTCACAGATCAGTTCTTCAGCCCAGGAGATCCCTTCTGTATCCTTGTTCAGGTGATCTATCAGACAGTGCATCATGAGATATCCCAGCTGATAAGCCACCTGGCACCAGTTTTTCCCGCTTTCCGCACAGAGATGAAGTGTATAGCCGTCTTCTGTCCGTCTCCAGGAAACATCATCAGAATCCGGATCATTAATAAACTGCATATGGACATCCGTAAAGCCTATATCTTCCGTGCGCAGGAAAGCATCCAGGGTTGCAGCCATCTTCTGGATTTCCTGGATGTCTTCATCCTCTGTCCGGTCAAAAATCAGAGCATCAAAATGCGTTCCTTCCGGCAATACGGAACGCAATTCATCCACAGCCTCCGAGAAAAAGAAGCGGATCGGCAGTTCACCTTCTGAATCCTCCGCCGTTTCGCCTTCTTCCGCCTCATTTTCTTCCAGCAGGTTTCCATCACCATCGTATATTTTGCTGAACAATCCGGCACACAGCTCAATATATTCCCTGTATTCCGGTGTCTCGCGCAGAGTTTCATCCTCACCAAAGGCATTGGCCAGTTCGCCATAATACATGCCCTGCATTACCGGATTTTTTTCATTGAACTTCTGCCACAGTTTCTCACCGATAACCTTATAGTCCCGGGTCATTGCTCGGATATTGGAAAGCTTGTCACCCAGAGCAAGCATCCTGATTTCCGTATCCGCCTCCCGGAGATGTTCTATGGTTTCTGTTTTCCGAATCAGCCAGGTTTCACCTTCCGGCCGTTCTTTCCGTTTGTCTTCACTTTCCACCGCCACAAGGTCAGCTACACGCTGACCGAAAGCTTCGACCAGTTCTTCTTTCGTTGTCTTTGTATCTTCCAGGGTATCGTGCAGAACAGCCGCCGCACGGAGTTCCTCGTCTTCCGTCATACGGGAAACGATCTCCATGGCTTCCATGACATGAGTGAAATAGGGAATTGAAGTTCCCTTTCTCACCTGTCCGGCGTGCTTCACCATTGCGAACTCAATTGCGCGATCAAGTAGTGTTGCCATCTGAACGATCCCTCCTTCTTTCCTTTCCGCAGCCCCAGGCCACGGTCATATCATATAACAAAGCGGGAATGATTTGGTCGCTTGCCGGGCGACATCCAACGCAGCGCATGAAACACCGAGAGATTTGGAACCATTCTGTTGTTTTCATCCATTTCCGTACTCTCCTTTCTGCCATGAAGAGCACGGAAAAGCCATCCTATCGTTCCCGACAGGATGGCTTCTATTCTTTTCCATTCACCCTATCGGTCAAGCTTTGGCACCTTACCGTTTCCGGCAGGTTGTCGTGCGGTCACAGGGCTTGTCCCTCGCGCACTCTTCATAGGCATTATTCAGTTTACGTAGATATTATTCTATGGTGGAGGTAGGAGTTCCTGCTAGGCGGGTCGAAGAAAAGGCATCGATTGATTCGTGAAAAGGAGACATATGACCATCTTCATTCTCCCTTGGACATTTTTATTCTCAGATTCCCTATCTTTTCAACATTGAACAATTTATAAATATCCATCTCATTTATTACTGTGATGATATATAACTATTTCTGCATCTTTCTTTACCCAATCACCTGGTTTATACTCTGTGCTACCATTAATCAACACTTTATCAACAATACCGTCTTTCAGAAAAAGGCCTATAACAACATCTTTCATTCCTTGTGTTTTGACATTTGTAAAACCTTTATACAAAAAACTCTTCTTAATATCCTCATAGTCCTGGCCTAGCAGGTCAGTCATCCTGTTCTCTAGCATAATATCTTGTTCCCCCGGGAAAAAAATGCTCTTACCTATCATCATCAAATCATTTTCATATGCTATTCTTTCAGTGTCCGGCTCTGCTAAAGATAATATATATTCATGTCCCTCAATGTCAAAAGAGCGCTGAACAATTCGATAAATCACATCTTTTTTCTTTCCAAGAAAAACTGAAAAATGGTCTTCATCTTGTAATTCAGAGGACACAGAAACTGTAACTGGATAATGTGTTTCATATTCTTCCCACTCGTTAGTGTATCCCGAACTGAAAACCATTAGTGTAACATCCTTATGCTGCGCATCATGAAACAACATATATTCTTCTGTTTTTTTATCTTCAACCCAATAAGAAGGGATAGAGATAACAGCATCGCCATATCGTATACTTATATTAGTCTTTTCATTAAATCCATTCCTATTTTGTCTACTAAACCGTTTATAGTTTATATCAATACGCGCATCTGCCTTGTACCAGATCCCAGATTTCATTTCATCTCCATTAATTGTTATCTTATCCAACCATCCTTCTGACGGAAACAAGCCAGTTGGATCCGCAGCAATCAATCGAATGTTTTTAAACCCCTCACGGCACAAAGCATCAACTGCATCGTAATATTGTTTATTCCGAAATTGTGATTCAGACAAAGTTGTCTTAATTTCACCAGGATGTGCTAGTTCAGAATTCAGGAAGTTTTTAATCCCAACAATCACAAACACCATCACAATCAAGGAAACTATCCCAATAATCACCCCAATTATGTGTTCAACAATAAAATCAAGAATTTTATCTTCAATTATGTCCCTCAGTGTAGGGCTATATGAAAAATTCGTTGTGTGATTCGAAGTACTATAACCACCCGAAAAACTAGAATTTCCAGAATAGCTTGAGCTATAACTTGAAGATTCTTTTTCGTCATCGTCATCGTCATCGTCATCGTCATCGTCATCGTCATCGTCATCGTCATCAGATATTGTATTTTCATGCATACATTCAGAGCAATACCAATAGGAATTATAATCAGAGAAACCTGATTGTTTATTTAACAAAGCGCCGCAATTCTTGCAATACCACATCCTGCCAGGATAGAGATCTCCTTGATATATATCCTCTTCTTTATCCTGTTCAGATAAACTTGAATAAGAACTATTCCAGGCTTCTTCCTCTTTATGCCTCTTATAGTCTTCTTCTGAATTATATATCTCACTTTCTGTAATTGGATTAACATGATAGCATTTAGTACACGTCCACGTACCGCAATAATCACTAAATCCATCTTGCTTATTCAATAAAGCTCCGCAAGAATCACAATACCACATTACCCCAGGAAACGAATCGCCTTCGTAAACATTATCGCCATATAATGTTTGGCCACATTGTTTACAAACCCAAGTATCGTCACTATCAGGATCAAAGCCATATTGATCATTTAATATCGCGTTGCAATTAGGACAAAAGTATTCATCCGATCCATGCTTCATGATCCGCTCTCCTTCATCCGTCAAATGCCCATACTTGGCCAAGAAGCAAATCTTTGGATTTCTTCGTTACATATCCCACACTGTTTATAGCCATTTGCTACCGCTTCATCCCGCGAGGC
The DNA here is from genome assembly GCA_017569305.1 of Clostridiales bacterium FE2011. Lineage (NCBI taxonomy): Bacteria > Bacillati > Bacillota > Clostridia > Eubacteriales > Clostridiales bacterium FE2011. The sequence goes on along the minus strand of CP069418.1, from coordinate 2,396,084 downwards.
AAGCCCAACTTTATTCTTTTCACTCATTTTGTTCACAGAGTTACAGGTGTTCTTATGAAAACATGAGTGTTTTCCCTATGTATTTGTCTTTTGAACGAACCAATTATGTACCATCATTGATAATTGTCATAAAGAATTCTTTCACACTTTCATTTAGCAATTCCCACGACGGATTTTCTACGCCATGTACAAAAGTATATATTTTCGAATCATTCATAAAATATGGGTCACCATTACATGTGGCAAAAATCAATGATTTCTTATCAAGTCCATATTCTCCCAAATATGAATCTAATTCTTTATACGGAATCATATTCAAAGAATTCCCCTCGAAAGGCAATTCCACTTCCAGAGGATCATATTCTTGATACAATGATACAAAGCACTCTGGGATCCACTTGTCAATCTCTTCATTTTTCCCCCATTGGGGTTTCCCAATATTCTGTGCAAATTCATATAGAAGTTCCCAATTCATACAACAGTTCCCTCCACATAAATTGGCATGCTGTGCTCAAGACGGAAAAACTCAACTTTTCTGATAATTTCTTTACGACGATTATCTTTATTTTTTATATACCACACTTGACCAAAAGTCCAAAGCATCCCAAATATAATCAGACCAGGTTTTTTAAAGAAATAACCGACGACACTTGAAATAATCAGGCCCGCAAAAGATAATGCCATTACTGGTGCCAATTTCCGAATTGCCATCCGAGAAGACAGCCCAGATACCCTTAACCTCACATATGCAACCGTAAGGAGTATAGTTGATACTACTGCTCCTGAAATCGTCTGATTGAGCAATGCAATTTTAGCAATAGAAAGATTAAATCTATGAATAATTAAGTGTTTAACAATTGCATCAGTAAGCCTTTCTCCTGCAACTCGTCCAATTCCATATCCAACGAGAGAAAATGCCATTGAATTAACAGCCTGCTTTCCACCTCTGATGACAGCTTTTCGAATAGTTTTGAATGATACGCCTTCCAGCGCTAATGTTACCGCCGCACCCAAAGCAAAACCGGTTCCTGCGGCCATATAAACAACCATCTTTATATTTGCCAGTTCAGCTTTAATGTTATTCTTTTGGGTTGTGTTTTTTAACATCTGATCCTTATCTATAAACGGATCATCTGTCTCATTTTTCCAATCGCCATGATGGCCAATGTTCTTATGCAAATCTCGCGTCCGGAAAAACTTTATGTTATTCGGATTAGCCTGATGATTTGGATGAGCTGCTACATTTTTTTGATGATGACCTTCCGCCCCAACAACACCACCCAGTTTTTTATTTTCAACTCTATCTGGTAATTCTTTAATTTCTTCTTCAGTCCATCCGCCCTCTATAGAACCATGTCCACCCATCTTAACATCTTCAGCTTCGTACAGCCAAGCGAGCCTTACGCCAACATTTCTGGCTTTTGAACTAACTTTTGTCAAATCAAGGCCAGCCTGCATTTCCGTTGTTTTAGCATGGAGAAAATCAAGTCTTTGATTCAAGTAAGTATTATTACCTCGAACAGTCACTGTTGTTTGTGTCGAAAAATAATAACTCAAGCCTGAAGACATACCTAGAGTATTTAAGCCAGGCAATTTATAAGAGGCATTTAGTCCCTGTGATCTATTCTTCTTGAAATGAGCACTGATAGTAAGCACTACTTACTCTTCACTCCTTTCATCTGAATCATATGCAAAGTCAGATCATATTTTTGGTTTTCGTGAACAGCAGATAGAATATAATTGTACACATAAGAATAATATGCTAAGGTTTCCGGGAACAAATCACTATCTATGTATTGAGCTGCTAGATCCAATTCGCTATAAAAGCCGCTAATATCCGCTTCTTTTTTTGTATAATCAGCTTCCCTTTTATGGAATGCCACAAGTATGTTTCTATATGTTTCGACAGCCTTCTGATTAATCTTGATATTGTCTCTCATCCGCAAAGTTTGAGATCGTTCAGAAATCCTTTCAGAGATTTCTTTCATCATCTCATCATATTCTGTTTGTATTTCAGGCATATAATCGCGTTGTATTTTTTGATCATACTTTACAACTTCCTGACTAAGCTTCTCTAAATCTTCAAAGCAATTACAGCTATTCACTTTCTCAGAGCAATCTTTGATATTATTGAGAAGCATCTTATTATGGCTGATTATCTTATCTATGCTTGTATTCTCCGCAGCAGCTTGGGCTTCAAGTCTATTTTGCTCAACCTCTTTCAGTTTTTCTCTGCATTTTGTTACAAGTTCTATACTATCCTGATTTAAATGCATTAATAAAGCAAAAGAGGAACAAACATCACTCGCAAGCCCATAATAACCTTCTTTTGTCAGGATATCGTCTGCTTTCATCGCTGAATCACAAAGCCAATTGAAAAAGCGATTGAAAAACTCCTCGTTCTTCGGATCCTGATTCAGCAAATTAGATCCAATAACAACAGCATCGTCATTTCTCCTGGAAATAACGGCGTCCTCAAAAAGTTTATAATCTGGCTTGCTTTCTTCAATCATTGTTCCATTAATAACATCTTTTCTTTTTCCCCAAAGCATGCCTTTTCCTCCTCAGTATTCAGAATCTACTAAATGTACTACCATTAATCAGCACTTTATCAACAATAACATCTTTCAGAAAAAGACCTATAATGTTTTTGATTTTCACTCATTTGTATACACACAGCTTTTGCATAATAAGAAACCTTACCAACTTTATATAGAATTATATCATTTGAGATAATCGTATCACAACACAAAAACAACCTAAAAACCACACCAATTCAATATTCATCCTCTTTTATGCCCCTCCCCTCCGCAAGAAACCACCTCTGCAAATCGTTGTATTACCGAAAGCACATCCGGGACGTTGCTGCCCGGACGTGCCTGATCCAATACCCGGTTAAGGAGGTTTTTTACGTGATTAAAAAAGCTACTGCGTTTGTTCTTGCCCTTTTCCTAATACTCTCTGCCCTGCCTGCGGGCATGGCCGGTGAAGTTGGTGTAGTATCCGGTGAGGTTGATACAGTGGCCGGAGGGGTATCCGCCGCGGCGAATATTGTTCCGGCGAAGGGGATTGAGGACTTTTTCGGTGAATGGGTGTTATACAGTCTCATCATGGAGGATGGTACGGTATGTGCCCGGGAGGATATCCTGAAAGCCATGGAGGCGGATGAAGTATCCATCGTCATCACCGAAGAGGATCTCTTATTCCATGCCCACGGCATAGATGACATCGGGCCCCTGAAGTATGAATTCATTGCGGAAAACGGATCGCTGAAAACGGACATCAAGGAGCAGGACGGGACTGTCACCCTTTATCTGACGGATGACGGCATGCTGTATTATACCGAAACCCGGAAAGGGATTAAGCAGGGGCAGACCGCGTACTTTATGCGGAAGGAATAAGTGGATTTATCATTCATGACAAAAAACGGACACTGGGGACTGTCCCCAGTGTCTGTTGGTTCGATAAAAATTCAGTCCCCGTTCGTTATAAAAAAGAATGAAGAAATCAAAGAAGCAGAAAAAGCAAACGATGATGATTAAGAGATCCACATAATAAGAGTTCAGACAGAACTATTCAAAAAGCAACCACATGGTTGCTTTTTTTGCATTCAATTCTACCAATATTGCAGGTTTCATACTCAATCTATATCGCACACATTATACTTTTCATATCAACTTCTTCCAAACCACAAGGAGGTTATGATACCCACTTATTTTGATATTTTAGGTTTTCAATGGAGCATCTATGATCCAATCCAGCGCGGAATACTTCACTAAGCAGGAAAGGAGATGAAAAGAAGATTCGAAGTCATTCCGCAATGAAATATATTATATGAAAAGGAGTTCAAAAAATGAAAAAGAGTATCGCATTACTTCTGGTAGCTATTATTTTGGTTTCCACAATTACAACAGCCTTTGCAGCTGAAGTCTGCCCTGTTTGTGACCATGGTTACAAAATAGTGAAAATAACTTATAGTCATTGGTATGATGGACAGATGAGAGTAGACAAAGACATCTTTGGTCTTATAACAGGAATACTGTGGGCAAAATGCCGGACAGTTACTATAAAATGCTCTCATGGAAAGACACATACTTCTGTTGAAGTACAGCCGGGTTCTTATTGGTACGCACATTACTAATAACACGATTAGAACCAGGCAATTAATAGTATTGAACAATCCGGTTAATTGATCATGCTAAGAGCCGACCACCGACTGTTATCAACAGCCGGTGGTCTTTCTTTTTCTGATTTTTGTTTTAAGACTTATACCAACTCTCGTTATCCAGCACAACACAAATATAGCCTAAAACCGTTTCCGAAAAAAGTCTCCGGCATCAACGGAGCCCGTGCTCATTTCTGTAACGGAAATGGAGAACTGTCTCCACTCGCAAAAGAGACAGAGAACCGTCCTCTGTCTCCTATAAAAAACCCGGCAGATTGATATCTGTCGAGTCGCTTTGCGCAGTATAATTATTGCACAGGAAAGTGCTATACGCAACTATACGTTACTATACGGAACTATACGATTTTGAAAAAAACAAGCTGCTTGAATATAAATACATATTTCAGCCCATGCTCCCTTTGACGAACTTGTTAATCCTATGTCATACTATACATAACACAGGCACATCACTTTTCAGACAGGAGCACCATCGAATGAAAAAGATTCTTTCACTCTTTCTTGCTCTTCTGATGATTTCCCTTCCTATTATCTCCAATGCAGAACAAGGAAAAAAAAGTGACTTTGATACCGCCCGAGCTATCGCTGACTTTATGGAAACGCATTACAACATTACCGTCCTACTCGGCTCCGAATGCAATGACTTTTCCGGCGAAACCTTCACAATCGGTGACAAACCTGCCGGGCGTTCCCCTTTCCGGACAATGTTAGGTGGGTCTAGCTATACAACAGAAATCCAGATGATAGATAACACGCTTTCCATCTATCCGCCAGGGTTCTTTGATAAGTTCAAATGTGAAGAAGCCCCCAAAGGATTACGGATCCTTCTTCCGAATCAAATCCTACATGAAGATGAATCCATGGCCGGTACCATCACAATAGAAGATGGATACTATAATCTCTTCCTCGCCGTGGGAATGTTCAAGGATCTGAATATCCACCATGAGTTATGGCATGCTATGGAATACCGCATATTGCAGGATTACCCCAACGCCTTTGAACACTGGACAGAACTCAACCCGGAAGGCTTCCAGTATTCAGAAGACTATTTCGAAATGGACATATGGGAACAAGCCGAGCCGCAGGATGATTGGTTCGCCCGAGCATACGGCACCATTGATGAGATGGAAGATCGTGCGACGGTCATTGAAGCTATATTCCAGCATGATCCTGACTGGTGGGCACAACGTCCTCACCTGCAGAAGAAACTGGACTTCCTTCTGGAAATAGCTGAACCCGTATTCGGAAATGTATATTCTATGAATAAATAGGAGGCATTATGGACGCGAAACACTACAACGAGCTTATCGAGCTTTCTCAAAAAATCTATGACCAATCAACAGACACCCTGTCTAATTACCTCTCCGCCCATTACTGCGGTGTGGACAGCAAATCCAATGAAAACCAGCTGGAAGACTTCCTCTTCGTCGCTGAAGAAACTTCCGTCTATCTTCTTGGCAACGCCTTAGCCCTCCTGGACAAAGACACCCAGGAAGCAGAAATCAAAACTTTCGCGGAAAACCTGAGAAGAGTTATCAAATACGTCCAGCAGAAGGCCGGCGGAGATATCCCGCCAAGCTGACAGACAGTTAAAAGGACGTTGCCGAAAACAATCCGGCAACGTCCCTTTTATTTTAACAAACAACCTTATACTTTTAAGGAATCTCAACAACGATTGTACTGACTACCGGACTGGGCGCACCCAGGGCAGTGCAGGTAACAGTGATTTTCGTTCCGGAGGGCGCTTCCTTGCTGATCGTCAGCTGACCCTTGTCGTCAATCTTTGCGATGTCCTCTCTCTCCCCCCTCCGCAAGGATTTCCCTCCTCGGTTCGTTATATAACCGGAATGAATCCCATCTTTTGTCCTGTCCCGGGTTGGGAGTGAAGGAGGAAATTGGATGAGTAAACGGTTTATATGCATGCTTATGGCCCTGGTGGTTATGCTGGGGGCTGTTCCTGTGTCGGCTTCGGGGAGTATGACGGTGCAGGAGATTGTGGATCAGGTGGTTATTCCCCTGGCACTGGAAAATGATCGAGGGGGTGCGGGGTACAGCCGGTACTTCAGTTATGAGGATCTGGCGGAAATTGTGCGGGTGTTTGAGGAAAACGGGTTTGTTCTTCCGGAGAATGATGTTGTCATGCAGTTTGTGACAAGCGGCTACGGAGTCCCTGAAGGCCTTGTGGCTGAAAGGTACTGCCAGCAGTTCTTCGGGCCGTTCGGCACCTGGACGGATGAACAGCAGGGCTGGTATGACGACCTGGAAGTCAGGCTGGGGCATGCTGAAACCTTCGGCTCCCATGTACCGGGGAAAGACAATATGACCCGGGAGGAAGCGATTGCCTGGGCGCTGAAGAAGATCCGGGAGGAGTACGGGGAAGATCTGCCCCTGGAGGATCCGGACATCTGGCAGATAACAGCGATGTTCATCAAAGACGCCCCATTTGGTTCTGATTCCCACCATGAGGATGAATGGTCTGTCTTCCTGGAGCCGAAGGATCTTGAGCACGCGCGATACGGTGCCTCGTTCGTCGACAGGGATCCTGAGAACAGTACCGAACTGTATTACGCCTTCCTCGACCCGGAGGAACCCTTCACCCTTAATCAGCTGCGGAATATTTTCGACATCGTTTACGGGGTGAATAAGAACTGGCCCCAGTCTGCCTGGCAGGCATACAGTGATATGCTGCAGAAGGTGGAGCTGAATCCGTCAGACTACGACTATACCGATAATCTGGCATTCCGGATGACCGGTTATCCCGAACCCAAAGCGGATGAGATCTCCCGGGAGGAGGCCATCCGGATCGCAAAGGAAGCCCTGGCAAACGAGAGGGCGTCCTATAACAGCGCCGTGCTGACAGAATATGAAGGCGAGCGCACCTGGCAGGTATCCTTTCTGATCGAGTTTCCTTTTTTCTCTTCTGTTGATGAAGATGAGGAAAGCGGAGACTATGTGGTCAGCATTGACAGCGTAACCGGTGAAGTCCGCAGCCTGCGGATGGAGCGCTCTTACAATCCTTCCTTCTGCTATGCCCCGGAAAAGGTATACACGGAAATCCAGGAGATGCTGCCGAAGGAGGAGGACCTGCTCCCGCTGGCTGTGGAAGCCGTGCGGAAAAAATATCCCGAGGCGGGAGACCCGCTGGATGAAGAGAACTACAGCTGGTTTTCCGGCCTGAGCGGCTATGGGTTTATCAAATTCACCGCCCGGAACCTGCAGCACAGCAATATCGAAGTGCGGTTTAAACAGGACGGAAAGGTGGATAAAGTGACCATGGATTCGCCCGTGGACGGAGACAACCTGTTCAGCCGGTTCTATGATCTTTACGGACCCATGGGCAAATGGGACCAGTCCGTATGGGTACAGCTGGAAAAGGATATGAAGGAGCTGGAGCCGACAACAATCGAAGGGAAAGTCCTGAAGGCTACCCACTATCCGGAAGAATCCTCCGTGAGCATCAAGCAGGAGCAGGCACGGAAACTGGGACGGGAAACCACCGGCAAAAATATGACTGAAGTGAACAGCTGCGTGCTGGTGGACGCGCAGCCTCATCCCGTATGGATCGTCCAGCTCCTGACAGAATATACCCTGTCCATCGTCGGGATTGACGCGGAAACCGGTGAAGCCGTTCTTTCCATGCCAGACAGGGCTGACTTTTCATCTCGGTATATGGTCTACTCCCTGCCGGAAACCTGGCGGAAGATTGAAATCAAAGAAAATGGCCCGGCCTATCTGGCCCAGGCAGCGATCATTGACAGGGTATTCCCGGCGGATGTCGATTGGCGGGGGTACGATCTGGGCGACGTGGATGTCACCTGGATGGATTATTGCTATATGAATGAGGGCACCGCGTGGAGGATGGAAGTGGACGGGCTGACCGTACGCTGCATCAGCCACAGGGAAGGTGTAAAGAGCTATGAGGTGGAGTTTGATCCAGAGGGAAACGTGATCCGGTTTGAGGAGAAAGACTGACAGAGCCTGACACCGTTACGGTTTTGCTGTCAACTTTCTTTCGCAAGAAAACACCTCCGCGGATCGTTATATAACTGAAGGCGCTGACGATTATCGCCGGTGCCTTCGTTTATACATACCCGGTAAGGAGGTTTTGAAATGAAAAGAACGATTGCGTTTATCCTTTCCCTGATGATGGTGCTTTCCGTCCTGGCCACGGGGCTGGCGGGTGAGGTCAGCGCTGCGGAGGACCTGGCGTTTACCCTTCCGGAGATTATCCCGGCGAAGGGAATCGAGGACTTTATCGGCGAATGGGTGTTTTATCTGATTGCAGCGAAGGATGGCAGAACAATGACCCGGGAGGAAATGCTGGCAACCGAACAAGTGGATGATAAGGCGAATGTGACCATCTCCGAAGACGCATTGATTATATATGCCCCTTCCACAGGGGAACTTGAGCCCGTGAAGGTTGAATTCAATGCGGAAAACGGATCGCTGAAAGTGATCAACGAAGAGGATGACAGCACTGTTGTCCTTTACCTGACTGATAACGGTATGCTGGTGTTCTTTGAGCCGGATGATGAGACCCGGGAAGGCGCAGTATACCTTGTACGGATAGAGGAAGAAAACGGTTGACAGAGGGACGTTGACAGAGGGACGTATCTGTTGACAACTTTTCCCTTCAAATGAAAACAGAGCCTGCCGGGTGGCAGGCTCTGTTTTTTTGGTGTTCCGATTGGTTGAAGGTTATAAGTGAAAAGTGTAGAGTGATAAGTGAAGAGTTGCGGCTGCAGCCGCAAGGAAGAGAAAGAATACTTATTTCGTTTTATGGGCAAAGAGGCGTTTCCCCACATCACAATAAGCGGGAGGAACTGTATATGAAAAGCATGAAAGCAATCCGCAGGCTGGTTCTGGCTGTTCTGGCGGTATGTATTCTTTTCCTGGTTCAGGCTGGATGCGCTGAGGAGACCAAACACTCCGTGACCCTCTCGAAGGATGACATCTGGCTGGGGTTTCAAAAATACGAGGACCTGCTCAGCGACAAAAGCGTTACCGATATTTTTGTTGAGGAAGGCAATGAGTATTATTGCTCCATTGACGGCGTGCTTTTCTCCAAAGACAGGAAATGGCTGGTGACGTATCCCAGCGGCCGGACGGAAGAGGAATATACCGTTCCGGAAGGCACAGAAGGGATTAATTTTGACGATCCGGAAAACCTGAAAGTCCTGAAGCTCCCCGCCTCCTTCCGTCCTCGTTATTACAAGGAGGGTGATGAACCAGGCCAGGCATACATGGGAGAAGTTTTTGTGGAATTTGTTTGCTGTCCCGCCCTGGAAAGAATTGAAGTAGACCCGGACAACCCGTTCTTTTGTGACATAGACGGCGTGCTGTTTTCCAAAGACAGGAAGAAACTGGTCGTGTGTCCCCGGAGCAAACAGGGGGGATACGTAATCCCGGACGGTACGGAAGAGATCTGCATGTACGCTTTTAGCGAAAACGAAAAACTGACCGGCGTATTTGTGCCGGACAGCGTGCAGGTAATCGGTGAGGCTGCTTTTTCAGAAACCAAAGAGATCAGACGGATACGCCTTCCGAAAAAGATGAAGTATATCGATGAATGCGCATTCCTGGACAACGAAGCATTGGCGGAACTGGAAATACCTGAGGGGCTGACAGAAATCACGCCCTGGATGCTGACGGGAAATACACAGCTTCAGGGAACGCTGCGCATTCCGGAAAGCGTGACCAAAATCGGCGAGGAGGCATTGTGCTTTCTTTACAAAGTATCAGATATATACTGGCCGGATCATGACATCCGTTTTACCTGGTTCTGCGAAGGTGAGGAGGAAGACCTTGAAGACAAAAGCGACCTGGCTTTCGGCTGGAACGACTGGGGAATTGCCGACTTTACCGTTGTAATGCACGCCCATGAGGGAACACCGGCGGCAGAGTGGGTGAAAAATTATCCGCATGTGATCTCTCCCCAGGGTGTGGAAAGCATGGATGCGGAAGGATACGCGGAAGTGTGCACGCGGGTGATGCGGGAAAGCGGATACCCGGAGGCGGAGATCTGTTACAATCCGGGCCTGAAATGGATGGCGGTCAAGCCGCTGGTGGCATACAACCTGGATCATGCGGTGGCCGTGTTCCGGAGCAGCGGAAAAACCCTGCTGTGCGGCTTTGAGGCCCTGAACGGGGAATGGGAGCTGCAGTGGGTGAACGAACAGTTCCTGGAAGTGAGCAGCCTGCCGGTGATGCTGGCATACTTCGGGGAGGATTATCTGCGGATCATCCTGCCGGATCCAAGCGATCCGGATGTGGACAACGCCGTGGATTACTGGTTTGACGCCCGGACCCTCACGCTGAAAGAGGCTACCTATGTGACAGAATGCCTGTGGGAGAACGCCAGAGACGTGTGGAAGTGCCGTGCAGAGGGCGAGAAACTTGTATACTCCTATGCGGAGCATTGGAAAAAAAATGAGGCGGGAGACTGGGTCGAGGTGGAGGAAGAAGAGTTTTCCACCGTGGACGCAAACGAGGAGGATCTTGTCCTGAGTACCGGGAAAAGGCTGCCGGTTTATCCGAAGGGGTTTGTCATCGAATGATTTTGGACACTGGGGACTGTCCCCGGTGTCCGTTTTTGATTTATTTCTTTTTTTTTTGTAAGATTTTCTGAGATTGTGCGTCTAACAAAGTGAAAGGAGGGAGAAAGCAGATGCAGAACGGTTCTTTTGACCGGATCTACCGGGATTATTTTGATCCGGTATACCGGTATGTGCTTTCCCTCTCCGGGAACCAGGCCATCGCCGAGGAAATAACCCAGGAAACCTTCTTCAGGGCACTGCGGAACCTGGACCAGTTCCAGGGAAAAAGCAGCCTGAAGACCTGGCTGTGCTCCATCGCAAGGAACCTCTGGATATCAGAACAGCGGAAAAGGAAAGAGCAGCCGCTCAGCGACGCAGAGACCTTTTCCGATGATTCGCCCGGGCCGGAGGAATCCATTATGCGGCAGGATCAGAGCATGCACGTTCACCGGTTGCTGCACCGCCTGGAGGAGCCGTACAGGGAGGTTTTCACCCTGCGGACCCTGGGCCAGCTCAGCTTCCGGGATATCGGCGAGCTATTCGGTAAAACAGACAACTGGGCCTGCGTGGTCTACCACCGGGCCCGTGCGATGATCAGAAAGGAAATGGGGGAATAAGCATGAAAATCCCATGCGCTGTGGTCCGGGATTTGCTGCCGCTGTACGCGGAAGACATGATTGAGGAAGAAACGCACGCCCTGGTGGACGAGCACCTGGAAGAATGCCCGGAATGCAGCAAAAAGCTGGAAAAGATCAAAGCGGAAGCCGCCGCGCCGGCCGCACCGGCCGTCGATACGGCAAAACCGCTGCTGAGCCTGAAAAAAATGATTAACAAGCGGCGGTGGATCACCGCGGCAATCGCGGCGCTGTGCGTCTTTATCCTCCTTGGTTCGGCTTTCCACCGATTTAACGACATGCATCAGGTAACCTGGGAAGAGGGGCTGGTAAAGGTAACGGGGGTCACCACAAGAGGAGACGCTGAAACGCGGACCAGCAGTCCCGTCCCGCTCGATGCGGACGAGCAGAAAGAAAAGGTGCTGGCCATTCAGTTTGACAACAAGATCAACGGGATCAATACAGAGCAGGAAATAGACGAAAACGGAACAGTCACCGCAATCATGCAGGGCTGGGGCAGGAATCCCGGCAAAAAGCTGACCGGGGACTACTCAACCTTCACCTTCTATCCGGTTCCGGACCGGCTGGTTTACGATTCCGGCTCCGGGCAGGAACTGCTGTGGGGCGAACCGATGAGCGGCGGCGTAACCATCATGCCCAGACTGGCTTTGGGAAGCTACGCGATCCTCGCCTGCTGTTTGGCATCTCTTTCCTCACTGCTCTGGTTCCTGTTCCGGAACCAGGATGTTGCGCCGGTATTCCGCCAGATCTTCTTCGCGCCCGTGTCCTATCTGGCCGCCCATGTGCTGACCAAAGGCTTCCACGCAAGAAGCTTCTTCTTTGAGGATGACCTGAGCTTCATCATTCTGATCGGCGCCGCCTGCTACGCCCTGCTGACGCTGGGCTGGGTGGCCTGGAAGCAGAGGAAGGGGATTTGAAAAGCGGCCACTGGAGAACAGTCTCCAGTGGCCGCTTTTCAATTAACAATTAACAATTGTAGTTACTGCATTCCAGACTTTTTGAGTCCAGATGTTCCGACCAGGTTCCCGATAGGGTGGACACTGGGGACAGTCCCCAGTGTCCACTTTTTCAGGCGTCGAGCAGTGCGACGTATTCCTCGATGGTGATGGCATCGATGTAGTCCCGGAGGGATTTGCCATCGATCTTGTACCGGCTTACCAGGTCATAGGTGTCGGAGTAGTGCTTTTCTGTATCCTGGTGTTTATTTTCCGAAATGGTGAGCCAGTCCTCCTCATCCCGGACAATCTGAAACTTTCTTCCGCTGATGGCGATGACCATTTTCCAGGCATCTTCAATTTTCCTGATGAATTCTCCCTTTGTCACGGTTCATCTTCCTTTCTTTTGCACCTGAGGGTACAGATGAACCATAATCCTTTATGGTGAAAAGAACGTGAACACGCAGTGAAAGGTTCGTCATCGCTTTTCGCGATGACAATGAACAATGGTGGAAAAACCACTTCCAACGGCGGAATGTGACAAAGGGACAGACCAACTGTCACATTCGTGGAATGTGACAGTTGGTCTGTCCCTTTGTCACATGAATTATGAATTATTGTTTCGTATTGTGTTCCCGGATAAAGCGGATGAAGTTCTCCTCCGCCAGGGGGCGGGAGAAGAGGAAGCCCTGCATGCAGTCGCAGTCGTTTTCCCGGAGCATCTGCTCCATTTCCTTGGTTTCCACGCCTTCCACCACGGCCTTTTTGCCGATGCCGCGGACCGCGCTGAGGGAGGTTTTGAGGAGGGTCATGGCGGAAGGCTCCGTCATGGCCTTCCAGAGGATATCCCGGTCAAACTTCACGGTGTTCACCGGATAGGTCAGGAGGGTACCGATGGTGGCAAAGCCGGAGCCGTAATCATCCAGGCTGAAGGCGACGCCTTCCGCCCGCATGCGCTCCATGAAGGAAACCACCTGTTCCTTTTCCGGGCGGGTGATCTCGGCGGTTTCCGTGATTTCCAGGTTGATGGCGTCCGTGGAAAGGCCGTACTTGCGCAGCAGATCCAGCAGGTCGTCCGCGAGGGACGGCTCCCGCAGCTGGCGGGGCGACAGGTTGACCTGGACGCAGCTGATGCCCAGGTGCTTCGTATCCCGGTCCCGGATCATGCGGCAGACTTCCTCAAACACAAACAAGCCCACGGCGTTGATGCGCCCGTTTTTCTCCGCTACACGGATCAGCTCCTCCGGGTTGACGAAGGATCCGTTGCCGTCCCGCAGGCGGATCAGGGCTTCCGCGCTGCAGTAGGTGCCGGAGGCCACGTCCAGGATGGGCTGGTAAAAGACTTTGAAGGACCTGTTTTCCAGGGCCTTGTCGATCACATGCAGGATCTGCTGCTCATGGCGCATGGACTCCAGGGCGGTATCCACCGCCTCGTCCGTGAGGGCGGCGGAAGAGGTGTTCTCCGTGCCGGTGAGGTAATCCAGGAGGGCGTAGCCGTCCGGGAAACGCTCCGTGACGTGGATCGTGCGGATGAGGGGCGAGATCCGGGTGGTTTCCGTTTTATCCTGCTGCGTAAAGACAAAGGGAACGGAGAAATACTCCTGCACCTTCTCCCGGGCGGACTGGTCCCACTCCGGGGAATCGTCCTCCGCGACGATGGCGAAGCACTCATTGGACAGGACGTAGACCTTGCCGGGGAAGGCACTGTCCACCCGCTCCGCGAGGATGATGGTCAGCTGGTCGATGGTGGAGGGCCGGGAGGCCACGGCGGATGTGCGGATATAATCCATGTTCAGGGCCATAATCCGGTACGGCGTCCGGCGCTTCTGCAGGCGGCGGATGGTGGTGATAAAGGCGTAGCGGTTATAGCACATGGTGGTCTGGAAAAGGTAATAGGCCTGGTTTTCAAAGGCGATGAAGAGGAAAAACAGGCTCAGGGTGGCGATGAAATTGCCGATGACATAGCGGGGGAAAATCAGCTGGAAGGCATGCGCGCCGAAATTGACCACGGCATACCAGAAAACGGAGATCTTCTGGTAATGGTTGAAGCGCTTGCGGCAGACGAAGTAGAAAATGAGGCCGGCCAGGATCTCCGAATAGGCGATGGCGTAAAGAACGGGATGAAGGATGCCCCGGTGATAGACCAGGCTCTCGTCAAAGTAGGCGATCCACCTTGTGACGGGTGAAGTGAAGATGAGGAATGTTTCCAGCAGATGAATGGAAAAGAAGAAGATCCGCACCGGGATTTTGAGCTGCGGGATCTTCGTCAGGTTGTCGGCATAGAGCAGGAAAACGCCGGCCAGCAGGTTGTAGAACCACAGATAGGTCAGGTTCACCGCGTCGCGCATAAAGGCGGAGAACTGCTCCGGATGCGCGATGGAGTGGATGGACACGATATTCAGCGAGGAGCAGACCAGGTTGATCACGACCATGCAGAAAAAGAGCCGGTTATGCGGCGTGTCGTAATTCCGCTTCAGGAAATACAGCGCGAAAAGCACCACGGTGCCCACCACCGCGGCGATACAGAATTCGCTCATGTACTGCATGAAACTCCCTTGCCCCCTGACAAACAAAAAAATAAAAACCCATGTTTATTATTCATTCGAAGGGTTGGGTTGTCAAGAGAAAGTGGCTGTGGAGGTTTATTCCTTAAAGCTGTGCTCCCCGGCGAAGAGGAGGGTGCCGTCTTCCTTCACGCCGACAACATAGTCCCCTCCGCTGCCAATATCCGTGAGGCCGGACCATCCTGAAACATCCGGCGCTTGCGTGCCGTCCGGTGCGAGAATCACTGCCGTGCCGTCGTTTTTCAGGCCGAGGATCCAGTGGGAATCGAGGCTGACCTTCCGGATATCCCGCCAGGAGCTGAGCAGCAGCGACAGTTCCTCCGGAGCCGCCATCACGGTGCCGTCCTGCCGGACAGCCGCAAAGGTATACTGATACGCCCCGCCCGGGGCAAGGACGGTGGATCCTGCGCCAATGCTGATTACATCCGTCCAGTTTTCCCATGCCGGTTCGGGATAAGCGTCCTCATCCGCCGCGGAACGGGCGGCGTATACCCGGCCGTCCCCTGACAGGCACAGGAGCCTGTACTCAGAATTCGTCATGGCGGTTATACCGGACAGCCGGCTGCCGCCTTCCTCCGGGGCATAAACCCATGCCAGGTTTCCGAATCCGCCGGTGAGCAGCCGGTTATCCTTTGTGAGCAGGACGGGATAGCCGAAATCATTCATCAGGCGGATATCCTTCCCGACAGTGCCGTTTGAGTCTCGGAAGGTACCGCTGGCGTCGAGAGTATAAAAGCCCCAGCCGAGCCAGGCCAGGCTGACCTGCCGGATATCCCGAAGGCCGGCAGCCCAGGAACGGAGCTCCCGGTTGTCCGCGTTGCACACGCATTCCACCGTACCGTCTTTCCGCAAGGCCAGCATACCATAGGTGCCTGCCTTGACGGAGCTGATATCATGCCAGAGGGTCTCCCCCGCGTCGATGAATTCCGCCTTCATCCAGCCGGAGCGGCTCCGGCAGGTCCCGTCATCAGAATAGCCCAGGTTAACCTCATACCAGAGACTGCCCCGGTCATCCGTCTTCGCGTCCCGAACCCAGACGCAGGTATCCTGCGGCAGGCGGATCATCTTCTGCCCACCCGGAGCTTTGCGGAGCGCCACATCCGTATTGTTCACGACGCCGAAGCCCAGCGGATCCGCGAAGGCAGATGACAAAGCGGAGAAAAGCACCAGGAAAACCAGCAGCCATGGAATCATCTTTTTCATGTTGATCATCTGTACTCCTTTGAAGGTTCCACAGAATAAACGAACGGATCAACGGTTTTGATGCATGGCGTCAAAAAAAGGAAAAAGGGAACGGTAAGAACCGTCCCCTTCGTTCATTATTCATTCGAAGGGTTGGGTTGTCAAGGGTTGGATCAATGTACAAAAAAGCGGACACTGGGGGAACGAACTGAGAGGTGCCCCAGTGGGGCATTCGCCAAAAAGTGGACACTGGGGACTGTCCCCAGTGTCCACATTTCGGGAACACCAAGATGTATTTCAAACATTGTTTACTCCTCGAATTCAGACAGATCCAATGCTGGTGAAACAACTCCTTTTTTCATGTTCTCCACAGCGCTGTCCATCATCTTCAGGGTATTTGCTGACACTTCAAAGGGAGCGGTCAATACTCTTGGTTCAAGCACGATTCTCTGATCCGGAAGAACGGAAACATGATAATACTCATACTCAGCCTCACGCAGGGTAAGCCTGTTCTTTGAATCCAGTTTGGCATCATATTCCCTGACAGTTGCTTTCATATTGATCTCTCCTTTCCCACAAAAGCAATGGTGGGATATCCCACTTCCATGATACAATGTCTTGCAATCATTGTCAAGCGCTGGACAGACACAGAAAAAGGACTGCCCCAAAGCAGTCCTTTTCAAATTTCGGACAAGGAACCGTCCACTGTCCGGAGCTTATTCTCCCTTGCTCATCCTGGCCAGGATTTTGTTGATTATGACCGTGTAGGCGGCCGAGTTTTTGTAGCCGGTTTCAGCCTCCCCCACCGTTTGTCCGTTGGAATCGATGAAAAAAGTGGTGGGGAGCCCGTAAACCGGGAGCATATCGACGAAGCCGTCCCAGGGAACCAGGTTCAGGTAATGGGCGTCCTTCCAGGCGAGGACTTCTTTCGCGTCGGCGATCGTCCGGCTGTCCTCCGGGTCCTGGATATTCAGCACAACGCCGACCACGGCGACGTTCTTTTCCTCCATCTTCCGGGAAAGGTAATCCAGCTCCCACAGTTCCTCGAGGCAGGGGCCGCACCCGGTGCCCCAGACGTTCAGCATCGTCAGGGTATGGCTGCCGAACAGATCCTCAGACCGAACCGGTTGTCCATCCAGGTCTACGGTTTCGAAAGTCAGCAGCACGCTGTCCGCATCCTTCGGCTGGAAGAGGCGGAGCCGGTCCGGCTGTTTGCAAAATTCAACCAGGGCTTCCGCCTCCGCCCGGGCCTCCGCGGAAAGCCTGGACGCAAATTCAAATCCCTCGGGCAGGTACCGGACGTAGAAGGTGCAGTCCCCGGCGGTGCCCAGCACCTGGAAGTGTTCTGTTTCATAGGCTTCCTGCAGTTCGGGATGGATATCGTCAATCGTCTTTCCGTTTTCAACGCAGAACAGCTGCAGCAGGGAAACGGATTTCCCGTCGATCAGGGCATTATCCTCTTTCTTGAAGGAGGCCAGCGGTTTGGAAAAGATGCCGCGTTCCTCCTGCGGGACGGAAAAATACCACAGCTCCGCTCCGCGGGCGAAGGTGTCCATCTTCAGGTCACGAGTAATGTAAAGGAGGCCGTCGATATCCGCGGGGAGATCAATTTCAACGCCTGTGGCCGGGAAGCTGACGGTCTGCAGGGCGGCATCGGAAGACGCGCAGGCGGGAGAAACGCACAGTGCCGACACCAGGGAAAGGATCAGCAGAAGGGAAAAGAGTCTGCTTCGCTTCATGGGGTATTCCTCGCTTTCTGTTCCGGAATGTATATTGTCTCTTTGCGCAAAGAAGTTCCTGTTAGCAGAAGATTCAGGTCCCCGGAGGAGATTTCTCCGCAACCTCAATCGTCGCTTCTTACCGCAATCTCAATGGTCGTGACTCCACACTGTGGAGCTCACTCCCTTTCGA
Organism: Clostridiales bacterium FE2011; assembly: GCA_017569305.1. Classification (NCBI taxonomy): domain Bacteria; kingdom Bacillati; phylum Bacillota; class Clostridia; order Eubacteriales; species Clostridiales bacterium FE2011. Next base: position 2,378,138 of record CP069418.1, on the reverse strand, counting down.
TTGACCTCTCGGGGCTGATACCCGCAACTTCAATCGTCGCGACTGTCCCCCGGACAGATCGCTCGTTTCAGTTGACCTCAGAACCGATGAGATTCCCTCCACTGGAGGTCATCGGTTCTTCGCCCCGTTCTCCACTGAAAACTGTCCACTGGACAGTTTTCCGGGCGTTCCGAACCCCGCGCACCGCGCACGACAGGACTCCGTTTCATTTCGGCTACGCCGACAGCGCACTGCGCTGACATTCAGCTTGCTCCCCATGCGAACGCTTCGCGTTCTTATTCGAAATGACATAATGGAGACAACGTAGTTCCTGATAACCTTCGGAAGACTTCTTCCTGGCATCAAAGCGTCAGTCCTTGCGGATCACAAGGTTCCACTCACCGAAAGCGGTGCCGGTCCGCAGTTCAAAGTCCGGGTCGAAGCTGTAGCCCTTCGGCACTCTCAGCACCTGGACATGGTAATCCGCCGGCTCCCCGGTGAAGGTGACCACGCCGTTTTCATCAGAGGTTTCCGCCTGGCAGGCTGCGTCCGTGCAGAAGCTGACCATGACGCCGGGCACTGGCCGGTTGTACTGGTCAATCACATCCAGGGTATAGGCACCCGTGTCCGGCTGCTCCGCTGTCGGCGGATCTTCCTCCTCCGCGTATTCCCAGGTGACAACTATCTTATCCTCACGCAGTTCCTCAACCATTTCCCGGATAGCATCTTCATCCGGGAACAGGTATTTCTCGAGGAATTGCGGATTACTGTCGATATAACTTTTTGTTTTTGCCTCCAGAAACGCAGTGAACCAGCCGCTCTTGTCCGGAACCCGCTTCAGCGGCATCTCATAATAGTAATTGCCCTGCTCCGGATCCAGCAAGGTATACACATCCAGATCCCACGCATCGTTGATAAAGTCTGTGAAAACCATATCCCGCAGGTCATCCCCTGCCGCCAGTTCCATTCTCAGCCGGGCGGTATCCCCGTCGATCACCCAGCCTTCCTCCACTTCTTCAAGCCAGCATTTCGTCAGCTCCTCGTCGTCATAATAACGGAGCGTGAGGAGAACCCGGCGGGCATCCTCGTTTTCCACCCAGATCCTGCGGGCTGAGGAAACCGGAAGCGCCTGGGTTTTTGACGGCAAAGGAATACTGGAGAGGGGAACCGAGGCGGTATAATCCTCCGCCAGGAACACATCCAGCAGCCTGAACAGCTGGTCGCTGTCCACGAAGGCGCCCGCCTGGATATAAACGATGTTGCCGAAGCGGTCCACAATGATTGTGGTGGGCGTCCCCAGGCTGCCGCCGAGATAATTCAGGATGCCGGTGACCGATTCCCGCGCCACGGGATAGGCCATGGCATATTCTTCCTTCATTTCCCGGAGGATATCCCAGGTGTCCTCCGAATCGATGGTCATGCCGATGAACGCAACCCGTTCCCCGTATTTTTCATACGTCTCATTCAGGTACGGATATTCCATCTTGCAGGGATGGCACCAGGAGGTCCACAGGTTGATCAGCACCGCGTCGTGGTCCTGCAGGGCTTCCGAAAGGCAAAACACATTCCGCTCCGTATCCATGGTGCGGAAATCCGGAAGCGGCTTGCCCAGGAAAGGATTTTCATCCGCCGCAGCCGTGCCGAGGACACAGAGCGCCAGAATAGCAAACAGGACAGCCAGCTTTTTCTTCATCTGTTTTTCCTCCTGAAAAGAGACGGGTAATTGCAATTGTTGTACCTACATTTTACATGTTTTATTATATATGAATTGAAGAAAGGGCGCAAGAGAATGGAACGAAGGGGACGGTTCTTATCGTTCCTCCCGTTCTTGTATTTCGGAAAAAGGGAACGATAAGAACCGTCCCCTTCGTTCACGCTAATCTCCGGCAGACGTCCTCTGTCACATCGACCAGGAAATGTTCCAGCTTTTCCCGGGTGTAATAACGGAAGGCGGAAATATCCACCGCGGGAACGTCGTACTGGACATGCAGCAGATGATGCTTCATCTTTGCGATGTCCTCCGCCGTGAAATAGTCCGCGAGGCCTTCTTCCTTCGCCGCGGCCAGCAGGGACCGGATCTCCTCCGTGTGAGAGCTGTGCTGGTAAAGCCATTTATCAATGGCGCTTGCTTCCGCATAGAAGGCTTCCTTGAATTGTGTTGGATCCATGGGCGGGACATATTCCCGCCGGGTACCGTTCCAGATTGTCACATCATTCCAATAGTCCGTCATACAATGAACGAATATGCCGGCGGCAAGCATCCGCCTGGAAACATCTTTTTCGTCTTTTTCGTATATGTTCCGGAACCGGTCCATGTTCCGCAGCCATCTTTCGTTATCCCGCACGTCGCCCCAGGGACCGCAGCCCTCAAACAGATGGGAGTGGATCTTGCTTTCCACGGTATAATCCGGACGCATGTGCACCGCGTCCGGCGCAACGGAACCCAGCAGGAAGGCTTCCCGGCCTTCGGTAAGGCCGAGCCGTTCCATGACCCTGCAGGCTATTTCCATGTGTATCATCTGAAAGGACATTGATTGTTGCTCCCACATATCATTCTTCCTGACGGACGTTATCAGGATTATAGCATAAAAAGCGGACACCGGGGACAGTTGATGTGTACCCTCTTTACTGGACACCAGTAAGGAGGGTATTTTTATGCATTACAGTTATGAGTACAAGAGGAAATGCGTTGAGATGTACAGAGAAGGAAGGTGGCCAGAGACCCCAACAGGTATTAAAGATCCCAAAAACTTTCACAGGATGATCCTGCGATGGTTCCATGCAGAAGAAGCAAATGGGCCGGAGGTTCTCAAGCGCCGGGGGACTAATAAGGAATGGACTCCAGAAGAGAAATATGAGCTGGTTGCCAAGGTTATTGCAGGTTCATCAATCCTGTCAGTAGCTAATGAGGCAGGTATACACAACGGCTTACTTTCTCGCTGGGTTCGCAAATATAAGCTCGAGGGGTATAATGGTCTGGTAAACATGAGAAAAGGCCGACCATCAAAGGAGCCCCATATGAAGAAAATCAATTACAACAACCCTAGGAAACTCAATGAATCCGAGTATGAAGAGCTTGTGAGACTAAGGGCCGAAAACGCATACATTAAAGCAGAAATCGAAGTCATAAAAAAAGAGATCGCCTTGAGAGAAGAAAAAGAGGCTGCGCGACTCAAGGCGAAAAAGCAGCGATCATCAAAGAACTTAGAGAAGAAGGATACCAACTGAAGTATCTTCTTAAAGCGATGTGCCTTTCCAGATCTACGTACTATTACGAAGTTTCAAAAGAAGACATTGTAGCGAAAAGAAGCGAAGCAGTCGCATGTGTGATCAGGGAAATCTTTGAACACAACAAAGGTCGATATGGTGTTCGGAGAGTACACCACGAACTGATCAATAGAGGCTATAAGGTAAACCACAAAAAGGTCCAGCGATTAATGCATTGCATGGACCTTAAAGGTAAACGTCCGAAAGAAAAGTACCATTCTTATCAGGGAGAAGTTGGAAAGGTGGCAGATAACCTCATTAACCGAGACTTCAGTACAACAAAGCCTTTGCAAAAATGGACAACAGATGTTTCTCAATTCAATTTATCTTGGGGAAAATGCTACCTCTCTCCAATTCTGGATATGCACACAAACGAGGTCATCTCATACGATCTTTCGTTAAGTCCAAACATGGAACAGATCCGACGGATGCTGGAAAAAGGGCTGAGCAAGTTTTCCTCGCTTAATGGTCTGATTTTTCATTCAGACCAAGGCTGGCAGTACCAACATGCTTATTTCAGAAAGGCTATTGAGAAGCGTGGCATTATTCAGTCCATGTCCCGAAAAGGAAACTGTTATGACAACAGTATCATGGAGACGTTCTTCGGACGACTGAAGAATGAAATGTTTTATGGATGCGAGAAAGAATACAAATCATATGAGGAGTTCTCCTCAGCCATGGCGAAGTACATTGACTACTACAACAATGAGCGCATCCAGGCAAAAACAAAATGGATGCCACCCGTAAAATACAGGATGGCATCCATGGGTTGAGCCTCGATCATAAATCAATGTGTCCAGGAAACTGGGTACATATCAAGTCCCAGTGTCCGCTTTACGAATGCAGAATGCAGAATGAATGATGTTTCTTTACAAAAGCAGTTCCGAAAAAGGTAAAGGTTTAGGTCTCCGGAGGAGACAGTGGGCGAAGCCCAAATGCTGTGATCGCTGTAACCCAAATGCCTTCGACATTTGGACAGCTGTAGCATGGCAACTGTTACCCAAATCATAGATTTGGACAGTTGCTCAACAATTAAGAATGCAGAATGCAGAATGATATAGTGTTTCCGCCTGTCGCTTTGAAAACGGTGTAGTTCCGATTAGGTTCCCGAACGTATGCGAGCTGGGAGATCTCCCCACGCGGACACTTCGTGTCCTTGGTCGAGATGACAATGTGGGCTGATGGGTGTTCCGATTACGTTCCAGGTTGCATACAGGCGAGGAGATTCTTCGACGCGGGCATAAATGCCCTTGCTCAGAATGACAACGTGGGCGTGTCAGGCAACTCTTATCTATGCAAGAGTCCATATAATTCTGAATTATGAATTATGAATTGTGAATTAAGAAAAGGACGCCCGGGATTATCCCGGGCGTCCTTTTCTTCTCAGATCTTCGGCAGGCGGGCACGGAAGGCGGCCAGCTCGTCATCGGTGGGAATGTAGTCATCCATCTGGCCGTTGTGGAACTTCTCATAGGCCACCAGGTCGAAGTAGCCGGTGCCTGTGAGGCCGAAGAGGATGGTCTTCTCTTCGCCGGTTTCCTTGCACTTGAGGGCTTCGTCGATGGCCGCGCAGATGGCGTGGCTGCTTTCCGGGGCAGGCAGGATGCCTTCGGTGCGGGCGAAGGTTTCGGCCGCTTCAAACACCCGGGTCTGGGGCACGGAGACCGCGCGCATCATCTTGTCATCATACAGCTGGGACAGGATGGGGCTCATGCCGTGATACCGCAGGCCGCCGGCGTGGTTCGGGGCAGGAATGAAGTCGGAACCCAGGGTGTACATTTTCGCCAGCGGGCACACCATGCCGGTGTCGCAGAAGTCGTAGGCGTAGACGCCGCGGGTCAGGCTGGGGCAGGAGGCAGGCTCCACGGCGATGAAGTCGTAATCCGCTTCACCCCGCAGCTTCTCGCCCATGAAGGGGGCGATCAGGCCGCCCAGGTTGCTGCCGCCGCCGGCGCAGCCGATGATGGTATCCGGCTTGATGCCGTATTTGTCCATGGCGATCTTGGTTTCCATACCGATGACGGACTGGTGCAGGAGCACCTGGTTCAGCACGCTGCCCAGGACGTAGCGGTAGCCGGGATTGCCCACGGCCACCTCAACGGCTTCGGAAATCGCGCAGCCCAGGGAGCCGGTGGTGCCGGGATGCTCCGCCAGGATCTTCTGGCCCACCTGGGTGGTCATGGAGGGAGAAGGCGTCACGGAAGCGCCGTAGACCCGCATTACTTCCCGGCGGAAGGGCTTCTGCTCATAGGAGACCTTGACCATGTATACCTTGCAGTCCAGTTCGAAATACGCGCAGGCCATGGACAGGGCCGTGCCCCACTGGCCGGCGCCGGTCTCGGTGGTGACGCCCTTCAGGCCCTGCTTCTTGGCGTAGTAGGCCTGGGCGATGGCGGAATTCAGCTTGTGGCTGCCGCTGGTGTTGTTGCCTTCGAATTTATAGTAGATCTTCGCGGGGGTGCCCAGCTTCTTCTCCAGGCAGTAGGCCCGGACCAGGGGAGAGGGGCGGTACATCTTGTAGAAGTCCAGGATCTCCCGGGGCACGGGATATTCGCGGGTATCGTTGTCCAGTTCCTGCTGCACCAGCTCGTCGCAGAAAACGCCGGAAAGCTCCGCCGCGGTCATGGGCTGATGGGTGCCGGGATTCAGCAGGGGCGCGGGCTTGTTCTTCATATCGGCCCGCAGGTTGTACCAGTAAGTGGGCATCTCGGATTCGTTCAGGTAGATTTTGTAGGGAATTTCATTGTGCGCCATGGTTGCAGTCTCCTTTCTGTCTGTCGGAATGTTAATGAGGCTTTGGGACTGCGGTCCGGGTGCGATAAATAAATAAGACCTGTCCCAGTTTTTTGCTGGGACAGGTCTGAAAAATTCATTCCTGCGGTGCCACCCGGCTTGGCGCGTTTCCGCGCCCTCCTCACTGCGTACATTCATACGCGGACCTTTGATCACGGAGGGTCAGCTCCGTCTCACATACTCGGTTGCCCTTTCAGTTCGCCCTCGGAAGTCCATTCCTTTCCGGCTTCCCTGCCGCGCTTCCACCGCCGGCGGCTCTCTGTAAGGAAAGATTATGGAAAGTACTCACTCTTCTTCAACGGTTTATCAAAGCATAGCACAAGGAGAAAGCGGAGCGCAAGAGGATGGGTTGTACTTCTGGTGTATTGAGACAATTCACAATTCATAATTCATAATTCATAATTAATTGTTTTTACATAATGTTGTTCCTTATATGTTGAAGGTTTACATCTCCGGAGGAGATCTTTCGACGCGTTCGCTGCGCTCACTTGCTCAAGATGACAGCGTGGAGGCTGCGGTTTATTCTTAAGGTTAAGGTGACTGAACCTCCTACCTCCTACTTCCTACTTCCTACCTGCCGCGAAGCGGCCTACCTCCTACCTCCTACTTCCTACCTGCCGCGAAGCGGCCTACCTCCTACCTGTTATTCTCTCTCAAGCCTGCTCATCTTCACCTTGCTGTCCATGGCCTGGAGGAAACCCTGAAGGTTTTCTTCAGTGATGTTTTCGAAAAACTCGGGATCGTTGGTATAGATTTCCTTGACCGGGTTGAAATCGCTGAAGTAGACGTGATTCACGATTTCCCGGAAGGGTCCCATGTCCTCCTCGGTGAACCAGTAGCGGTTGTTTTCCGCATAAGACTGCATTTCCTTGGTCAGGGCGTCGATCTTTTCGTTCACCTCCAGGAGGATATCCGGATCGTCATCCGCGCCGGCCTTCCGCGCCTCCAGCTGCTCCAGCTGTTCCCGGTACATTTCCAGGCCCTCCTCATAGAAGACGTTTTCCAGAGGCAGGTCCGGGATCTCCGTATAAACATACGGATCGGAGTTCCGGCTCGCGTCCCGCGCCGCGGCGACGCATTCGATGGCCTCCTGCACATGGGCTCCGTAAGGATTGACAACGAAATACCAGACATCCCCTTCAAGGGGCGTATAGATCGGCTCGGCATCCTTCCGGAAAGTCAGGGGCAACGCTCCGAATTCAAAGGAATCGTCCTGCGCCAGGTTCAGGTCATAATCATAGAAAAGCTGTGTGCCGGAATAATCCTCCTCCGGGTACAGTTCCTTCACCCGCAGGTACTTCCGCAGCACGTTTCCCAGCATTTCACTCTGGTAGTCTGCCGGGATTCCGTCCCGGGTCATTTCATCGTCAAAATGCTCCAGGAGCGTCACCAGAGAAAGCTCGTGCATAAAGGGATTGACGCTGATATCCCGATTGGCGTCCTCGTAGTTTTCCTTCCAGTCGATACAGAAATCAAAATACTCCTCCCAGGTGGTCGGCACGGTCAGCTGCAGCCGGTCAAAGAGGGTCCTGTTATAGTTGAGGGCGGCGTACATCACATAATAGGGATGCGGGAACGCCGCGATCTTATCCCCGTCCATGAGCGTCTTCACAAAAGGCGCATACATCCGACCGGCCTTTTCCCTGATGACCTCCGACGCGGACAGGTCCGCGTAGTATCCCTTGGCCTTGATGTCGCTCAAAAGGTTCAGGTCATGCATGATATAGATATCCACATCCGGGGTCTGCGTCAGCACATCCCGGATAAACCGCGCCTCCGTCTCCTCGCCGTCCGTATCCACCGGGCGGATTTCCCACGTGGGATGGGCTTCATAAAAGGCGGTGAAATATTCATCATCTGCGTAAAGTCCGCAGATCGACAGGGACAGCTTTTCCTCCGCGGTTTCATTGAAGGAAGAGATCTTCAGCATGCCGCCGGTTGTGGCCGCCAGGCCCTGCGGAAGCAGGCAGAAATCGACAGCATCCTGGGTAAACACAAGGCTTGTATCCGTCACGGTCCCGTCTTTCTGCGCCTTCTTAATCCCCCGCTGGGTCATCAGGTAAACCGTATCGGGAGCGGCGTATACCATTTTATAGGCATAGCCGTCTTTGCCGATATCCGCCCAGGTCTCCGCCGTACCGGTATCCGGCGAGATTATCTGCAGGAGAACCGTGTCCTCAGGCCAGCCCGACTCCCGGGTCAGGGCGAGGATATTCCCGTCCTCCGTTACATCAAAGCAGACCATGCCCGGGATTGTCGTGAAGGTTTCCTCTCCGGCCTGAAGGGCCAGCCGGACCACCGTCGCGTCCTCCGACATTTCCTCCCGGAGCGTAAAAAACAGGCAGCCGTTGCGTAAAACGCACTGATCCGCAAGCAGCTCCGGCCCGTGATTCAGCGTCAGCATGGGATCGCCGCTGTAGTCCCCGCTCGGAGCGACCAGGCGGAAAAGATCCGCATGGCTGTCTTCGCAGCTTATGGCGTATACCGAATGATCATCGGCCAGGAGGGCGGAGATGCCGTTCGGGAATTCAGAAGAAGCCGCCAGCAGCATCTTTTCTCCCGAAGGTTCCACCCTGTACAGTCCGCTGGCAAGCAGGCCGTAGAGTATCCCGTTGCAGCTTTCCAGGGCATAGACATTGTCATCATTGCAGGAAATATTCTTTGAAGTATATTCCCCGGTCTCCGCGCCCGCGGCGCAGGCGCTGAAGAGCATGGCAACCAGCAGGGTAACCAACAAAATGCGTCTCATTCATTTAGCTCCTCTCTTTTTCTGATCCTTCCTGATTATTTCCACAGCACGATCCCGGTATAACCGATGCCGCATACCGGCGGAGTCTCCAGGAAAGTTTCCCCTACCTGCTCCCCGGTATAGGCGTCAATCCGGATACTGATGTGAATCGGAAGATTCTGACTGCCTCCAAAGACAGCTTTTTCTTCTTCCATCATCTGTTTGTTTTTTGCGCTCATTTCATTCGTATACTCTTCCTCACTAAGGACGGCTTTGGAATAGAAAACATCACTGGCAAGCGCATAAATAAACTGCCAGACAGGGTGGTCCATCCCGTCCGGGATATATATCAGCTCGACCATGACATCGATGTGTTCCGTCATTTCCGGTTTCCATCCATCCATGGCTTCAATGACGTCGATTGATTTCTGCTTTGCTTCTTCATATGGAATACATTGTTCATCCGGCAGCACAATATCCAGCCGTAGAAAATCAAGAATCGGATTAAAGGATTGAATGCTGTCAAAAAACTCCATGTCCTTTTCAGGTATACTGTCCAGCTTCGGTTCCCATTGCTGCTTCAGTTCATATATATCCTGATAACTGAACATGCATTTCCCAACCTGCTCATTCAGCCATTCCACCGTTGAAACAGGCGCCGGTCCTTTGATCTCAACCAGTTTTCCATTGGAATCCAATGAACCGATCACCAGGCCGTTCGTCATCGGTTCAGCGTCTTTCACATAAAAGCTGAAATCCCAGCAGCCGTCTTCATTCTGCACAAGGTTATATGGCGTCAGGTTGTCCCGGGTATACCCCAGCTCCGATTCACAGTACTGATAAAGGATCTCCCTGATGTCATCCGCCTTTTCCGCACGGGATCCACTGCATAAAGGCTGAAAGGAAAGAACACATAAGAGAAGTAAACAAATTATTTTTTTCATTGAAGTCATTGTTCTGTACATTACTCCTTTCAATGCTTCAGACTTACAGGCTCCATATGTACGCAGCAGCGTACATATGGAGCCCAAATACAACTAAGTTTTATTCAAATGACCAATGAGGCCGGTTTTTTCCGGCGTCATACAGTTTATTCTTTGTGTCAAAGCCAGTCTGGCCGTCAGAAGCCAGTCCCATTGCTGTCTGATAGTGTGAAACACCGTCTACAGTAACATTTCCATAAATACCGTCACGTTTGCCGCATTTGCCAAGATTGCTGACGTTGACATCTCCCTGGACATTGCATACGTACTGTTTAAGATGAGGACTATTTTTCCCTCCATGTCCTTTTTTCAGGGTGCTGCCGGAGTATCTCCATCTGTATTCGTCAATTGTATATTCCGCCAAAGCAACACTGGTAAAAATCATCAAGGCAGCCATCAAAAGAGCTATTATTCCAAGTTTCTTCATTTATTGTTTCTTCCTTTCGGTAAATATGATTGGGGTTAACCGTTACATCTACTTGAAAAAACGCTGAATGTGGTATAAGCTCTTTGTGTTCCCACAGAACGGGCACCGTTTAACGGTGGATGCTTCGCTGGCATTGTTTTGCGGGAACTTTTTCTTTATGTTGGGACCACGAATAAATATCCGCATTTTCTTTCTCCTTTCTGTACAGATTTATAATGATGACTGATCCGGATCTTATGTATGCAGCGATTCTTATCTCCACATAAAACAAACCCTTTTCAATCATTATTATCCTGGGCTCTTTTCACGTCCGGGATATATCATTCGTGATACTCCCCCCGTCGAAATGCAAGTGCCGGATATGGCTATAGCGAATACACCAGGTAACACAATCTGCGCTACAGGTTCTTACACCTCTATGTTTTTATATAGATATGACTTTATGTAACAGCATTAAACCAATTGCAATATTGTTTCTGAAAGAACAACCGCAGCAAATCTATTATTGGAACATAGGGGTGTCTTTGCTGGATTTTTTTACCAGCTCCATTTATATGAACGACAGAACAGCCTGTTTTGTTCCCACAGTGTCCACTTTCTGAACATTAACTTGCATGTTATCTTGTATGGTATCTTGTATTGTTTCTCGTTTATTTCCTGATATAGCGCTGGTTCCGGCTGGTGGGTTTGTCCGGAACACTCATGGTAATCAGTGATCTTTCCAGGGCAGGAAGCAGGTACATTTTCCGGAAGTTGTCCCGGGATTTCAATTCCAGCTTCTGCATGAGCTGGGCGCCTGTATAAGGCACATCATACTCCATGATATCCAGGAGGCGTTTCACGGCTTCAGGCAGATAGGCGTCTTCCCCGGAAACCTGCTCCAGGGCCCAGTCCAGGGTTCGGTTGATCTTATCCAGCATGAATTCAATAAACGCATCCGAACTGCCGGAGGAATGACAGACAGCGATCGCGTCATAGTATTCCTGCTGGAATTTATGGATATGGTTCTCAATCGGCAGATACTGGAAAACGGGATGCCACTGCATCAGCAGCGCTGTCTGCCACAGGCGGGCCATCCGTCCGTTCCCGTCCTCAAAAGGATGGATAAAAACAAACTCATAATGAAAAACAGAAGAGAGGATCAGGGGATGCAGCGTTTTCCTTGCGTCCTTCATCCAGGCGAACAGTGATTCCATATGGTCAGGCACCAGTTCCGGAGGCGGCGCCATAAAGATGCACTTGTTTCCCCTGAAGACACCCTCATTATGATCCCGAAATACGCCGGACTGCTGCACAGTCAGATATGTCATGATCCCATGAAGTCTTTTCAATTCCTTCAGCGAGAAAGGATCAAAATGGCCCAGCTGTTCATAGGCCTGGTATGCGTTCTTGACTTCCTGGATATCTTTGGCTGGGCCGATTACCGTCTTGCCGTTAATGACGCTCCTGACCTCATCCAGCGAGAGGGAATTTGCCTCAATGGCCACAGAGGACCAGACAGAACGAATGCGGTTGTTCCTGCGCAGATGGGGCTTCGTTTCAAAAGAACGATAACCGCTGATCCTGCCAATCTTTTCAGCAATCTCCGCAACCTGCCCCAGCATCTGGACAGTGACCGTAAAAGGCGGTGCATAGCCTTCCATATCATCCCCTCGCTTTCGTATTTTATTATATGTGATTTGAAAGAGCAGATCAATAACTTGCATGTTATCTTGTATGGTTTCTTGTATGGCAGACGTGAGAAGTGGACACTGGGGACAGTCCCCAGTGTCCACTTTACCAGATTTCCCATCTTGCTTTTTGTCCAAAAGCACAATATAATTGTGCTTGCAAAAGATAATTGTGTTGTCAGCACATATTTATTGTGCTTTTCTATCCGATGAAAGGAGTCTTGGATCATGAATCAGGCGCTGAAGGAATATGCCGACTGGGCAGAGGAAGAAGCCGCCGCTCCCGCGGAAGATCCGGTGGCGGAGCTGATGCGCGCGCGGAAGGACGAGGCGCAGTGCGCCCTGCGGACCTGGCTGGTGCCCATGGCGGATGATATTGACCGCTGCATCCGGGAGAAGTATCTTTCCCGGATCCTGCAGGAGATGAACCTGCGGCTGGTCAACGGGGACCTGAGCCAGCTGCTGGGCATTCCCGTCGTGTCAGAGCGGATTGAGCCCCGGGAGATGGAAATGGGTTCCGTCACCTGCTGGCGCCTGAACCGGACGGACTTCCTGGCGGACGTTGACCTGAGCGTCACCCTCACCGTGGAAAAGGAAAACCGGGACCTTCCCGTCTGTTTCCGCTTCTGCCTCTCCCTCTGGTTTACCACCGAGGACGGGTTCGCCTTTGAGGTACAGGAGCTGCACCTGGCGGAGAACAAGCCGGACCGCAGCTTCTGGAAGCTGGACCGGTTCCTGGTGCCCGTCCTGCGGGAGGATGAGATCGAAGCCGGCGCCGACCGGCTGTGGGAAAACTGCCTGCCGGACAAGAAGGAGCCCCAGGAGCGGGAGGCCCGGGCCCTGGCGGAAAAGCTGGGGCTGAACATACTGGAAATGCGCCTGCACTGCCAGAACCGGGTGCGCAGCATCCTCTTCTTCCGGGAGGGTTCTGTCCTGACCCAGGAGGAGAAAGCTCCCGGAGAGGAGGACTTCCCTTTCCCGGTTTCCCGCCCGATCCCGGCCAATACCATCCTCATCAACACCGCCGCCCGGTCTGAATGCCGGGACCTGGATATCCTGCATGAGTGCATCCACTATGAATGGCACCTGCTCTTTTACCGGCTGCAGAAGCTGATGAGCACCAACCCGGCGGAGATCCGCTATCGTACCGTGCGCAACTCCATCGGCCGGCCCTCCTGCGATCCCCTCCGCTTTATGGAGCACCAGGCGAGGACCGGGAGCATCGCCCTGCTGCTGCCCCAGGGGCTGATCCGCCCCCGGGCCTGGCGCCTGTTCCAGCAGGCCAGCGCCTATCCCTCCGTCAACAATTACCAGAACCATCCCGGCTTCCGGTGGGACCGGGTCATCCGCAGCCTGGCAGAGGAATACCGGGTGCCCCGCACCACCCTGCGCCGCCGCCTGATCCAGCTGGGTCACCAGGCTGCCCGCGGCGCCGTCAACTATGTGGACGGGAAATACATCACGCCCTTCGCCTTCTCGGAGGATCACTCCGCGGACGGACAGGCCACGCTGGTCATCGGGCGGAAAGCGTTGGGAGACCTGTACCACCGCAGCGGGGAATTCCGCCAGCTCATGAGCCGGGGAGACTTCGTCTACGCGGACGGGCACGTCTGCGTCAACGATCCCCAGTTCATCCGGCCCACGGAGGAGGGCGCCTGCCTTACGCCCTGGGCCAACGCCCACGCCGACGCCTGCTGCCTGCGGTTTGAGAAGGTCTGGCTGCAGGAGAATGAGGAATCCGTCTGGCTCTTCGGCACGCTGAACAGCAGCGAGGATTACATCCGGGAATATGACCGCTTCCTGGACAGGCGGCTGAGCCTCTCCGCCCGGGAGCGGCTTGCCCGGCGCAACCGGCTGATGGCCTCCATGCCTGCCGCCTTCCCGGAGGCGCTGGTGTACCTGATGGAAAACCGGGATGAGGGCCGGGTGACCGTGGAGAAGCTGGCGGAGCTGGCCCATGTTTCCGACCGGACCGTTCACCGGTACCGGAGCAGCCGGAACAGCGCCTACCATCCGGACGTGGTGGTGGCGCTGTGCATCGCCATGCACCTGCCGCCCTGGCTTTCCCGCCTGATGCTGGACAAGGCCGGATTCTCCGTGAAGAGCTATGGGCCCCGGGGTTACTACGGAGAGATCCTGGACTGTTGCTTCATGGATACGATCAGCGAAGTGCAGGAGTATCTGAGAAGCGCAGGGTATCCGGAACTGCGGCTGCAGGAAGAGTAAAACCAATTCGGAATTCACAATTCATAATTCATAATTGTTTTTCTTCACCGCAACACAGCGGATAATGTGACAGTGTGAAGAGTGTAGAGTGTAAAGTTGCGGCTACGGCCGCGGAGGAGATCTTTCGACTCCGGCTTCGCCACCCCGGGGCTGATACCCGCAACTTCAATCGTCGCGACTGTCCCCCGGACAGATCGCTCGTTTCAGTTGACCTCAGAACCGATGAGATTCCCTCCACTGGAGGTCATCGGTTCTTCGCCCCGTTCTCCACTGAAATAGAGCCACTGGCTCTATTTCCGGGCGTTCCGAACCCCAAGATGACAAACTAAACTTAATGATGAACTCAAAACGTATAGGATGTCATTCTGAGCAAGTGAGTGAAACGAACGCGTCGAAGAATCTCCCCTCCCGTTCACATTCGGGAACGCAAGTGGTATGCCCAAACGCCTATTATCCGTCTGAGTCTATATAATTATGAATTATGAATTGTGAATTATGAATTAAGCGGACACTGCATTCACAGTGTCCGCTTCTTTTATCTTTCGTTTTCCTTGATCTTCATGCCCTTTTCGTAGAAGCAGCAGCCCATGCGGCCGTTCTCCTTCACGTGATAGAGGGCAGTGTCCGCGCGGCGGAACAGCTCCTGGGAATCCGCTTCCCCGTCCCCGATGGCAATACCCACGCTCATGCTGACCGACGGGGAGCCGTCGGAGTCGTCCATCAGGGCGGCGTTGATCTGGTCCACCTTGCGCCGGATCAGTTCCTCCGGTTCATCCTTCAGGTTCACCATGAAGACCGTGAACTCGTCACCGCCGATGCGGCAGATATAGTCCACAGAGCGGAAGTTTTCCGTCAGCACCCGGCCGACCTTCTTCAGGGCTTCGTCGCCGGTCTCATGGCCGGAGGTATCATTGATCTCCTTAAAGAAGTTCACGTCCAGGATCATCAGGGCGGTGGAGGAAAGATCCAGGCTTTCCCGGATCAGGTCATAGCCTGCCCGGTTATACACACCCGTCAGTTCGTCATGGGAGGCCTTGAAGCTCAGGCTCTCAATATTCTTCTTATAGGTGTGGTACATCTTGTTGTAGGTGTCCGCCAGGTACCGGAATTCCTGGGCGCCGGTGACCGGCAGCTGTTCATCCTTGCGGATGTGGTTCACAGCCTTCAGCAAGGGCCGCACGCCCAGCCGGGTGGTCAGCCACAGGATCTTGAACACGCAGATGCTCTGGAGCAGGATCAGGGCGATCATCCACTTCAGGGAGGTGCCCGTTTTGGCTTCCATTTCCTCCCGGGTCTTCTGGGTGCTTCCGGTCAGGGTGTCCACGCACTCCTGCATATCCTCCCGGATCCGGCTCTTCTGCGCGTAATAATCCGCGTCATGGGTCAGCAGCTGTGCCTTGTTCGTTTTTTCCTCTCCGGACAGCGCCTTGTCCTCTTCGGTCAGTTCCACCTTCTGCAGGGCGGCCGGGATATCCGTATCCCCGGAGGCGTCCAGCATCAGGCGCATGGCATAGTGTTCCCGGTTCATCAGGTCCATGGATTCATTCATGGCCGATTGCAGCTGGGCCAGGGCCGGGGAATTGGGAGCGTTCTTGAACATGACCGCCAGGGCATGCTCCCGCCTGCGCTCTCCCTCCGCCTCCCGGAAATAGTTTTCCAGGTGCGTCCGGTCGCCGATAACGGTATAGCGCTGGACCTCCTCCGTCAGGTAATCGGAGGCGTCCATCAGGTCATCCGCGGCGGCAGCCAGCTCGATATAGTCTCCCGTCGCGTCGGACAGGGCGTCAAAAGCCCGCACCGTGCTGATGGTGGTATACAGCAGGATGGCCATGATGATCGCGGACAAAAAGAGCATAAGCCAGGAAAAGCGTCTCAGTGAAACGCCCCGCTCTGCTCTTTTTTTGATTAACGACACGATCATGACCCCCTGATATAGTTTTTTACAATTCACCCAGACTACACTTGCATTTTACCTTGTCACCGTGGTAGTGTCAATGTAGAAAAAAGCCGGAAAAATTTACGGAACTTTTTGATGAGTGCATACGTCATACTTAGTGAAACCACTTTGAAGGAGGATTTCTTTTATGCGTAAACTGACTGCAATCATCCTGGCCCTTGTGCTGGCCCTGTCCCTGTCCGCCGCCCTGGCGGATTCCACCATCTCCGTCTCCGGCACCGGCGAGGTGCTGGTCCCCGCCGACGTGGCGGTTGTGTCCCTGGGCGTGAATGCCCGGAACGCCGAGGCGCCCCGTGCCCAGGCGGAAGCCAACGAGATCATCGCCCGGATCCGGGAAGCCCTGACGGCTGCCGGTTTTGCCGAGGATGATATCAACACCGGGTATATCAACCTCTACGGTATATACGACTACAGCAGCTACGGTGGCAGCGAAAAAATCACCGGCTACAACGCCTCTTCCAGCCTGGCTGTCCGGGTCACGGACATGAGCCGCGTGGGCGAGGTGATTGACCTGGCCTTCGGTGCCGGCGCCAACATGCTGGACGGCGTTTCCTTCTCCGTGCAGGATGAAACCGCTGCCCGGGCGGACGCCCTGAGGATGGCTGTGGAAGACGCAAAGGCCAAGGCCGCCGTGCTGGCGGAAGCCGCCGGATTCACCAACCTGGAAATTGAAAACATCCAGGAAAACGGCGTGTACGCCTATGACAGCGGCGCCAACAACTTTGCCGTAAAGGCCGCCGGAATGGCAGAGTCCGCCGCCGACGCCGCCACCATCATCCACGCGGCGAAGATCAGCGTGAATGCGAACATCATTATTACGTTTGAAGTGAAGTAACTGATAATTCTCTTTACTGAAGAAGTTCCTTACACGTTGAAGGTTAACATCCCCGGAGGAGATTCTTCGACGCGGCCGATGAACGGCCTTGCTCAGAATGACAATGTGAGCCTTTGGAATTATTCAAAGCGTAATGGAATAGCGGCAGGAGCGTGACTGAGGGACTGACTGTCTGTCACTGTTTTCGAAGAAAATGTGACTGAAAGTCTGTCCCTTCTGTCACTGTTCCTGCCGCTGTTTGCTTTCTGCTCACAAACAGGTAGAATTCTGCCTGTTTTTCTAGTATCATGGTGCCAATCCCAATTCTTGTTTCATCTCAAGGAGTACTATGTCCATTAATTTTGATCTTTTGATTGCCGGGTGCAATACCCGCTGCAGGCACTGCTATGTGAACGGCGGCCCGGGACCCATGATGCCCGCGGAGCTGGCGCTTTTGTGCATTGAAAAGCTGGACACCCTGGCAGCCCTCCTGCCCTGTGAAACCAGCTTCACCATGGACAATGAACCCATGAACCATCCGGAGATTGAAACCATCATCCGGAGCGCTGCTTCGACCCAGCACATTCCCCACTACCACCACGGCATGACCAGCGGCATTGCCCTGCTGAACCGGAAAGACCGGGACGCCGTGCTGCAGGCTTATATGGACTGCGGCTACCGTGACTTCGGCATCACCATCCACGGAAACGCCGCGCACCATGATGAGATCGTCCGGCGGGACGGCGCTTACCAGGCCTCGGTTGACGTTGCGGAATATATCAAGTCCCGCGGAGCAACAGTCGGCCTGTCCCTGATGTTCAACCGGTTCTTCCCGGAGGATGCGGATGGGATCGACAGCCTGATCACCAGGCTTCAGCCAAGCTGGATCTTTTTCGCCGTTCCCAATTTCACGCCCCATGTGCACATGGCGGAGTTTGAACCTTACCGCGGCACCCTGGAGATGCTCAATCAGCTTCGCCCGCAGCTGGATCGCTGGCGCTGGCCGGAAGAAATGCGGCAGGAAGTCTGCACCCCCGGCATGCTCCGGGAGCGGATCGAAGGCGGGCTTGAGATCGCGGAGCTGTTCCGGCAGCCCCAGGACGAACTGTACCTGACCGTGCATCCGGACGGAAACCTGTATGTGGGAAACACCGGTGCGGAAACGGAATGCCTGGGTAATATGCGGACGCTGGATATCCGGGAGACGGCCCTGCGCATCAGTGAGCTGCCGGGAAACCGGGACTATACCGCGTTCTATGACATTGACCGCCTGCCCGGCCGGGAGGAACTGCTCCGGGCGCTGGAGCAGCTGCCTCAGGACCTGGCGTACAGTGATACCGCCAGCGCCATTTACAGAATTCTGGCAGCGATGGACGTTCCGACAAAGATCATCCGTTAATTAATTGAAAGTGGACACTGGGGACTGTCCCGGGTGTCCAAAATAAAGTGGACACTGGGGACTGTCCCGGGTGTCCATGCAGTGCTTCCGCAACCTCAGTCAGATTCATGTCCTGATAATAGTAAAGGAGAATCACGTCTTTATACCGGACAGGCAGCTTCAGCAGCGCCTGGCCAAGTTCTTCCGCCTCTTCATCCTTTTCGCTTTCTTCAGCGGCCAGCTGGAGGTCGTCCGGGTTCACGCTCATTTTCCTGTGGCGAAGCCAGGCGGAACGAAGCATGTCACGGCAGGTGTTGACCCCGATCTTCATGATCCAGGTTTTCATGCTGCAGCCTTCCCTGAACTGATCCATGTTCTTGTATACCTTCAGGAATGTATCCTGCACGGCATCCTCAGCCAGGGTCATGTCACGCAGATACATAAAGCACAGGCGCTTCAGCGGCATCTGGTATTCCAGTACCAGGTTGTCAAACAATTCTTCCGTGTTGCAGGACGGGCCCTTTTCCGCAATCATCCGGTGACCAACCTCCTTTCACATATACTGACGATGCCGGTTCGTGTTTTTTGCATCATTTCTGAAAAAGTTTTGTGTTGGATACAATCATAGCAAAAAAGAGCCAAGACGGCTACAAAAAAACGGCAGAAGCAGTGACAGAGGGACAGACTTTCAGTCACATTCTTTTCAAGAACAGTGACAGACAGTCAGTCCCTGCAGTCACACTTCTGCCGCCTGGACACTGTACGTCATGGTGTTCCGGTAAAAATGGACACTGACTGTCCCAGTGTCCATCCATTTGCCGCAGACTATTAATTCTGAATTCTGCATTCTGAATTCTGCATTGCAGAAAAATGATTAATCATTTTTCTGCAGGTCCCCCATTACTTTTTTCTCATCATACGCCGCAAGGAGCACCGCGCCCAGGACGCAGAAGCATACAGCCACCACCGCGACAATCCGCAATCCCACGGGAGACGCGGTCAGGTCGTTGCTGGTCAGGTCCTGTGTGGTGCCCAGCACCGCCAGGGAGGTGAATACCAGCATGGCCACGGACTGGCCGAACTTCATGGCGAAGGTCCGGGCAGCGAAGAACATGCCTTCCCGCTTTTCCCCGGTCAGCAGCGCGTCCTGCTCCGCCACATCCGCCACGATGGCCTGGGGAATGATGCCCAGCAGCGCCATGGGGAAAGCGGCGATGATCACGATAAGCGCGCCGGGAACAATGCCCGTCAGACCCGGCACCACGCCGATCAGAGCCGTGATGACGTAAGCCACCGCCAGGCCGAGGAAGCCGATGATGACCAGCTTCTTCTTGCCCTGCTTGGCTACCAGCTTGGAAACAAAGGGATAGAAGCAGGCGGAGAGCACCGTCATGGCGCCCAGGAATACGGTCGTGTAGAACTCATCCAGCTGCATGGATACCTTCACAAAGAAGGGCAGGCCGGTCTGGAACAGCGTCAGGCCGATCCAGTAGGCCACGTCCGACGCGGCAAAGCGGCGGAAGTTCCTGTTCCGGAAGGTTTTCGCCAGGCTCTTCATGGCGTTGCTGTCGCTGGGCTCCGCGTCCACGAAGTCCTTTTCCTTCAGCTTGAAGCAGGGCACCAGCATGCAGGCCAGCGCCACCGCCGCCAGCACGATGAACAGGATGCGGTAGCTCCAGGCATAGCTGACAGCGGACTGGAGGAAGGATGCGAACACAAAGGGCAGGTAAGCAATCAGGGTACCGAAGAAGAAGGTCAGGGAAATGGCCGTGGATATGTACATCCGGTCTTCCTGGGTTTTGCCGAATTCGGAAATCAGCGCGTTATACGGCGTACAGTACATGGTCATGAACAGATAGAAGAGAATCAGGAAAACAAAGATCCAGACGATGTTCACCGTGCTGATCGCTTCCACAGGGGCGAAGAACACAAGGATTGTAATCACGGCAAAGGGAATGGCCGCTTTCTGCATAAAGGGAATGCGCCGGCCCTTCGGGTTCCGGCTCCGGTCGGAGAGCGACGCGATCCAGGGATCCGTCACCGCGTCAAAGATCCGGCAAAAAAAGGTGATCAGGCCGAGCACCGTCAGCACGCCGAAGATCACCAGGCCCGTCGGCACATAGAACTTCGCGCCCGCGTCCACCGAGCTCTGCGTCGGCAGGTAGAAGGTCACAAGCCAGGTGTTGATGATGCCGCTGAGGATGGACCAGCCCAGCTGGCCAACCGCAAAAATCCACATTTCCTTTTTTGTCAGACGTCTGGTTTTCATACTGTCTTCCTGCTTTCTATATGGTTTTGAACTGTTGATAACAGTATAGCATAAAGACAGGATGACAGGACGGAAGCGGCACGAAAAATACTGGATACAGGGAGAACCGCAAAAGTGGACACTGGGGACAGTCCCCAGTGTCCGTTGTTCACTATATAAATACCTTCCTGAAACCAAGATCGCCGAAATCATTCTGGTGATCAACAATCAGCCAGGTCGCGTCTGATGCTTTTACTGTATCGATAAGATATGCGATGGCGTCCGCATCCAGATTGGATGTGGCTTCATCAAAAATGAACATGTCCCTGTTGAGCAGCAAAGCCCTGGCAATACAGATTTTCTGGATTTCTCCTCCGGAAAGGCGGGAGCCGTTTTCTCCAATGCGTTCATCGCCTTCCGAAGCCAGGCGGTCTATGACTGTGTCGAGCCCCAGCCCCTCTATGATCTGACGGTAACGGGAATCTGTGCGCGGTGCTTCCACGCCATAGAAAATGTTCTTCTCCACACTTTCGTTGAAAACATAACTATGCTGGGAAACATACGAAACGCAGCTGATGAGGGAAGAATGCTCGATATCATCCAGTGAAACGCCGTTGATCGACACCGTGCCTTCATTTGGCTTAACCAGCTGAAGCAGCATCCTGATCAGGGTGCTTTTCCCTGAGCCGTTGCGCCCGACAAGCTGAACCCGCTCTCCTTTCCCTATCCGCATATTAAAACCATGAATCAGATCCGTCTGATCGCTGTATGAAAAAGCAATATTGCTGTACTCTATCTGCTGAATACTGCCCAGGTTTTTCTTTACACCCGCCGCCGGATGTTTCGAATCGCTGAAGAAGAAATCGGAAACACGCTTTAAGGCTGTGATTGCCGGCTGAAGGATAACCGCGGTGCCTGCATAGGACAGGATCGGCGCATACAGTTTGCCCGCATAGTTCGAGAGCGCGACAAATGAACCCATTGTCACCTCTCCTTTTATAAAATAGATGCCGCCGATGAGATAAATGATCACCGTAAGAATGGAACTGACAGATCCCATCCCCACCGAGAAACCGTTGATGGTATTGGACTGCTTTTTCTGGCTGTCCAGGGCGGTTCGGTTATAATTGTCGATCTTTTCTTTCTCAACATCCTCAAGGCCCTGGGATTTTACGGTTTCCATTCCCCGAAGCGTATCCTGCACCTTGCCTGCGTATTCCGCAGAATGATTCAGGGCCTCCTTAACCTGCTTGTTGAGTTTGCCGGAAACAAGAACCACTGCAAAAATAAGGATCGGGACAGGAATCAGCAGCATCAGCAGAATCTTCCAGCTGAGCGACAGCAGGATCACCAGGGCAAAAATGAATTCCAGCAGCGCTGACACAAGGGAAAGGCTTTGCGTGGAAAAGAGTGCGTCAATGGCACTCACTTCTTCCACACGGGCATTGATGTATCCCACGTCGTTCCCGGTATAGAAGGAAAGGTCCATCGTCATCAGCTGGTCATAGATGCCCGCTTTCACTTCCTTAAGAAGGCCATTCCCCAGGTAAATAAGGAGTTTGTTTGAAAAGTACGTAAATGCGTATTTGAAAAGATAGGTAAACGCCAATGCCAGGATCAGTTTGATGAGCATCGGCATATCTTTCTTCAGGAAGCCATCGTCAATAATCAGCTGGATCAGCTTTGCGGGAAGCATTGCAAGCAGCGCGGCAAAGACGCAAAGAAAGATGGAACCGGTGAACGAAAACAGGTTCCTTCGCAAATAGCTTTTAACAATCCTTCGGAAATGTTTCATAGTCCCCATCCTTTTATCGCAGGCACCGGGAACTGTCCCCGGTGTCTCCCCGGTATCCATGCTCACTGCAGGAACTTCAGATACCGGCTCATGACATAACCGGTCTTTTTGTTATGGCGGATCATCGTCCAGCATTCCCCGCGCAAAAGCACTTCCACCCTGGCGCCCTTGGGGAGACTCTGAATCTTCTTGCCGTTCTTGTTCGGCTTTTCCCTGAAGATCAGCTCTGTGGTTATCTTTGCCTGATACCCGGCCGGATCGAGAGGCTCCAGGATTCCATTCTCGTTGTACAACGCAAACAGTTCACCGGCTTCGGTCATCACCAGGAGCTGGTCTACAATCCCTGCTGTAGGAGGCACTTCGCACCCAACCACCGTCAGAACAGTACCGGCGGAGTTCGCATAGTCACCCCAGTTATCCGCATAATTCTCCGTCAGGGCAACCCTGGTGCAGCCGTTTTTTACTTTCTCCCCGTCCTCTCCAAAGGCGAGGTATTTCTTCTGGACCGTTCCGGTAACGCGTTCGCTTTTATTGGCTCCTTTCAGGCTGATCAGCGCATTCTGACCGTTTATCTCCAGCACCTCCACCCGCACGCCGGAGCAAAGCTTCTTTTCCCAGTCATTGATATAGAGTGATTTTACCCGCAGGCGGTTGAGCGGACTGTCCGTCTTCACCACGGCATAAACATTGTTTGTGCTGTGATCTCCTTCCGGATCCAGGAACCGGCCTTCAATAAAACCGTAATCCAGCAGCTGGACCTGTCCGTTTCCGGTATATGCCCTGACGCGGACCTTATCGCCGTTTTCCAGAAAGTATCCATCGCCGATATGGATATGCCCGCCGTCAGTGATTACTGTCTTCTCCTCAAAGCGTTCCTCGTATCCGTCCTTATACGGCGCTTTGTTCGCGTCCCAGAAGCTGAGATCCGCGATCTTTGACAGGTGCTTTTTGTCAATAAACCCGGTGATTCCATAGTCATCCACAAAATACCGGCCGCCGAATTCTCCCCAGACGACCGTGCGGGTTCCCCTGTAACAGGTCATGGAGGTCTTCTTCCCCTCCGGCTTCAGGTACAGCGGCGTTTTCTCCACGCATACTTCCGCCTCAAAGGCGTTGCACAGCATGGATTTATAGACTTCTTCGTAACCATCTCCGCCAAAAGGATTATAGATTTCCGGAATCAGTTCCTCCGCCTGCTCAAAAACGAGATACGCTTCGTATTCGCCGTTCAGGCTGAATGCGCTCCGGTTGTTTTTATAATTGGGATAGGTTGTGGACATATAGCCGTTATACAGAATTCCTGACGGTTTCTTTGCGGTGTAAGAAGAATAAACCTCCACCCCTTTCCCCGGCGCCTGAACGGTTACCGTCTCCTCGCCCGCATAGGCAGCGGGCACACAGAGCACCAGCGTCAGCAGCATGCAGGCCGCAAGCCCGCTCAGCAGCCTTTTCACATTCATCCTGCGCATCTCCTTTTTCTGTTTTCCTTTTCCGGTCTCCATTTATCAGAACGAAAGAGGCCGGAGGACTGTTCCTTCTGCCTGAAAATGGACACCGGGGACTGTCCCCGGTGTCCGTTTTGATCATGGACGCAGTTGCCCCAGACGTAGAGGCTGTTTTTCCAATAGCCTTCCCAGTCCCCTTCAGGGTTGCAGGCAGTCGGAATCCCGGGCAGGGCGACCGTCACGTTGCCGATCCGCGTCTGCCAGCTTTCAAAGGACGCAAGGCGCTCATCCTCTTCCGCCGCGTCCGCCATAGCCTCCGCCGCAGCTTCCGCCGCGCCTGTTCCAGCATCCGCGTCCGCCGCCTCTCCCAGGCAGACGGAACAAACCATGATCAGCGCCATGAAAAGTATCAGCATTCTGCGCATCATTCTCCTGTCCCCCTTTTATTTGCTCAGCAGGCTCCGGATGTTTTTCCGGAGTTCTCCGATCTTTTCCGTTTCCCCGTTCATCATCTCCAGGGTTCTGTGCTTGCGGATATACTCGTCCGCATTCCTGTATTTATCGCTCAGCTTATACTTCCGCCAGAGGATCCAGATGCTCACGGCGTTCTTTTCCTTTTCCATTTCCTCCAGGAAGGAACGGACAGACTCCCATCGCTCGTCATCCGGATCCTCCGTGGCCGCAAAGGCCTTCTCCTGGGCGGCAGCCAACGGATTCAGGTCCGCGCAGATTTCCTTCACGCCCGCCTCAACGCTCGTCAGCCGGTCCGACAGATCCCCGAAGACATACAGGAGCAGGCCCGTGATCCAGCTGAAAACCGGGCCCATTATGAGAGCCGCAACGCCCCAAATAATCGCACTGTACCCGGTGGCCTGGGTTTCGTAATAATCTGTCATCTCAATTCCCTTGATAATCATATAGACCCCATAGATGATCGAGAGAATAATCCCGGCCCAGCAGACGAACCTGGCCGTCTTTTTCAGTTTGGTGCCGATGTTTGCAAACATATCCAACCTACCCCTTTTTTCAGTTATACCGGTTCCTCCCGGACAAAAAGCTTCTCTGCTTATACAAACGTTTCAAGGCGGCCAAATGCCGTAGTTTGAAATGTTTTTGCTGTGTTTTTCGCGCGCAGAACAGAAAAAAGCAGAACTGAGAAACGATTTCTTCTGCAAGCAGGATACAAAATTATCCGTACATTTGCAACCTTTTCTCACTTTTGTTATAGTATTGTTAAATATGCAACGGCAGGAAACAACAACCTAAAGCCATAACCCCGGAGGCATAACCATGAAAAACACAAACCCTAAAAATGAAAAAATCGGCAGACTCATCGTGGCCGGTTTCGGCGTCCTCTGGACCACGGCTGCTTTCAGTATTACGGCAGATTCCCCCTGGCCGGTAGCCAGGATCGTGTTACCGGCCTTTGGCATACTGTTTACCATCGGTGCTTTGCTGGGGCATAGTTCCGAAAGCAGCAACCCCGGCGATGAAGAAGAAAACACCACCATGGAGTCTCCGGTGGAACAGTTTAATCCCAAAGAGATGGACGCCCCCGGACAAACAGGCAGGAAAGAGTCTCCGATTCAGGCGCCGGCTCCGCAGCCCCGGCAGAAGAAATATGTGTTCTGCCCCTACTGCGGCACCGCACAGGAAGAGGATTACAAAATCTGCGAAAGCTGCGGCGCGGGAAGAAAAGAAAAGTAAAATGAATGCGGACACTGAAGACATCTTTCGGCGTCCGCTTTGCTTATCACATTTTTTGTGACTTTCAGGCGTGTTTTTATGTCATTTTTTGTGACTGTTTGCTATACTTCTATGCCGTTTTTCCCGTTCATCTGTAACTCTTTCTCCCCGCTTCATTAAAGTGAAGTACGGAGAAAGAACGAAAGCAAATGAATGCAATCCTTTTCAGTTGCACGGTTGTATGGTATATTATACACAATTAAACCGGTACATAAAGGACCGGCGTTCTGCAACTGTCTTTTGTGGAGGATCGTCAGCATGACCATGTTGAGAGATTATTTCGTCCAGAACTGGGCTCTCATCCTGGTTTCGCTTGCCTTTTTGGTGTCCCTGCGATCCACGGCCTTCATGGATAAAACCTTTGCCAAACGCATGACCCTGCTGATCTTCGAAGTGGTGTTCCTTTCCATTTCCGTGTATATCGAGTTCGCACTGGATGACCGGGGCATTGTCTGGAAAGGCCGGCCGTACCTGATGTTTATCCGGTACAGCGCCACCCCGTTTATCGACGCGCAGGTGCTCTATACCCTGGTGAAAAAGCTCCGGAAAACCATCTTTATTCCCGCCATTGTCACAATGGCGATCTGCTTCATTTCCATCTTCACCGGCACCATCACCCGGATACTGCCGGACGGCACGATCCAGTACGGTCCCCTGAGGCTGCTGCCCTACGTTATCCCGGGAATCTACGGCTCGCTCATCATTTATATCCTGTACAAGCGCAGCAGCAAGCAGTTCAATGATCTGATCCCCGTCTTCTTCTTCGCCTTCGCGATGGGCAGCGGGGTTTTCCTGCCCTTCATTTTCGGTCCCATCTTCTCCCATGTCTTCTGTGAGACCATCGCGATTGCGCTGTTTACCTACTATCTTTTTTCCATCCAAGGCCTGACAATCAACGATTCGCTGACCAAAGTGCTGAACCGCCAGGCCTGCTATGCTGACATGGAGACCGAGCCGGAGAAAATAACGGGCATTGTTTCCATCGACATGAACGGCCTGAAGGTCATCAACGACACCCATGGCCATGCCGCCGGGGATGAAGCATTGGCCACCCTCGCGCTGTGTTTCACCCAGGCAGCCAAAGTCCACCAGTCCGTCTATCGTATCGGCGGAGACGAGTTCCTGATCATCTGCCGGAAATGTACCTTGGATGACGTTCTCCAGCTGGTCAGGCGCATCCGGAAGAACGTCTCCGAAACAAAATACAGCTGCGCAATCGGATACAGCTGCACAGAGGGCAGCCGGAAGTCCGTCAACGAAATGATGAAGGAATCCGACGAAATGATGTACGTGGAAAAAGCCAGCTATTACAAAGTATTCGGCAAGGACAGGAGAAGAAACTGAGAACCGCAAAGCGGTGCTCAGTTTCAATTCAGAATTAAGAATTCAGAATTCAGAATTATAGATACTGTTTACTTCTCCGCAGCGCTGTGGAGAATGTGACAGCCTTATACCTCCTACCTCCTACATCCTACCTCCTACCTGATTAAATCCACTTCGGAGAAAGAATGAAAGCAGATATTTGCAAACCTTTTCTGTTCCAGGGTTGTGTGATATAATCCACGCAGCTGAGAGGAATATGAAAAGCATCTTTTGCGGGGGATCGTCAACGTGTTAATGCTAAGGGATTATTTAGTCCAGAACTGGGCCCTGATCCTGGTGTCTCTGGCTTTTTTGATATCTCTCCGCACAACAGCCTTCCTGGATAAATCCTTTGCCCGCCGCATGTTTTTGCTGATCTTTGAAGTCCTGATCCTTTCCATTATTGTGTTTATCGAATTTGAGCAGAAAGACCTGGGGATCATATGGAAAGGCAGGCCTTACCTGATATTCATCCGGTACAGCGCAGGGGCTCTTCTTGAGGCACAGGTTCTTTATTCCCTGGTAAAGAAGTATCCGCGGATCATCTTTATCCCCGCTATCATTACAGCGGTGATCTGCTTCATCAGCATTTACACCGGCATCATCACCCGGGTGCTGCCGGACGGCTCGATCCAGAACGGCCCACTGAGGCTGCTCCCTTTCATTGTTCCGGGAATCTATGGCTGTTTCATCGTTTATTTCCTGTACAAGCGCACCAACAAGCAGATCAACGATCTTTTTCCGGTTGCCTTCTTCTCCCTCGCGCTGGGCAGCATGGTGATCCTTCCCTTCTTCATCAGGCAGGCCTACTCCCAGATTTTCTGCAAGACCATCTCGATCGCACTGTTTGCCTACTACCTGTTTTCCATCCAGAACCTGACCAGAATAGATTCGCTGACCGGCGTCCTGAACCGCCAGGCCTGCTACGCTGAGCTGGAAACCGATCCGGAAGGAATTACCGCCCTTGTTTCCATCGACATGAACGGCCTGAAGGAAATCAACGACACCCACGGCCATGCTGCAGGAGATGAAGCGCTGACCACCCTGGCGCTGTGCTTCACCCAGTCAGCCAAAGCCCACCAGTCCGTCTACCGCATCGGCGGGGACGAGTTCCTGGTCATCTGCCGGCAGGGCAGCCCGGAAGAGGTTCTCCAGCTGGTTGAGCGGATCCGGAAGAACGTTTCCGCAACGAAATACAGCTGCGCAATCGGCTACAGCTGTGCCGGGGAAAGCCGGAAATCCGTCAGCGAGATGATGAAGGAATCCGATGAGATGATGTACGCCGAAAAAGCCAGCTACTACCAGGAGATTGGTGTAGACAGGAGAAGGAACTGAGGACCGCAAAGCGGTTCTCAGTTCCAATTCATAATTCACAATTCATAATTCATAATTGGTGTGGATTCTTTGCTGAAGATGTTCCGTATATGCTGAAGGTTTACATCCCCGGAGGAGATCCTTCCACGCGGCCTTCGGCCTTGGTCAGGATGACAACGTGAGCGCATCGATTTTATCCATACGTCCTGAATTTCCAGTATATATAATTATGAATTATGAATTGTGAATTATGAATTTCAAAAGGCATAACGCTTTTGCGTTATGCCTTTTGATTTCTCGCTTGTACTGCTTTCTTAACCTGATCCAGAATATACCTTCCGCCGACTTCTCCACTCTTTCCGAAGTTGGCGATGGTCTTTTCCCGGATCTCCCGGATCCGGTCGCTGTAGCTTTCGTCCTCCAACAAGTTACGGATCTTATCCGCCAGGCCTTCCAGTGCCTCCGGTTTCACCCGGATGCCCACCTGGTCCCGCAGGGTCATTTCCAGCGGCGGCACGGTGATCTTTTCATAGTCCGGGTTATTGATCTTCGGCGGCGTGTCCACAAACACGCAGGGCCGTTCGGTCACCATCACAAACTCATAGGCTGTGCCGGACCAGTCGCTGATCACGATATCCGAATCGAAGATCGAGGTGTTCCCGGTAAAGTCCAGCTCGAAGAACAGGTCTCCGCCCTGGTAGTCCTCATACCGCTTCACAATGGCGTTCATCCGGTCGCCGTAGCGCTTCACATACTCCGGATGGGGCCGCACCGTCACGTCAAAGCCCTTGCCCAGCAGTTCCGACAGCAGATCGTCAATGCAGCTGTCCAGGATATTGTCCGCCTGCCAGGAGGGGGCAATCAGCACCTTCGGCCGCTCCCGCTTTGTCCGGGGCGTGGCCTGGTACGCGTCATACAGTTTCTCCAGCTGGCCGTAGCCGCAGGCGACCAGCTCCTGCTCCGGATCGCCGAAGAGCTTCTCCGTCTGGCGGATCTCCTCAAACTGGAAATCGCCCACGCAGAGGATCGAGTCATAATGCCGCAGAGCGCCGGTGTGCAGCACCATATGGGTGCTCAGCGGGTAATGGAACACATAGACGTATTTAATGTCCTTGCTGTAGTAGCTCCGCTTGTACTGGTAGTTGCCCAGGTCGGACATGGTCATGACCATCACATCCGCTTCCAGCTTCATAAACAGCGTGATCAGCTTTTTCTGCCCGATGTAGTAGGGCGCAATCCGGGGCTGGCTCTTCGCGATCTCAAAGATCTGGTCGTTGGGATCGCTGGTCACATAGTGGATGGTCAGCTTGCTGTTTTCCAGGATCCAGTTCATGATCCGCTCAAAATACTTATAGAAGCCGCTGCCCTCGGAGTAGAACACCAGGTGCTTGTTGCCCACGGAGAAGAAGCGCTTGTAGTCTTCCTTCTCCCGATGCTTTTCCTCCCGGCTGCGCACGGTTTCGCTGCCGGTATCGGCGTAGGCTGCCAGCTCCTTCCGGGAGGCCTCCAGCTCCGCCCAGTCAATCTCCTTTTCCGGCGGCCGAAGCTTGTTCAGCAGCAGCTGCTGGGCAATGGTGAACAGGTTGCTCCAGATCCAGTAAAAGCCCACTCCCGCGGGTACTGTAAAGCCCAGCACCAGGCTGATGCCCACGGAAACCGCCATGGAGGAGAACTGGGCCGCCTTTCCCTGGCTGGCCTGCAGCGGGTTCAGCTTGTTCTGGCACAGGCTCAGGATCAGGGCCGCAAGACCTGCCAGCAGCGGAATCAGCAGGTGAATGCCGCCTGCGGCGGTGGGCGTCGCGGACAGGTCAAAGCCTAAAAAGCGGGTATTCAGATCCGGCTGCCGGAGCCATACGTCCGGATGGTAGATGATCTGAACCAGGCCGATCAGCAGCAGCACCTGAACCGCCACCGGAATCACGGTGGCGAAAGGGCTGTAATGTGCTTTTTTATACAGCAGTGCCTGTTCATCGGCCACCTTGTCCGGGTCGCCGAAATACTTAACCTTCAGCCGGTTCACGGCCGGCTCCAGCCGGACCATCTTGATGCCGTTTGCATGCACCCAGAGGCTGACGGGCAGCAGGACCAGCTTCGTCATGAGGGTGAACACAATCACAGCCAGGCCGTAATTGCCGGTCAGGCTGTAAGCCACCCGCATCAGCCACCCCAGCGGTGCGCAGATTATTTGCATACTTCTTCTCTCTTATCCGATATCAAAGATCTTCCAGGTCGTCACTCTCATCCTTCGTGACCTCTTCCCGTCCGACCGCCTTGTTGATCTTTTTCTTGGCCTTTCTCCAGTAGATGGAGAAGCCAGCAGCAATCGCCACCACCAGGCCGACAGCCGCCTGAATGATGAAGGTGGTCGTGCTCGGATCAATGTACGCGCTGGCCTGGGTGGGCGTCATCACCATGCAGAACACGCAGTACAGCGTCAGCAGGAATAAAGGAAGGCCTTTTTTCATCGTCAATTTCTCCTTCGGGTTCATCTCGGAAACAATAACCTTATATATTTTACACGTTTTTTCTGCTGATGACCATGTTTTTCTGTTTTTTGTTTTCACCCTGCCAGACTTTGGCACTATCGTTCCAGGGAGGAGGTAGGAAGTAGGAGGGAGGAGGTACTGCCATTCCCGGACATGCTTGTTCCGATTGCGTTCCCGAACGTGTGCGGGCTGGGAGATCTTTCGACGCGTTCGCCTCGCTCACTTGCTCAAGATGACAACGTAGGCGCTACGGATCATTCATTCAAAGGATGACGGAGTCATCCCTCCACCATTTTTAAGTTTTAAGTTTTAAGTTTTAAGTATTCATTAATTCAAAAATCTTTGCCAGTTTCTTTCAGGGTATTCTGCCTTTTCCTCCCTTACGCTGTCACTGTAAAGGAGGAATCGCCATGGATTACTACAACGCTGAACACTATCCCGACCGCACAGCCGCCGAGGCCATGCAGCATGTGATGTCCCACCGGGAGGAGGAAGTCTTCGTCCTCAGCGAGGAGGGCTGCCTCCAGCTGATCGAAGCCCTGGTCCGCCTGGCGGTGGAGGATTATCTCCGTGCCCACCGGTGCCTGCCCTGCCGCTCTGCCCGGCAGCGGCTGCTGGAGATCGAAGCCTTTTTCCTGTCAGATCACTTCCACAGCCTCACCGGCCTGGACGGAAGCGCCATCCTGCGGATTGTCCGAAGGGAGGCGAAGAAGGAATGATCGCACCGGACATTCTCCTGAAGCCCCGGCAAATCCGGCGGGAAATCGAACGCAAACAAATGCGGATTGAAACCCTGCGCCGCTTCGCGGAGCACCTGACCTCCCCGCTCCGGGAGGTCAGGGTCAAAAGCACACCCGATCCCACCCGCATGCAGGCACTCCTCGCGGAAGCCGCGGACGAGGAAAAACAGCTGCCCCTGCTGGAAGCAGAGCTGGAGCAGGCGCTGGCGGCAGCCGCCATCATGGTTTCCACCCTGCCGGATGAGCGGCTGGTTCACCTGATGGAACTCCGCTACCTGGAAAGCTACAGCTGGGAGGAGGTCGCCGCTGCGCTTGGCTACAGTCCCAGCCAAACGTTTAAGCTTCATCGCGCAGCGATGCAGCAATTCACAATTCATAATTCATAATTCATAATTAGTTTTATCTTTTTACTAAAGAAGTTCCGTATAGGTCGAAGGTTTACATCTCCGGAGGAGATTCCTCGACTTTGCTCGGAATGATAACGTAAACGCATTGAATTATCCGTAACGCAACGAAACCGAAGCCGCAGCAGGAGCGTGACAGCATTCTTCCGTTCCCTTCCCGCGCATTTTCGGTTATAATGAGGTGACTGATAAAGCAATAACTGACAAGATACAGAAAGGATTTGCCTATGACAGAGCCATTCAGACCCAATCCGCTTCGCCTGGCTTTCGGCCTGATGCGGCTGCCGAAGAATCCGGACGGCAGTATTGATATCCCCCAGGTCTGCGAAATGACAGATCATTTCATCGCCGCGGGCGGAACCTATTTCGACACCGCCTTTGTGTATGACGGCGGTGACAGTGAGAAAGCCTTCAAGGCCGCCGTGGCAGACCGCTATCCCCGGGACGCCTATACCGTGGCCACCAAGCTCCACGCGGCCATCGGCGCTGTGGACGAGGCAAGCGCCAAGGCGGAGTTTGCCACCAGCCTGGAGCGCACCGGCGCCGGGTATTTCGATTACTACCTGCTCCATGCTCTGCAGCGTTCCATGTACAAAAAGTATGACGAGTACGGCCTGTGGGATTTCGTGAAGGAGCAGAAGGCCAAGGGGCTTATCCGCCACTGGGGCTTCTCCTTCCACGCGGATCCGGACCTGCTGGAGGAACTGCTGGAGGCCCATCCGGACGCGGAATTCGTCCAGCTGCAGATCAACTACGCCGACTGGGAAAACCCGGGCGTCGCCTCCCGCAAAAACTGGGAGATCTGCCGGAAGCACGGCAAGCCCGTCATGATCATGGAACCGGTAAAGGGCGGCATCCTGGCCGACCCGATCCCGGAGGTAAAGGCCGTCTTTGACGGAAGTGGCGCGGACGTGTCCTACTCCAGCTGGGCCCTGCGCTTCGCCGCGGGGCTGGAAGGCGTCCATGCCGTACTCAGCGGCATGAGCAACCTGGCCCAGATGGACGACAACCTGAAGACCTTCAAGGACTTCCGTCCCCTGGACGAAAAGGAAATGGAACTGATCCACAAGGCCCAGCAGGCGCTGGACGCGGACAAGTCCATTCCCTGTACCGCCTGCCATTACTGCACCAAGGGCTGTCCCATGGAGATCCCGATTCCGGAAATCTTCAACGTCATCAATCGCCGCAAGGGCAGTCCCGAGTTCCGCACCATCCGGGAATACGGCATCGTGACCGCCGGACGGGGCACCGCCGGGGACTGCGTCTCCTGCGGCCAGTGCGAGCGGGCCTGTCCCCAGGGACTTCCCATCATTACGCTGCTGCGCAAATGCAAGGCGGAACTGGAGAAATAACCGATGAAAAAGAAACTCAGACTGTCCTTTAACGCCCCGGCTGTCCTGACCTTCACCGCCCTGTGCGTGATTGCGCAGCTGATCAGCATGCTGACCCGCGGGGAGAGCAACCGCGTCCTTTTCAGCGTGTACCGGGCTTCCCTCCTGGATCCCCTTACCTGGGTCCGGTGCTTCACCCATGTGCTGGGCCATGCCGGCTGGGAACACCTGCTGGGCAACATCATGTATATCCTGATCCTCGGCCCGATGATTGAGGAGAAATACGGCACCGCCACCACGGCCTTCATCATGGCGGCCACCGCCCTGGTCATCGGCGTCATCAACATGGTGTTCTTCCCCGGCGTCATGCTGCTGGGCGCCAGCGGCATCGTCTTCGCCTTTATCCTGATTGCTTCCATCACCATCCGGGAGGACAACACCATCCCGGTCACCTTCATCCTGGTGGCGGTGCTCTACCTCGGCCAGCAGATCTGGCAGGGTCTCTTCAGCCAGGATAACATCTCCCAGATGGCGCACATCGTCGGCGGCGCAGTCGGCGCGGTGCTGGGATTCTTGCTTGGCAGAGCCAAGCAAAAACGCAGTCCCTATTAAGGAACTGCGTTTCTAATGAATACTTAAAACTTAAGACTTAAAACTTAAAAATGATACGGCTGCGGCCGTAAGGGAGATTCTTCGACTCCGCCTGCGGCTGCGCTCAGGATGACATTCCAGCTTGTTCTCGTCTTCATTATTTATATTTTACCAAACAATCAATTCAAAGAAACCAGCTCTATTCAGAGCTGGTTTCTTCCACCATTATTCATTTTTCAGTTTTAAGTTTTCAGTATTCATTATCGCTTGCGGCGTTTACCGCTGTAAGCGAATCCTTCTTCTCTCTTCCGCCGCGGCGTACTCCTGCTTTTCTTCCGTGGTTTCCGGAATAAACATGGGAATAGCCACGGGATGATCCTCTTCATCAATGGCGACGAACACCGCGTAAGCCCGGTTGATCAGTTCCCGGCTGCCGTCCAGGCGTTCCACCATGCTGTCCACCCGAACCTCCAGGGACGTGCGGCCTGTCCAGGTGACCACCGCTTCCTGCACCACGGTATCATTCAGGTAGGCAGGCTTCAGGAAGGTCAGGTTGTCAATGCACACTGTAGTCACTGCCTGTCCGGTATACCGGCGGGCCGCCACAGCGCCCACCACGTCGATCCATGCCATAATCTGTCCGCCGAAAAGCCTGGGCTTGGCATAGCCGTTGCAGTGCTGGGGCATCACGATCTGTACGGTAGTGGTTTTCTCTGCCATGTTCCTGAACCTCCCAAACAGTGAATACAATTCATAATTCATAATTATTATATACTCGAAAACCATAGGTTTTCCTTCAAAGCACAGAAAAACAAATTCACCCGTTTCTGAAAAATCTTTTTGTTCGCTTTTCTTCAATTATCCCTTCCCGTATAATAAAACCGAATATACTTGATGTTCCGATTGCGTTCCCGAACGTTAACAGGCTGGGAGATCTTTCGACGCGTTCGCTACGCTCACTCCGCTTTGCTACCCCGGGGCTGATACCCGCAACTTCAATCGTCGCGACTGTCCCCCGGACAGATCGCTCGTTTCAGTTGACCTCAGAACCGATGAGATTCCCTCCACTGGAGGCCATCGGTTCTTCGCCCCGTTCTCCACTGAAATCGATTGGAATCGCGCGCGCACCGCGGAACCGTAGTCACGGTTCTCACGCACCACGCACGAGAGGCACCTGGCTCGATTTCCGGGCGTTTCGAACCCCAAGATGACAACGTGGGCGCTACGGATCATTCATTCAAAGGATGACGGAGTCATCCCTCCACCATTTTTAAGTTTTAAGTCTTAAATTTTCAGTATTCATTATTTCTTAAGGGGCATTGTATGACCGACATCTACGCCGAGAGATACCGAAACCTCTCTCGTGAAGAACAGACCTGCTGCCTGACGGGGCACCGCAAAATCCCTCCGGGAGAGGAGCGGAAAATCATGGTCCGCGCCCGCAACATCCTGCTCCGGCTGATCCGGGATCACAACGTCCGGTATTTCGGAGTAGGCGGCGCGGTCGGCTTTGACATGCTCGCCGCGGAATACCTGCTGAACCTGAAAGCCCATGAGGAGCAGCAGATCAAGATCATCTCCGTCCTGCCCTATCCCGCCTGGCGCGAAAGGGAGGACTGGACGGATGAGCTCCGCGCCCGGGAGGAAAAGATCCTCCAGGCCTGCGACAAAGTGGTCTATGTCCGGCAGGAATATGAAAAAGGCGTATTCCTCCTGCGGGACCGGAAGCTGGTGGATGGTTCAGCCTACTGTGTCAGTTACTGCAACCAGCCCCAGACCGGCACCGCCTATACGGTGAAATACGCCCTGAATCACGGGGTAAAAGTATTCAACGCCAGCAGTTTCAACGTGATGACGCTGAAATAATCACGGCCGGAAATCGTCCGGCGCCGGGCCTTCGTCATCCTTGTCCCGGCCGCTGCGGATCACCAGGATAATGCCGCCCACACAGGCCGCGGCAATAGCCAGGCGCTTCAGCCCTTCCCAGAAGATGGGGTAAAAGAACATGGTCACGGCGCAGTAAAACACGCCCGCGCCCAGGCCGAGAAGCAGGATAAAGCGGAGAATCAGTCCCATTGCCCCGCCAAACACAGACAGTATATCCTTCAGCATCTGTTCTTCCCCCGGTATCCTTTGATTGCGAAGACAATGTTACCATAAACCCACCAGCCACACAACGAAAAACCGCCGCAAACCGCGGCGGTTTTCACATTCCCGGGCATTTTCAGCCGTTAGCGTCGAACTCGTTATATCCAACATAATCCGGGTTTTCCAGCAGTTCCGGGTCAGCGGGAACATATCCACCGCCGCCCTCACCGCCGGTCAGGCCGAAGCCTTCTCCGTCAAAGGACAGACCGTTGAGGCTGACGCGCCCATGATTCCCGACGCAGAGCAGCGCATATCCCGGTTCATCCCAGAACAGGTTCCACCGGGGTCTGTAGGCAATCACCTTCCAGGTGCCGCTGATATTATAACTGTCCAGCTCTTTTCCCTTCAGGTCATGTACCCGATCCACCAGGTTCGAGGTAAAGGTGCCGTCCTCCGCAAAGCTGATCACATCCGGGCCGAAGGATCCACCCGCATCAAAAGACCATGTACCAATCAGCTTCTTCATAACCTCCGGCTGTTCCTCTCCGGGATCCATGATCTCCAGGTCCCGCAGGGGTACAAATCCCCAGACAATGGCTCCGCCGTCCGTGAACTTGCCTTTTTTATTGACTTCCGCCTCCACATAGGCATATCCCTTGTATGTTCCCAGGCAGGTGAAACAGGTTTCCTTCGGTACCTCGAACTGCCTGAACTGGCTCACATCCGGATCATCGGTCAGGTAGGTATCCGCAATCGCCCACACATCCACCTGGCAGAAATCATACAGGGGATCGTGCTCCTGCTGTTGTTTTTCCTCCCGTCCCAGTTCACGGCTCAGGACCCAGCCGACCCGCTGGGTACGCTCACTGACGTCGTACCGAACCAGGGTATAGGTCTCGCCGTCATTATTCCTCCAGTCCATCAGGGACAGGATTTCTCCCTTCAGGCCCACAGCGGCTTTGCCCTTGGCGGCACGCCAGGCGCTCTTGCCGAAAGGCGCGGCATACACCGGAGCCGTTCCCTTTTTACCCGGATTGATCGGATAACCGGAAGACAGTTCGTGGGTATCCCCCATGTAGGCAGTCAGCAGGTTGATCCGCCGGATCTCTGCTGTCGAGCGGGGAAACAGGCGGATGTTGAATTCGGATAACGGATTCCAGCCATTGAAGACTACCCGGCCGTCCTTGTCCTCCGCGTAATAGCTGTAGCCCTTGTCATCCCGCCAGACCCGGAAGTCCCCGATCTTCGCTTCCAGCAGATCCAGATCCTCGTCCCCATTCCCGTCGGAGAAGCGGTAGACCTCAGCATCGCCATAGGAGAGGGTCAGGATTCCGTTCTTCATGGTAAGCTTCAAGCCCTTCGCCTTATCCTCCGGCTGGTAAACCGCCTTTGTGTACACATGAAGCTGTTTTTCACTGTCCGCAAAAAACAGCGCGTTATGGTACCGGGCGTGCAGCACGGCATAATCCCCGGCCTGGACTCCGCCTCCGGTAGTGGAATAATCATCCCAGGTGTGATCCGCCGAAACGGCGTTCAGCAGTCTGCCCTTACTCAGTCCCCAGTTGTTGGCGGAAGCGGAGGAGCAGGCAAAAACCAGTATGGCAAGCAGAAGCAGGACAGTGATCATGCGGCGGAAAAGAACGGTGCGTAACATGGCGCAAATCTCCTTTTCAATTCATGTTCTGTCTTTTATCCATTATGTTCTCACTATAGAAACGAAAGCAAGCGGTTTTTTCTTGCAAGCAAGACAGAAGGAAAGAAAAAAGGGAACGATCAGGCCTGTTTCCATCGTTCCCATGTTCCTGCTGCTTGAAGCTATACATCTCCGGAGGAGATTCCTCCACAACGGTCGGAATGACAACGTGAGCGCTGCGATTTACTCACTACACCATATATCCGGAGTATATATAATTATGAATTGTGAATTATGAATTATGAATTGATTCTCGCAATGATACTCTGCCCTTCGTTCTTCAGCCACTTCAGCGGCTGCTTGTAGTCCGGCAGGATCCGCGCCACCTCTGTCCAGAACCTGACGGAGTGGTTCAGTTCCTTCCGGTGGCACAGCTCATGCACAATCACATAATCCAGCACGTCCTCCGGGCAGAGCATCAGCAGGCAG
Source organism: Clostridiales bacterium FE2011 (assembly GCA_017569305.1). Taxonomy (NCBI): domain Bacteria; kingdom Bacillati; phylum Bacillota; class Clostridia; order Eubacteriales; species Clostridiales bacterium FE2011. The sequence continues at coordinate 2,340,244 of CP069418.1, read as the reverse complement.
TTGAAGTTCAGGTTTCCCTTTGCAGAGCAGCTGCCCCAGAGGCTTTTCTGTTTCCTGATCGCAATCCGCCCGTAGGTCACGCCGATCTGCCTGGCCCGTTCCGCCACCCGGGGAGGGATCACTTTTTTCGCCTGTTTCACCAGCGCGGACAGTTCTTCCTCCGTCAGCTTCGGTTCCTGTGCCCGGGCTTTGATCTTCTGCAGCGTTTTCTCAATCCAGCTCCGCTTGCTTTCCAGTACCTTCCGGATTTCCGTCTCCGGCATGCGCAGCGGCGCACGGACGATGATCTCCCCCGTCCCCTCAATCCGGATCCCCACAGACCTCCGCCTGCACCGGATCAGCTGCACATTCCACGTTGTTTCCATGTTTACTCCTCCGTTACTGGAGATAACTTCTTCGCTTTGCAGTATTTCGATCAGTCAAGAAAAATATGGCCAGCAGAATCACTATAAATTCTGAATTCTGAATTCTGAATTATGAATTATTTACATACGCCGGTAATGAATATTTCCAAGCCGATCAGAATCAGGATAATCCCGCCGAAGATGGAAGCCTTTCCGGCCAGTTTCATACCGACCGTCTTGCCCAGCTTGACCCCCGCAATGCATATGCCGAAGGTCACCAGGCCGATAATCACCGATTCAATCAAGGCAAACACCCAGGTATATTCCGCAATGGTAAAACCGACGGACAGCGCGTCAATGGAAGTGGCAATTCCCTGCACCAGCAGGGCGCCGCCGTGAAGCAGTCTGGTCTCTTCCTCTTCAGCCTTGTCCGTTTCTTCCTTCCGGCCCTCCAGGATCATCTTGATGCCGATAAACAGCAGCAGTGCCAGCGCAATCCAGGGAATAAAGGGCTGAAAGGCCTGGAAAGCTTCAGCAATGGAATGCACGCACAGCCAGCCCGCCAGGGGCATTACCGTCTGGAAGAGGCCGAAGGTTCCGGCAATCAGCAGCACCCGCTTCGCCGGCATTTTCGGCTCGTTCAGCCCGTTGGCAATGGAGACTGAAAACGCGTCCATCGCCAGGCCGACGCCGAACAGGATACTGTTGAGCACGAATAAGAAATTGAACTGCAATTCCGTTCCCCCCAATAAAACAGTCAGGTACGGCGAATCCATACCTGACTGTCTTCGAGACAACACATGTATAGCTTCGCAGTTATACATGAGTCTCGCATATTAAAGCAAGCCAGGCCTGAAGGCCAGTATGTTGACTTGCTGCGCATTCACGCTTGCTACTCCCTCATGGGTCGTAACCCATTGTAGGAGCGGGATTTGCGGTTAGTCAATTCTAATGTTTGAAACGTTTATATGCAACGCAATATCATGCTTTTTTGTTTTTTGGATCAATTGATATTAGTCGTTTCTAACAATCGGCATTCATCCTCATTTTTCTCCCAGTTCCCGATCCCATTCCTGAAGGAACTGCTCCATGAAGGCGTGGCGTTCCTCCGCCAGCTCCTTTGCCTTCTGCGTGTTCATCAGGTCCCTGAGCAGGAGGAGTTTCTCGTGGAAGTGGGATATGGAGCCTTCCGGCGTCCGGCCGTGCTTGCCGCCGTAGGCAAAGGTGCGGGCGATGCCCACCGCGCCGATGGCGTCCAGCCGGTCCGCGTCCTGGATGATCTGTCCCTCAATTGTCCCGGGGCGTTTTCCCTTATTCTGGCTGAAGGACACCGCGTTGATGGCCTCGCAGATCCGGTCCGCGGTTTCCTGCCCCACGCCCTGTGCCTCCAGGAAGCGCCGGGCATTGGCATTATTCTCCGTATGGAACAGCTTATGGTCATCCGCGTCATGGAGCAGAGCGCCCAGCGCCACAATCTGTTTATCCGCCCCCGGCTCCGTTTCGGCGATCAGGATGGCATTGCGGTAAACCCGCAAGGCATGCTCCAGCCCGTGACCGTCCGCGTTCTCCGCGAACAGTTCCCGGATATATTCTTTGGCCGCGTCAATCATCTGCTGCATTTCCCGCAATCCTCACCGTTTTTTGATTGTGTTCATCATATCACGGAACCGGAGGAACAACAAGAAAACCGGGGAGAAGCCCTCCCCGGTTCCGGGATAAGTGTTCTGTTTACTCTTTGGGTGCGGCGTTCGACCAGGTCTGTCCGGCTTCGTCCCCGACCCAGATGGAGGAGAAGGGTATTTTAACCGCCAGCATGTTATCCCGGATATCCATGTTCCTGCTCTGCTGGATCTCTGTCTCCAGGCACACCCGGTCCACGTCGTCCGGAGCAAAGGAGTCAATCACATATTCCGTCCACCATCCCCCGTTCACGTCTTCCCAATGATACCAAATGCTATTGAGGTACCACGTATAAACATCCTTTTCTCCGGGTATATATTGTTCAAATCCCAGGAAACTGATGTACTTATCAATATCCCGTTGATAGAACTGAACATGCAGTTTCCCGTCAATCCAGCCGATACCCGTCAGGGTCAGCGGTTCACACACAGGAATATTCAGCGGCTGGGAATAATCCAGCACCTTCAATCCTGACATGTCCTCCGATGTTTTGCTCATAAAGTTGATCGTATTCTCCGGCGCAGCGATTCCTTCCACTGTCTGCCCGTACTGTCTGATCAGGGCATTCATATCCAGCCAGACCCTGTCTTCCTCGGCGTTCGCGCCTGTCATTCTCAGCAGGACATCACGATCCACGGTGCTGACCGGATAGGAATAGTGGGGACAGAGAACAAAGTAATTCTTATGTTCTACCTGGTTGCTGTACAGCAAATTGCTGTACAGATAAGTCGACTGCGAACCGGTGTTCTCGCTGACTGTCGCATAGGTGATCCCGTACGGATACCTGTTTTCCGTATCCTCCACAGAGAAGATAAACCATGCGTCCTGTTTCTGCACCAGGGCGGAAACAGCCTCCAGCCGGATTCCCTGTTTTTCCGCGCTGATATTCAGCGGCTTCAGCTGCTCCGTGATGCCCGGGAAGCTTCTTTCCATTTTACGGCTGATAATCGACTCGTCCGAAAGGGAGATCATCTCTGCTTCCGGGTCTTTCTCAGCGGGCTCACGGCTTCCCAGGCTGCCGGAGTCGATGTAATATACTCCCCGTTTTTCACGCTTGATGATCAGGTTATACTTCGCGTATTCCTCCGTACCGTCCCGGTCCGTCTGTACTGTACAAACTGCCGTCCGTTCAGAATCCGCACTGGTTCCCGATATACTGTCGATCCGGATGCCCTTGGGCAGTCCGTTCTCCAGCATCCCAGACAGGTAGGCCTTGGGATCTTCCGTATTTCTTTTCCATTCGGAAGTGCTGTAGGTCAGCATCCCGTTCACGTCGCCGCCGGCCCAGCTGTAAATATACCCCCACAGCTGATTATCCAGATAGTACTGTTCCGCGTCAAAGGCCGGTTTGTTTTCTGCCGCCGGTTCAGCCTGTGTCTCAGAAGCAGGCTCAACTGTTTTCTCTTCTTCCTGAGCTGCCGGTTCCGCACCGGTTTCCGGCAGGAGCATATCAATCGGGACCTGGACTTCCCAGTTGTCGTCCACAACGCCCTTGGTTTCCCGGACTTCAGCAGTGAGCCATCGCTGTTCAACATCCTCCGGCTTTATATCGAGCCCATAATCATACCAATCGTTGAACCAGTCACCGTTCTCATCCCATTCCACCACCTGACCCGATTGGCTGGAGAAGGGGTCATAAACTTGTACGCTTGTTGCCGGAAATGAGGTGCCGCCTTCTGTATGGATATTTTCCGTGGCAGTATGCAGCTGGATATGCAGCTGATTGTCTATCCAGCCGATTCCGGCCAGCTTTGCGGTTTCCGTAAGGGGGACATCCAGCGGATTAGTATAGTCCAGAACCTTCAGGTCTTCTGCGGATTCCTTGTCTCCTAACGTCCTGGCATTTTCAGGTGCATTTACTCCCTCTGTTTCCTTTCCGTACTTCTCCAGGAAAGGCAGCATGTCAAAGCTTTCGTCTTTTTCAAATCTAACCATATCTATTCCAAACGGAATGGTGCCGTCCTCAGCCTGATACTGGGCAAACTCTTCTGTATGGAAGAGCCAGAAGCTTTTGTTTTCAGCATAATTGCTGTATGGCCTTGAATACCCCATACGAAGAACGTCAGGTTTGAACAGCTGCTCGATCTCCATATCAAGTCCGTCATATCTTCCCTCAAGGTCCTGAAGTGAGCAGAGAATATAGAGATCCTGTCCCTTTACACAGCCGGAAATGACCTCCATCCGGATTCCCTGCTTTTCCATGCTCAGGTTGATCGGAATCAGATCATCGTAGGAAAATTCCTGATAACTGATTTCTTTCCGGATAATCTCCTCCTCTGTCAGGAGAACCAGTTCATTTTCCGGTACTGGTTCAGCAGCCGTTCCGTTTCCAAAGCCCTCCGGATCAACGCGGTAGGCTTCCATCGCCGGAGTAATCTGCTGCAGTCTGAAAGGTATTTCATGCCTGCTGTATGTACCCGCATCCCACTGTACAGTCAAATCAACCGTACGGACTGGATCGTTATCCTTTCCGGAAATACTGTTGATGATATACCCGTCCGGTTTACGGGATGCCATGAGTTCCCTTGCGGCCTGTTCCGGATCGGATTGACGATCCTTCCACTCATCCGCGCACACCAGCAGCATGTAATTTGTATTCTGCCCAACCCAGTCCGTAAAGAATGCCCACAGGGTTGCCTTAATTTGTACGTCTGATTCGTTCTCAACAACTGCGTTTACAGTAGCCGCCGGGTTTTCGGTTTCCGCCAGAATGGAATCAGCCGGAATCTGAACCTCCCACACATCCCTTGTTACATCCACAGTGTCATCAGCCCAGGCCGCGAGCTCCATCTTATCCACTTCATCCGGACGAACATCGAATATATACTCTTTCAGATCCTTGCGTTCATCGCCGGCAGAGCTCCACTCCACCTGATCCATTTCACACTGCTTGCCTGTCTCAGAGAAGTATCCCGCAGCAGAAAGGAACACAGGATAAACTGACATAGAGCCGATTGTGATTTTCTCCTGCTGACGGTCCTGAATCCGCACATGCAGCTGGTCATCAATCCAGCCGATTCCGGTCAGATAAATATCTTTATACAGGCTCACATTCAGCGGATCGGTATCCTCCAGAACCTTCACGCTCCATGCATATTTGACATCCCCCTGAGTGCTGTAAACAGAGGCATCTTCAGGCGCTTTTACACCTTCTGATGTTTTTGCGTATTGTTTCAGGAAAGGAAGGATATCGATCTTTACAACCTGCTCTCTGCCTATATCTTCAACCTTGAAGGCAAAATGATTGTCCACAGGATGATATGGTTCATCATATTCTTCATAATGCACACAGGTAACCTTGTGATCCTCCTGTTTATATTCCAGATAGCAGTAATATCCCGGAACATCCCCGACGAAGCCCAGAAGATCAACATCCATACCAGCAAACCGGGAAATCCGATCTCCTTCCAGATCCTGGAGGGAATAGACAACCCAGGATTTATCATCTTCCACCAGGGCGGAGATCACATTCATCCGGATTCCCTGCTTTTCACAGCTGAGATTCACCGGTTTCAGCTTGTCAGCCACTCCCGGGAAATTCACTTCCAGTGCCTCTATCGCTTCCTGCGATAATCCCTCACCCTCTGTTACCTCTCCATGGCCTTCGGACAGCACCGTCACCAGGGGCGTAGCGGTTTCCCGCGCCCGGATGGCGTCCGGCCGGATAATCAGATCCCGGGAAGCCGCGGTCACGAAGCACAGCACCAGCGCTGCTGCCACCGCAAGCACAGGCAGGCGGTACCTGGATCTTCCCTTATTCACATTCTGGTTTTGTCTCTTCTGCATCAGGCTGATCGCCTTGTTGTCCATTCTTTCCGCAAAACCTTCCGGCGGTTCAGGACAATGTGCCTGCAGCGTTTTTTCAATATCATTCTTCAGATCATTCTTCAGCATGATTCAGGCCCTCCTTTGTCATCTGATCCTTCAGTATCTTCAATGCGTGCTTGATGCGGGAAGAAACCGTTCCCCGGGGAATCCGCAGCACGGAGGCAATATCCTGTTCCGTCATCCGCTCCTGCATTTTGAGTATCAGCGGAATCCGGTATTTATCCTCCAGTCCGCAGATATACTCAAACAGCCGGTCCCCGTTTTTCTCCACAGTCAGATTCTCCGGGACGGCTTCCAGCGGGACAAGCCGCTTTCTTCTCCGCAGCTCGTTCTTCGCGCTGTTGATGACGCAGCGAACCAGATAGGTCCCCAGTACCTCCGGGTTCCGGATCTGTCCCAGGTGATTCCATGCCGATTCAATCGCGGCTGAAACCGCATCCTCGGCGTCCGCCTCGGCATGCAGGTAGCTCATCGCGACCCGGTACATCCTGTTCCTGGTTTTCCGAACCGTCTCCAGGAAATGTCCTTCCCGATCCATCCACGCATCCTCCGTTTTCGATCGATCTGATATACAGACACACAAAAGAGGTCTTTTTGCTTTTGGGAAATGAAAAAAAACGATCCGGCTATGTATAACACAGCCGGATCACGACGTCAATTCTTCCTCTTATTTAACAACATACGGGATCCCGTTACCTTCACAGTAATCCTTTGCGTAGGAACCGTCTTTCACAACACATGTCAGGTTGATGCAGCCCCTGAACGCATGGAGTTCAATGGTAGTCACGCTCTCCGGAATCACAATCTCTTCCAGGCCTGTACAGTTCATGAACGCAGTCCTTCCGATGAAGGTCAGTCCATCCGGCAGGACAAGCTGCTTCATGCTGCCGCATTCCCGGAACGCACGGTCTCCGATGGTAAGAAGGCTTGCAGGCAGCTCAACCGTATCCAGTGCTCCGCATCCCGAGAAGGCATCCTCGCCGATCTCGGCAATGCCCTCCTTCAGCCGTACAGCCTTCAGGCCAGTGCAATCCTTGAATGATCCCTTTTCGACAGATGTCACACCGCCTGGGATCTCAACGGATTCCAGCCCGTTGCATCTGCTAAAGGTGTATGCTCCCAGGATTTCCAGGGTATCTGGCAGCGTGATGGACGTCAGTCCGTCACAACCCAGGAAGGCGTAGCTGCCGATGGAAACCGTTCTTTCAGGAATTCCGGCCGCCGTCAGGCTTCGGCAATTGTAGAACGCTTCGCTGCCGATTTCGGTCACGCTGTCCGGGATAATTACGTCTGTCATGCTTACGCAGTCATAGAACACCTCATCCTCAATGGAAGATACCCCATCCGGAATCCTGAAATACACCAGATTGGTACAGTCACTGAATGCTCCCTTACTGATTGTTTTCACGGTATCGGGGAGAGTAAGGGACTTTACATCATATCCGTCAAAAGTCCTGGTACCTATAGCCGTCACTATGTAGTCCCTTACTCTTTCCGGAATAATGATCTCATCCCGGGAAGGCATGCAAGTGCTTGTCTTCACGGATTCAGCGGTTCCATCTTCCATGAGGGCATAACCGATCCCGTTTTTCGTATAGACATCTGTATTCGCGTACACGTCAAAGGTGATCTTGCCTTCACGTTCTTCAAGGGAGATGTTTCCGAAGTCTTCCTCCAGTCTCTCCACCGGGACAGCTTCATCTTCCGCTTCCGGATTCTTCTCATCCTTCACGTCCGGGCAGATCATGCCCAGCGGGAACCGGAACTCCCACGGTCCTATAACACGTTCCTGTGCGCTGTTCAAATCGACAGCCAGGGTTGTCTCCTTTTCATCCCCGGGCTTGTAATCAAAGACGTATTCCTTGTAGTTTTTCTCGTCTTCAAACCATTCTACGGGGCTGTACGAAACCTCCCTGCTTTTTCCAATTTCGCCATTTCCCTCCGCCGTCTCGTTGAAGAAGATGCTGTGTGATAGCATACCATTAATACAGATCTGCACATGCAGCTGGTCATCAATCCAGCTGATGCCGGTAATGGCAGCGTTGGGAAGCAGCTGAATATCCAGCGGATTATGATAATCCAGGACTTTAAACCCTTCCGGTATATCTGAATTGATACTCCACGCATTTTCCGGCGCCTGTATGCCTTCCGCGTTTTCCCCGTACTGTTCCAGCAGTTCCGTCACGTTGAGCCGGTTCTGCAGATTACCGTCCAGATAGTTCAGCTTCAGGCTGATATCCCGGGCCGTGGTATCAACCGGACTGCCGTAGTGGGGATTCCAAAGGAAGTAATCCTTATGTTCCGCCTTGTCCCGGTATACCGGCGAAGACGAGAAACTATTCAGGATTCCGGTATCTTCCTCCAGCCGGGAACCATCCAGCTGGTAGTTATCATACTTCTTTTCAATATCTTCCACGGAATAGAAAACCCACTCTTCAGTACCGTCTACCAGGCCGGAGATCAGTTCCATCCGGATACCATTATTTTCACAGCTCAGGCCGATCGGCTGCAGCCTTTCCCTGACGCCGGGATCGAAATAATCCAGATAGTCATTGATGATTGCTTCCCGGGCAAGGGAAACCGTCTGCAGGTCCGGATTTTTCTCTCCGGGCTGCCGCTCTTTCAGGCTGGTAAGATCAATACCGTTCTCCCCTGCCTGTCCCTTCATGTGGATGTCAAAGCGCTCATACCTGGGGGCTTCTCCGTTGCCCGGATCCATCTCCACTGTGCATACGTAGATTGATCCACCGATCTCTGTTCTCCGGCTGTTAATCTGGTAGCTCAGCGGTGTGCCGCCTTCCATCAGTTCCCGCAGCTGTGCCAGGGTTTCTTTTCCGCCGTCACGCTGTTCAGGTTCAAGTTCATAGATCATATAATCCGCGTCACCCTGAGCCCAGTACTGGAAGAAACTCCACAACTGCATCTGGTTATAGTCTTCCAGCCGGTCCAGCCGGACAGGTTCTTCCGCTTCGGCGGTCTCCGCCGGTTCTGCTTCATCGGACTCCGCCCAGATCTGGTTCAACGGAACCTCAACTTGCCAGCTGCCCGTCAGGATCTCTTTCAACACGGTTATACACGCGACCAGTTCCAGGTCTTCCGCTTCCTCCGGCTTCACGTTGATGACGTATTCAGTCCACTCAGGAAAACTGTCTGAGTTTTCATCCCAATCCAGCTTACTGTATCCAATTTCTGTCCAATTCTGACCGTCAATCCATGTACTCCACGCGTTATACCAGGTTTCTCCTGCGGTTACTCCGCAGCGGCCTGTGTTGTGGAACTGAACATGCAGCTGGTCATCAATCCAGCCGATGCCGGACAGCTTGACGTCTTTAAATAGCGGGATATCCAGCGGCTTGTTATAATCCAGGACCTTCAGGTCCTTCGGCAGCTCGGACTGATCGGGATAGGAGTAGAGAATTCTCGGCATTCTCACGCCATCTTCCGTTTTTCCATGCTCCCGCAGCAACGGAATCAGACTGATTTCAGCTTCCTCTTCAAGCCTGATATTCGGTGCCTTTACAGTAACCGTCTGCTCCCCGTTCCGGACAGGCTCAGTGAATTCCTGCATATGCTGATATGTGATCCTGTGCTCCGTCTCACTGCCGTTCAGGGGATAACTGGAACAACTCGGACTGTACACGTCCGGAATTTCCACCTCAAAGCTCTGGCTCCACGTATAGTCAGCGTACTTGCCTTCCAGGTCTTCCAGCGTGATTTTAAAGCTGGCTTCCTTACCACTGACCTTGCCGGAGATTACTTCCATTCGGAAACCATTGTCTTCACAGCTGAGGTTGATCGGGAACATTTCATGTTCACTCTTCAACACATTCCCGCAAATCTGTTCCAGTGGGATTTCGACCATCCATCCATCGTCGAGGACGTCTGCCAGCACCGACACAGATACAGTCAGTTCCAGGCCGTCACATTCTTCGGGCCCGACGTCATAGATATATTCTTCCCATTCCTCTTTGCCGTCGTAGTTTGCATCCCATTGTACCGAGCTGTAATTCACTTCTTCAGCATTGCAGTAAGGCCATACGCTCCATACACCGCCGTAGCTTCTGCCGTTCTTCCTGTATTCTTCTATACCCGTATTATGGAACTGCACATGCAGCTGGCCATCGATCCAGCCGATGCCGGACAGGCAGACATCTTTGAACAGCGGAATATCCAGCGGCTGGGTATAATCCAGAACCTTCAGGTCCTTTGGTACTGCAGCCTGCGTTGAGCTCCTGCGCAGAACCTGCGCAGGTCTTTGTATCCCTTCCACGGTTTTTCCGTACCGCTGCAGCAGCGGAAGCAGGGCAGTCCCCTCTTGCTGTTCAATCGTGATCGTCTCAACTCCGACCGTGAAGGTCTCGTTCATGTCCTGAACAGGATTGCTGTATTTGGGATGGTAGAGATAGAAATGCCTGTGCTCCGCTTCATTTTCACCAAGAGAATGCCATCCGGTTCCGGCAGTCGTTGTAATACTGTTTTCAAACCATGGAGATAAACCATAGCCTGAATATTTACCTTCCGGATCCTCCAGGGAAATCACAAAATAGCCGTCTTTTTCACTGACATAGCCGGAAATCACTTCAGCCCGCAGTCCGTTTTTCTCACTGCTGAGGTTGACCGGAACCAGTTTTTCGCTCAGGCCGGGATATTCCAGATCCAGTCTGGCGCTGATGAGCCCTTCTTCTGACAAGACAACTGTTTTTGCGAAAGAATTCGCCTCCACTGGATCCCCGCTCTTCAGACCTTCGGGATCCACATCGTAGCTTTCATACTCATCCTTTATGAGAGCAATGGTAAACCGTTCAAACCGCCCCTTTTCCATTTCCACCGTGCAGACAGCTTCCCGAGTCGGATCACCTTCCTGCCCGGAAACGCCGTTAATCTGGTAGCTCAGCGGCGTCCGGTCTGCCAGGATAGCCCGTAATGTTTCTTCGCGGTCTGTGGATTCCCGCCATTCAGGCGTGCAGTACCATTTTACATTTTCCGGATCCTGTGCCCAGCTTTCAAAAAACCACAGCAGGCTGCGTTGAACCGATTCGTCAATGTTCGCAGCGGAGTACTTGCCACCATCTGTGATGCCGGATTCAGCGCCGTCTCCGTCGCCTTCCTCCTGTCCGGCGCCCATGGACAGCACAGTCGTGATCGGCTGCGCCGTGTACAGGCTTTCTTCCTCGGAACGGATCCTGTCCTGCCGGTTGAAGGGATTCAGCGTGCCGCTGACGGCCACAAAGCCGACGAACAGCACCAGCGCCATGGCCATGGCAAACACAGGCCTGCGCCAGCGCCGCCATTCCTTCACCACAGGCTTGATCTCCTGCGCCCGCAGTTCCTTGATCGTTTTCTTTACAACTGTTTCAAATCCCGGAGTTGCCGGCCCGAAGGCCTTCCGGAAATCTTCCGCTTTCTTCACGTCTCAAACACTTCCTCTCTGCAGATGCTCTTCAGCTGTCTGCGTCCCCGGTTCAGCCTGGACTTCACGGTCCCCTGCGGAATTCGCAGGATGGACGCGATCTGTCCAACGTCATATCCTTCAAGGTAGTACAGCAGAATCGGAGTTCGTTCCCGCTCATCCAGCCGGAGCAGGCATTCCCTGAGGTCAATGTCACTGTTCACAGAGCCAGGCAGCGGCTCCGGAACCGTATCCGTCGGTATCATCCGCTGCCTCTCCCGCTGAATGTCATGACACACGTTCAGCAGGATCCGGATGATCCAGGTACGGAAAAAAGATTCATTTCTCAGGGAATTCCGTTTTTCCCATGCCCGCCTCAGGGTTTCCTGAATGGCGTCCTCCCGGTCCGCTTCAATGGACAGCTGGCTGCACGTAACCCTGTACAGCGTCTGTACCATATCCGTAACGGATCGTTCGAAGGCTTCGCCGGTCATCTTGGTTCCTCCAATCTGCTTTTACGCATATTAGACGGGCTTATGGGGGCATCGGTTCACGAAGTGTCAGAAAAATAAAACTTTTTCTTGTTGATGGGTCTATTATAATGCCCGATCGCCCAAAAACAAACACCCGCGGGACTTTTTCCCGCGGGTGTCAATCTATATCAACACACATGAAGTGTTATTTTTTCCAGGGTCTTACTTTCCCCAGCCAGCCGTTCTCCTGCCAGTACTGGTAATCCCGGCTGTCCGGATGGGTTTTGCCAACCGTCTTCTGCATGATTCGAGAGGCGTAGAACTTGAGCTTCACCCCGAGCCTCGTTCTCGTCGGCACGCTGTAATCCACATGGCTGAGCACCCGGGCAGCCCACTCCAGCTTCCCGGTCATGCTGCGCCGCTTCTTCTCCGGCAGCTTGTCCCACATGACTTCTCCCATCAGGCGGAACCGGAAAACCTTCACGCTGCTCACGCCCCACCAGGACAGGCTGTCCTTCAGGTCCTTCACGGCAGACTTCGTCCCGCTGCCCAGGCTCTGGGTGATGATCACCGCCCGCTTGCCGAACATGGCCTTTGCCGGGCGGTGCACCATCCACCGGTAGGCGAAATGGTCCAGCATATTCTTCAGGGCGCCCGGCACGTGGTAAACATATACCGGGAAGGTGAACACCAGCAGGTCCGCGTCCAGCATGGCCTGCTCCAGGCGCTCCACATACTCCCGATCCTTGCAGTACTGCTCATCCCTTTTGACGCAGTTCATGCAGCCGGCGCAAAGGTTCGGGCAGTCCTTCGGCAGGAAAAACTCCGTAATCTCCCCGCAGTCCCTGAGTTCATTCAGGAAAGCTTCCTTCAGTCTGTATGTCACTCCGTGTTTTTCAGTCCCGTTGATTACCGTGATCTTCATCCGGTTACGCCCCCGTTAATCTCTGTTCTCGCCGGGCGTCTTACCCGCCCGACGTTTACAGATGATACCACGCGGTTTCCGGACTTGAATTAAAATCACCTGAGATTCATATTATATTTTCCTGTTCCGGTCAGGCGGACAATTCCTTCAGGATTTCGATATACCGGACCGTCAGCGGTGAAGGGCGCAGGGAACCCGGCAGGATGTAGCCGATCTCCATATAATCGTCCACATCCAGGGGCTTGGCAATGATGTTCGGCCCGTTCAGCTCCTCGCTGATCACGCCGCTGCAGATTGTATAGCCGTTCAGGCCGATCAGCATATTGAACAGCGTGGCCCGGTCGCAGACCACCAGTTCCCGGTCGCTGTCCGCGGTGCTCAGGATCTCCTCGGAAAAATAGAAGGAATTGTGGCTCCCTTGCTCATAGGAAAGTCGGGGATAAGGCTTCAGGTCCTCCAGGGTCAGGCTCTTCTTCCCGGCCAGCGGATTTCCCTTGCCGATGAACACATGGGGTTTTACGGTGAACAGGGAAAAGAAGGACAGGTTGTTGTCCCGCAGGGTTTTCCGGATTACGGTTTCATTGAACCGGTTCAGATACAGGATCCCGATCTCGCTGCGAAGCCGCGCCACGTCCTCGATGATGTCATAGGTCTGGGTTTCCCGCATATGGAATTCATACTTGTCCCCGCCCAGCTCCTTCAGCAGCTGCACAAAGGCCTCCACCGCGAAGGAATAATGCTGGGAGGAAACGCAGAAGCGCTGCTTGCCCATGCCCTTGCCCGCGTACCGCTCATCGATCAGGTTGGCCTGCTCCAGCACCTGCCGGGCATAGCCCAGGAACTCCTCCCCGTCGGACGTGAGCTCAATGCCCTTGTTGGAGCGGGAGAACAGGATAATGCCGTATTCCTTTTCCAGCTCATGCACCGCCGCCGTCAGGCTGGGCTGGGCAATGAACAGTTTCTTCGCCGCCTCGGTGATGTTCCCGGTTTCGGCCACCGTGACCACATACTGGAGCTGTTTCAGGGTCATACTGCTTCTCCCCTTTAAATAGAATTTTTTGCAAGTATATCATTAATCATAGATTTTATCTATGGTCAGCCCCTGAAAAGATATATTTTACCTATTGTCGTGGTAGGTATAAAATCCGCTCAGACTATCGCATTGAGAGGAGACCGGGATTATGAGTAAATTACAGACACCCTTCCGGTATGATTTTGTGGGAAGCTTCCTGCGGCCGCAGGCCCTGAAGGACGCGAAGGCCGCCCTGCGCGCCGGGAAGATTGACCAGGCCGCGTTTGATAAAGTCGTCAATGAGGAAATCACCAAGGTGGTGGCCAAGCAGAAGGAGCTGGGCTATCACGTGATCACCGACGGCGAGTTCAGGAGAACCTTCTGGCACCTGGATTTCATGTGGGGCTTTGAAGGCGTGGATCACCAGGCCACCGGCAACGGCGTGCCCTTCCATGACGAGCTGGCCGTGCTGGACGACACCTACCTGGTGGGTAAAGTCCGGGCCAAGGCCCATCCCTTTGTGGAGTACTTCAAATTCCTCAAGCAGTTTGAAGACGAGAACACCGTGGCGAAATACACCATCCCCGCCCCGGCCCAGATGTTCCAGCAGATGATCATCCCCGCCAATTACGAAACCACCCGGAAGTTCTATCCGGAAAACGAGGAACTGATCCAGGATATCGGCAAGGCCTACCAGGAGGTTATCCGCCAGTTCTATGACGCGGGCTGCCGTAACCTCCAGCTGGACGACTGCACCTGGGGCGCCCTGGTGGGTGACGCGGCGCAGCAGCGGTATAAGGCGCTGGGCATCGACCTGGACGAGGTCAAGTCCCAGCTGCTTCAGGTCAACAACCTGGCCCTGGAAGACAAGCCGGAGGATATGATCATCAACTCCCATATCTGCCGCGGCAACTACCACTCCACCTATTTCACCAGCGGCCCCTATGATTCCGTGGCGGACTACGTCTTCGCTCGGGAGAACGTAAACGCCCTCTTCCTGGAATACGACGACGAGCGCTCCGGCGGTTTTATCCCGCTGGCCAAGGTGTCCGATGACAAGAAGGTGGTCCTCGGCCTGATCACCACCAAGTCCCCCGTCCTGGAGGACAAGCAGCAGATCATCAAGCGGATCCACGCAGCCGCCCAGTATATTCCGCTCAGCCGCCTGTGCCTGAGTCCTCAGTGCGGTTTCGCCTCCTGCGAAATCGGCAATAAGCTGACCGAGGAAGAACAGTGGGCCAAGCTGAAGCTGGTCAAGGAAATCGCTGACGAAGTCTGGGGGGAATGACCCCTGTTTGCAAAAGAGGAGCCCCTCCGGTTGATCCGGAGGGGCTCCTTGATGTCTTTATGATCTTTATTTCAGGCTGTCGTTGCCGACGTGCAGCACCCACTCGCCATAAGCGTCTCCGGTGTACAGTTCAAAGTTCTTGTTAAAGCTGTAGCCTTCCGGCGCCTTGAGAATCTGCACATGGTAGTTGGCCTTTTCGCCTTCAAAGGTGATCACGCCGTTTTCGTCGCTCTGCTGCATGGTGCAGGCCGCGTCCGTGCAGAAGTTCACCGCCACGCCCGGCACGGGATTGCCGTCCTGGTCCTCCACGTGCAGCACGTAGGCCTTCTGCTCCGTCTTCTCCGCCGGGGTGTCTTCGACGAATTCCCAGCTCACCTCATATTCCATGGTGCGCAGGTAATCCGCCAGCTCCTCCAGGTATTCCTCTTTCTGTAACAGGAAGAACTCCATCAGGTCCGGATCGCCTTCCATGCCCACGTTATAGTACAGGCCGTACAGGTAGTGGGTGCCTTCCGGGCTTTCCATGGCCTGGTCGTAGGTAAAGACGTTGCGCTCCGCGTCCAGGATATCCGGCAGGTCCACCCGTTCCACCTTCGCGTCGTCATAGTACATCATGTCCGCAGCGTCATCCGCGGCAGTGATGTCAAAGCGCAGGTGTGCCGTATCCTCGCTGACCACATAGGCCATCAGATAATCATCTGACATGGCATTGGTAAGATGGAATCTGGCCTTCTTCACGTTCTCGTTGTCTATATGCATTGCCCGGGCAGGAGACACCGGATAGGCGCGGGTGACTCCCTTCTTCGGAATCCTGGTCAGCACAGCCGTTTCCGTGTAGTCGTCTCCCAGGAACCTGTCCAGCACATTGCCGACTTCCTCGGCGGTGTTGAAGCTGCCCAGCCGCAGGAAGCCCGCGTTGCCGAAGCGGTCAATCACGACCGTAGTGGGCACGCCGTACTGGGCGACGTAGTTATACAGGGCTGAGCCTTCGTCCCGTCCCATGGGGAAGGTCAGCTGGTACTCATCCCTGAAGGCCGCGATCTTTTCAATCGTGTCGTTGTCATCATAGGACAGGGCAATAAACGCCACCTTGTCCTTATACTTCTGGTAGGCTTTCTCCAGGTCCGGGAACTCGCCCTGGCAGGGTCCGCACCAGGTGGCCCAAATGTTCAGCAGCACCGCTTCATGATCCTTCAGGGCTTCGGACAGGGTGAAGGTGTTGCCTTCCGTATCCGTGGCCGTGAAGTCCATAAAGGGTTCGCCCAGCGTCATGCCGGTATCCGCAGACGCCGTGCCGAGGCACAGCACAAGTATTGTCAGGATCAGTATGATTAATTTCTTCATCGTTCTTTTCTCCTTGGTTTTCTTTGCTTATTTCGCCGCTTCCTGGTAGAGGGCTTCCAGCTTCTCCGGCGTCACGGAGCTGACGCTGTTGTAGATGACCTCTCCCCGCCGGTTTAATACGATCGTCTGGGGCAGGGTGGCTGTTCCGCCCACGATCTCCTTCACGGGATCGCCTGCTTCGTCCGTCGCGCAGGGCATGGAGTAGCCGAACTGCGCCAGGTATTCCGCCGGATCCTCCACCGTCATTTCCGGGTGGATCACGATCATGGCGATATCGTCCCGGTGGGCTTCATACAGGTCGTTGAAGTACGGGAGTTCCGCGATGCACGGCGTGCACCAGGTGGCCCAGCGGTTGATGAATACCACCTTCCCCCGGGTGTCCGCCAGATGGAACTCGCTGCCGTCGTAGCAGGCCAGGGTAAAGTCCGCCAGCTGCTCGCCGACCTCGTATCCCACAGCCGCGGCGCTTTCCGTCGGGGTGCTTTCTTTCTGCCGGATGGAGGGATCCAGGAAGTTGAACCACACCAGCACCAGGCACAGCACCGCGATGGCGATGGCCCGGAAGGCGATCTTCCGGCTCTTTGCGGGTTTCTTTTCCGCGCCGGTTTCCGGTCCCTTAAGCGTGATCTTTCCCGCCTTCAGGGAGATGGCTCCCTGGCTGCAGACGTCAATGCACTTTCCGCACTGGATGCACTCGTGGTCACCCACGTGCTTCACGTCCATCTCACAGTGGCGCACACAGGCGCCGCAGCCGTTGCAGCGGTCCGCGTCCGTTTTCACCCCGACGATACTGAAGCGGTTGAACAGCCCGTAGATCGCCCCGAGGGGACAGAGGAAACGGCAGAAGCTGCGGTAGCAGAACACGCAGGCCAGGCCGATGGCCAGCATAATCACCCACTTGCGGGTAAAGATCAGGCCCAGCATCTCATACATGGACGCATTGGCGGGATTCACCAGGTGGCCGCCTGCGCCCTCAAGGGTACCGGCCGGGCAGATATACTTGCAGAAGGCCGGCAGCGGCAGGTCTTTGGCAAGGCCGAAGTACAGGGGAACGGCAATCACAAACACCGCCAGGATCCCGTATTTCAGCCAGGAAAGCGCCCGGGTGATCCGGCTTTTGCGGATCTTCGGCACCGGGATCTTATGGAGCAGTTCCTGGATCAGGCCTATAGGGCACAGCCAGCCGCAGATCGTGCGGCCCAGCACCACGCCGAAGAGCATGATCATCCCCAGCACATACCAGCCTGCCCGGTGTCCCGTGGCAGCCAGCGCGTTCTGGATGGATCCCAGCGGGCAGGCGCCTGCCGCGCCGGGACAGGAATAGCAGTTCAGGCCGGGCACGCACAGTGCCTTGGCCTTTCCTTCATAGATCTTCCCTTCAATAAATCCCCTGAGGTACGCGTTATGCAAAAGCGCCACGTACAGCTGGACAAGCCTTCTCTTTGTCGGACGGAAGGCCTGCCATACATTCTTCTTATCCAAGGCCCACACACTCCGTACAGATATTGATGGCTTTCACCAGCACGTCCAGGGCTCCGCCGTTCAGGATTCCCGCGATGATCAGCAGCACTGCCGCGATCACAACGACTGCCCGGAGGGTATTCACATGCTTCGGTTCCGCCTGCGGCTTCATCCGGACAACGTTCTTCGACGCTTTCCCGGTTTTCGGTTTAACCCCCGATACAATGGAGACCGCCAGTGCGCAGAGGAGCACCAGGAATACCGGTAAAGCTGCCTTCATCACCTGACCGGCCTTCTCCGCCGTATAGATGCTTTCCAGCGGGTTTTCCGCCCTGCGGGCCGCTCCGTCCACATAAAGGATAATGGCTCCCGCAGCAAGAATCACCGCCAGCGCGATACAGCAGACTGCCAGCAGAATCGGCAGGATCTTTCCCTTATCCGTAAGGTTCACCTCCGCATAGAATCATCCGCGCCCTCAAGGCGTCGGATATGTATTTAACGAAACATACTTGCAATTCGTTCCGAATTGCAAGAGGTAGGAGTTAGGAAGTAGGAAGTAGGAGAGAAATATCTTTTGCTGCGCAAAAGAATGATATGTTGCTTCGCAACATGATATATTCGCTTAATGCGAATATGATAGATTCGTCTTCGACGAATATGATATGTTTGCCATGCGGCAAACGTTCTGGTTACTTTTACCAATGTGCCTGCCACTTCTCCGCAGCGCCCACGTTGTCATCTCGACCGACCGAAGGGAGTGGAGAGATCTCCCGGCCTGTTCGCATTCGGGAACGCCAACGGAACATCGCTGCCTGGAAACAGCAGTACTTCCTACTTCCTACCTCCTACTTCCTACCTAAGAACAGAGCCGGATCTTCCGTTCCGGCTCTGTTCTCAAAGGTTCTGCAACGCCATTATCCCCATGCAAATCAAAAACGTTCCCAGCACCATACCGGCAAACGCAACCGGCCATTTCCCCTGCTTGTTGAAACCATAAAAATCATCCCAGCGTTTTTCCGGCAGGGCAAACAGGATCTTGTACAGGTATACCGGCCCGTACAGCACCACCGGCAGCATTCCCCACAGGCTCTGGCAGAAGGTCATCCCCCGCTTTTCAAACACGCAGAAGGAAACCAGGGCCAGCAGCGGGGTAATCAGGTGCATGAACAGGTCCGTGCCGGACAGCAGCACCTTCAGTGCACCCTTCCCGAAGCTGGGCGCCAGGAAAAAGAGCACCGTCAGCATGGTCACCGTTACCGCCGCCGTGCCGATATACTTCAGCATCCAGATCCATTCCGGGATCCCGCCGGCATTGATGGCCAGCGCCGTCAGCAGGCACGCCGCAGCGCACAGCAAATTGCTCAGCGTGGTAAAAAACCGGAGCGCGAACTTTCCCCTCTCCGGCGCCCACTGCCCGTCCTTGCGGAAAAATGAAACCACAATAATCAGGGTAATCAGCGCAATCAGGATATTCAGAAACCAGTCCGCTGTCATCATGTCCAGCTCACCCGCTCCTCAATCGTCTTCACCAGTGCTTCCAGTCCCTCCCGGTCTTCCGGGCTGAACCGGTTTTTCACCGGGCTGTCGATGTCCAGTACCGCTTTCACTTCGCCGTCTCCGTGAATCGGAATCACGATCTCCGATTCAGACGCTCCGTCGCAGGCAATGTGTCCCGGAAATTCGTGCACGTCCGGCACCACGGTAGTCTCATCCTTCGCGGCTGCCGTGCCGCACACGCCCCTGCCGGGAGCAATATGAATGCATGCCGGTTTGCCCTGGAACGGGCCCACCGTCAGCTTTCCATTCCTCATCAGGTAAAATCCGGCCCAGTTCAGGTTTTCCATCATGGTCATGATCAGTGCGGAGATATTGCTGAATGAGGACGCATACCAGGGTTCCGCCTCCAGCATTTCCTTCGCCTGACCAACCAGCAGTTTATAATCCGTCATTGCTTTCATCCTCTTCTTCAGGGTATTCCTTTCATAATTTCGCCGGAAGCAAATAAAAGACCTTCCGTTTCAGGCGGCATATAGCGCCTGAAACAATTCATAATTCACAATTCATAATTCATAATTTTATATACTTATCCAAGAAACACAGCGTCATGGAACAGTCCATAGCGCTGCCATTGTCATTTCGACCGTAGGCGTAGCCGTAGTGGAGAAATCTCCTCCGGAGAAGTGAACCTTCAAGCAATAGGGAATCTCTTGCGTGAAGAAAAAATAATTCTGAATTATGAATTATGAATTGTGAATTGAAAAAGCGGCAGCATTCACTGTCGCTTTATGCTGTCGTTTTTTCTCACGCGCTTTTAAGCGCGACAATCTTTCCCTTTTCCTGATTATCCGTGGGCTCCACACCCGGCAGCAGCCGTCCATGCAGTGACTTCACCAGCTTGAAGTAGCAGGGGAACAGGAACAGGTCTGCCATCACCCAGGCTGCGGGGTTCGCGAAGCAGGCGCCCACAAACCCGGCTGCCGGCACCAGGAACAATGCCACCACAGTCCTCGCCAGCATCTCCGCCAGGCCCGCGAACATAGCGATCCGGGTATAACCCATCCCCTGGATGCACAGCCGCAGGATATTCACATACAGCAGCGGAATATAGAATGCCGCGTTGATCTTCAGGAAACGGAAAGCCAGTTCCATAACCTCGGCGTTCTCGCCGCTGTCAATGAACAGGCCCAGCATCTTATCGCCAAACAGCAGCACAATGCCAAAGGCCAGGCCGCAGTAGATCAGCCCCACCGCGGATGCTGCCCGCATACCCTGCCGTACCCGGTCCAGTTTCCTGGCGCCGATGTTCTGCCCGGCAAAGGTTGCCATGGTGGAAGCCAGGGCGTCAAACACACAGCAGAAGAACATACTCAGCTTGAAGGCCGCGCTCACAGCCGCCACGGAGTTCACACCCAGGCCGTTCACGGACCACTGCACCATCACGGAACCGATGGCAGTGATGGAAAACTGCAGGCCCATGGGCAGGCCGATGCCCAGCATGGAGCGTCCACGCCGCATGGAGAACCGCCGGTCTTCCTTCGTCAGCTTCAGGATCGGGAACCGCTTGATAATCACCAGCAGGCAGCCGATGCCGGAAATCAGCTGGCTGACAGCTGTAGCCACCGCCGCGCCGGCCACGTCCATCCCGGCATAAATGATCAGCACCAGGTCCAGCACGATGTTCACCAGGGACGCCAGCACCAGGAAGACCACCGGCGTTTTGCTGTCCCCCAGGGAACGAAGAATGCCGCTGGCCATGTTATACAGCACGCAGCAGGGAATCGCCGCGAAAATGATCCGGATATAGGAAGCGGATGAATCCAGGATTTCCTCCGGGGTGTTCATCAGCCGCAGCAGCGGTTTGCACAGCAGCGTGGCCGCCAGGCCGAACAGCAGGCTCAGTCCCGCGCACAGCACAGCCGAATGCCATACGCACCGGCGCACCTCATGCTCGTTCTTCGCTCCGAAGGCCTGCGCGATCGGAATGGCGAAACCCGAGCAGAAGCCCAGGCACAGGCCGATCACCAGG
Source organism: Clostridiales bacterium FE2011 (assembly GCA_017569305.1). NCBI lineage: Bacteria > Bacillati > Bacillota > Clostridia > Eubacteriales > Clostridiales bacterium FE2011. Next base: position 2,318,974 of record CP069418.1, on the reverse strand, counting down.
AAGTTCACCGAACCGGTGGCACCGACCGCCGCCAGTTTCTCCGCCCCGAGGTACCGGCCAACAATTGCCGTATCCACAAAGCTGTAGAACTGCTGGAACAGCATTCCGAACAGCAGCGGGGCTGCAAAGGAAAGAACCAGCTTCAGCGGTCTCCCTTCCGTAAGATCTTTTGTCATGGTACGTGCCATGCATTCATGCTCCTTCTGCAAACATTTAGTTTGCTGCGATGTTATAGCACTTTTCCCCTCCCCCTGCAATCAGTCTTTTGGTTGGTTTATGCTCCATTTCGGGCATGAAAAAGGCAGACGGAGCATTTTCCGGCTGCCTTTCCCTGTTCCAAGGGCATTTTTATCTGATCTTTACATCAATCCGTTCCGGTTCGCCCGTATCCTCCAGATCATCGTTTCCCCAGTCGGGATTCCAGTAGAAGACCAGTTTCTCCACCTTCTCCGGTTCAATCAGCCGATCCAGATTCAGTGCCTGACCGTAAACGTCATTCTCCGGGTCCAGGCCGTCTTCATATCCTTCACTTCCGCCTGCACCCAACTCTGTCAGGACTGTTCCATCTTCATAAACAACGCCGGAGAAGAAGGGAACCGCGTCATCCATCACGCTGTGCTCATTCAGTTTCTTGGGAACAAGCATCCTGAGATTGATGCTGACCGGCGTCAGATGCACCTCCGTCAGGAAGCATCCGTCCTTGCCGATCGCTTCATGCAGTCCCGTCATATCCACCTGCTGGTCTGTTCCCTTCAGCGTCCATTCAAACTCCCACGGGCCTTCCACCTGCCGGATAATGTCCCCCGCTTTGCCTTCACAAACGCCCAGCCCGCCCAGTACCACTTTCAGGTCCAGGCCGACCAGCGACACCTGCTCATCCGACGGTGAGGCTGTGAACACATACAGCAGATCACCATTCTCATCCGTATAGGAGAGCTTACTGTAATCATAGGGTTCGTCATCCGGCACTGCAGCCGATCCGTTATAAAAGGACGAATCCGTGTTAATAAAGGTTTCTGCATGCGCGGCCTCACAGGAAACCAGGTCAAACCCCGGTTCCTCTCCGGGCTGCAGCGGATATCCCTTTATCCGGAACGCGATATAGGCGGTCTGCGGCACGACCACGCACTGATCCAGTGTTACGGTAATGCCGTCCTTCGTCACACTCAGCCCCGGTTCGTCAAACAGGCCTGTTCCCTCATGCTTTTCTTTCAGTTCATCCGTCACCTGCAGGCGTTCCTCCAGGCCCCTGGTCCAGCCGGCAATGTGCGCGGCAATCGCTGTGGCCATTGTCAAAACCAGTATAACGGCAATCACAATTGCCAAACGTGGAATCTTCTTCACTTTTTCTTCTTCCTTTCCGGAAGCGATGATGCGCCCGGCCATCAGGCGATCCGGCTGAAGGGAAGAGAGGCTGCGGTCAAGAGATTCCTGAAACTCAGCATTGCTGTAAAGCTTATTCTTCATACAGGCCACCCCCTTCCAGCAGTTCCTTCAGTTTCTGCCTGCCCCGCTTCAGCCTGCCCGATGCGGAGGCCTGCGATATTCCAAGCGCATTCGCTGTCTCACTGACATTCAGTCCCTGGTAATGATGCAGCAGGATGGCTTCCCGCAGTTTCCGCGGCAGCGAAAGCACCGCAGTCATCAGTTCGGCGTCGCTCTCATCCACTTCTTCCGCGGCCTGTTCGGTAAGCATTTCCGGCGTCACCCGGTGGTTCATAAAGCGGAACCAGCCGGAGCGGTTCATGTCATAGCACGTCCGCACGGCGATCTTCATGATCCAGGTTTTCTCGCTGCATTCCCCGCGGAACGAATCCATCGTGCGATATACCTTCAGGAAAGTATCCTGTGTCGCGTCTTCCGCCAGTGTCTTATCACAAAGGGTGAGGTAACACAGCCTGAGAACCGCTCCCTGATATGCCTCCGCCAGCTGTTCAAATCTCTGTTCGCGATCCGGAGCAGTGTCAGGGCCCGTAACATTGCTCATCTGTCGTTCACCTCCTGCACTTATACAGACGAATGAAAAACCAAATCCATCGCATTTTATATTTTCTTTTTCAAAAAACAAAAAAGCCGCCCGAAGGCGGCTATGTGTATCAACGGATTAATCATCCGCGGATTCGTATTTCCGGGCGGAGAAGTATTTGTCGTCCTCTTCCGGGAACTCCATCGTCGGAACATTTGCGGCCATGGCTGCTGTACGGGCCGCATCCTTTTCCAGATCACGCACTATGATCCGGTTCATCAACGCTTCGTCGACCGGGATCACCGGCTCCGCTTGCTCCTCTTCGATCGTTCCTGATTTCATCTGTTCCCGGATAGCTTTCCGGGCTTCAATTCCATCTTTCAGCGCTCTCACGCCTTCTTCCGTCTTCCGCGCGCATTTCTCCCCCAGCGCTCCAATTCCTGTCATCACAGCATCAAACCGTTCCGCGGCTTTCTCTAACCGTGCTTCACGCGCTTCCCAGCGGGCTTCCTGCATCGCTTCCTTGAATTCCCGTCTGTCTTCCCGGAACTCCCGGATTTCTTTCATCACAAGTTTCGCAGTTTTCTTTATACTCTTTCCGCTTTTCCTGGTTTTCCCGTACAACGTGACATCCCGGAGGGAGAGCCAAACAATCAGTCTCATGACCAGAAACAATACAACCATCAAAATCGGTCCGAGCATTCGTTCTCCCTCCTTTCAAACAGGAATGCTTTACGGTATGGAAGCAGTATAACACCTCAGGTGCTGTCAAAAAAGGATTCTGTTCGTAAAATATCCAGCTATATTTTTCCAACAGAGAAAACATACCGGTGGCCCCGCCGGCTGTTCAAATTTCTGAGCGCAATCCGGAGCAGTGTCATAGCCTGTAACATTGCTCATCTGTCGTTCACCTCCTGCATTTGTACAGGCGATTTAAAACCACATTCATCGCATTTTATCTTTTCTTTTTTCAAAAAAGCCGCCCGAAGGCGACTATGATGTACGGCTCGATTCTTCCGTCAGCCGAAGATCCCCATGGAAAGATCCACCAGGCCGTGCAGCAGAGCGCAGCCGAAGATATTCCCGTACCGGCGATACAGCCAGGTGCAGACCAGATGCCAGACAAACTGCATGGGAGCGTTCGCAATAAAGGTAGGCCAGTATTCCGCAATCCCCATGCCCCGCCTGGCCATCTGGAAGGGCATATGCATCAGCACAAACAGGATGCCGCCCGCAAGGATCGTCAGCCATTCCTTCTTCAGGGCAGGAAACAGCCGGGGCTGGATAAACCCGCGGAAGGCAATCTCCTCGCACAGGCCGATGATAATGAAATACTGGTACACATTGTACAGGATCTCACCCGCCGGCAGCAGCGCCGCGCCGGAAATAATCCCGGGAATAACGGTCCAGGCTGCCAGGAATACCAGTCCGATCGCCGATCCCATGAGCAGGGACGGTTTCAGGTTGCGCAAGGTAATGCCCACATGGGACAGGTGTTTCACACACAGCAGCACCGGTATCAGGGCAAGAATCAGGTTGCCGGCCTCGATCAGGTAACGTCCTGTCCGGGCCTGCTCCCGGCCCATCCAGAAATATGCCGCCATAAACAGCGCATAGTAAATCAGCGCCGCTGCCATATCTTTCAGGGTATAGTGCTCCATCTGTTCGCGGTATACCGGATCAATTGCCAGAAAACTCTTCTTCATATTCCTGTCTCCCAATCCTGTCTTTTTCGTCTCTCCGAGATCAGCATCAGGAGGCATTATATCACAAACAGCGCCGGCAGACTCATTATTTACACCATTGTTACATCACCTTGGATACTTTAGCGCATCCGGAACGTTATCATTTATGTGATGCAGACTATCGACCCGTGAACAGGAGAATGAATATGAAAAAATCTTTGGGACTGCTGCTGGTTCTTTTACTGGCTTGTATGTTTTCCTTCGCCGCATGCGCGGGAGAAGGCGATGTAAAGATTGACGAGGAGCATTTCCCCGATCCCGTTTTCCGTAAGGAAGTAGAACAATACGATCTGGATCATGACGGAATGCTCAGCCCGGAAGAAGCGGATAATGCCATAAAGATCCGTGTGAACGGAGAAGGAGTCCTTTCCCTTGAGGGGATTGAATACCTGTCAGGACTGGAAGATCTTTTTTGCAACGACAACGACCTGACAAAACTGGATATAAGCCGGAATACGGCGCTGAAAACCCTGAACTGCTCCAATACCGATCTGACCGAACTGGATGTAAGCCAGAACTCAGGTTTAGTATTTCTTTACTGCGACTCCAATCATCTGGCGGCACTGGATGTAAGCGGAAACCCTAAACTGCAAATGCTGTCATGCTCTGATAACCCGATTAAGGGACTCGATATCAGCAATCTTTCCCAGTTGGTATTTCTGGTGGTTACTGATTGTGAACTGACCAAACTGGACCTCAGCAACAATCCCGATCTGGTGGGACTTTACTGCAGAGGAAACCAGTTAACAAAACTGGATCTGAGCAACAACCCGTTTATGAAGAGTTTGCCTTGTGACGGAAACAAACTGACCGCGCTTGACATCAGCAACTGCCCCTATCTGCTCGCTTTGGTGGAAACGGTCGACCCCAGCGAGGATACGGACAGATTGATTTGGGAAATCAACAGAGATCCATCTGAATCTTATTTATATGACGCTTGTCTTGTCACAAACAAAAACGTAATACTGTTTACAGGAAAAAATGCAGACCCGGGTGTACCGATTGATGCACAGCACTTTCCGGAAGAAGCTTTTCGGGAAAAAGTAAAGAAGTATGATCTGAATGACAATGGATTCCTCAGTTCGAATGAAGCAAAAACAGCCATCTCTATCAATGTATCAGAAAAGAACATCTCTTCCCTGGCCGGAATTGAATATCTGACCGGGCTGAGACAACTGTATTGTGATCAAAACAATCTGACAGAACTGGATTTGAGAAACAATACAAAGCTGACGTTGGTTTTCTGTAATTTTAACAATCTAACCTCTCTGAACATAAGCAGAAACCCCAAAATTGAAATACTTGTTTGCAATGTAAATCAACTTTCAGAGCTGGATATCAGTCATTGCCCTTTCCTGCTTGATTTAGTGCAGAACTACAAGTCCGAAATAACAGACCATGATTTGTTTTTGCAGAACGTTGAAAACATTCGCGACACCCATTATTTTCCCAGCACCCTGCTTATTGATAAAAACGTGCAGCTTTACACAGGCATAGAATCTGTACAATAAAAAAGAGCCTCCGGTTAGCCGAAGGCTTTTCCCATGTCTGTTCAATGGTTCATTGCATCATCCCAGGGCTCCTCGTGAGAACAATCTCTTATTTCTTCCGTCCTATTCCCGCCAGACCAAGAACGGCAAAAATAATCAGGGCAATGGAACCCACCAGCAGGAAATAATAACCCATACTGTTCTGGATTAACGATCTTGCCAGCGCGTCTATTTCTTTTCCCAGATTCGTCGTAATGCTGTTGTTCTCAATGAAGAACATTGCTAAAGACGCCATACCCAGAAACACAACCGGCAGATATTTCCCTAAAACGGAGAAAATGAAAGCAGCGCCGGCGATGATTAGAATATAAATCCAGTCGTTACTGTCTTTCAGGCTTTTGGATACCGTTATTCCCAGCCCGGAAACAGAAAAATAAGGGAGGAAAGCGCTGACGCCAATTACCAGGCATGCAATAATGCAAAGGATCTTTATTTTCATCTGAATCATCTCCTCAATGCTTCAATATATAATAAACAATACCATCAAAATATCATCCACACAACAAAAAAAGGCTGCCGCCCTAAGGCAGCAGCCAGACATATATCAATTCAATTGTTCACAGCATCATATCCGCAATCTCAGTCGGCGCAGCAGGCATCGCTGACGCTTCAACCCGCTGCTTGCTTCGATTGACTCGTTCACTTCATTTCGGCTTCGCCGACAGCCCACAGGGCTGACATTCAGCTCGCTCTCCGCACCCTCAATCGGCGCGACTGTCTCCCAGACAGATCGCTTGTTTCGGGTGAGACGACGACCGATGAGATTTCAGCCACTGGCTGTCATCGGTTGTCGTCCCACGGATCTTCATACCCCATGGCCCGGTCGCTGTCTTCCAGTCCAGCGGTAGTGGGATCCACGATCACGCCGATCAGTCCCAGGAAGGTCAGCACCTGGTTCAGCAGCTGCACCACCAGGTTCTGGGTCACCGCCGGGAACACGTCAAACAGCGCCAGCAGGCTGTAGACGAAGCCCACCACCAGGCTGAAGAAGCTTCCCAGCCACACCTTGTTCTTAAAGCGCACTTTCCAATTGATTTTCATAGACATTCCTCCTTACAGATGTTTGATTTCCTTCAGTTCGTCCTGCAGGTTTTTGACGGTTTCCTCCAGGCGGAACATCCGCTCCACCACGCTGTTGTGCTTATCCACTTTCTCCTCCAGCTTCTCCAGCCGGTAGGACACCAGCGCCGTCTGCTTCCGGTTGCTCACATAGACGCCCAGGAACGCGAACCCCGCCGTGATCAGTGCAACAACTATTGTTTCAAGATTCATGATTCATCACCACCTCTCCCCTCTGTCAGCGCCGCCCAGGTCTTCGGGCCGACAATCCCGTCCACTTTCAGTCCACGATCCTGCTGGAATGCCTTCACCGCCGCCAGGGTGTCTTTTCCAAAGTCCCCGTCAATCCCATATGTACCGACACTGTATCCTGCCTGTTCCAGCAAAGTCTGGCACTCCCTGACCGAGGCTCCTCTTGAACCTTTCCGGATCGTTTTGCGTTCTCGCACGCCATTTAATTCTGAATTATGAATTCTGAATTCTGAATTGTATTCAACGCCGGTGAGTTCCCCCCAGTGCGTCCACTTCCCGGCGCTGACCTTCGTCGTAGTCACGCCCTTGATCGTACCCATGGCTTCAATCACAATCCCGTCGCCCACATACAAGCCCACATGGCTGTAGCTGCTGCCGTTCCAGACGAAAACCGCAGTGCCGGGCTTCAGGGTTCCCTGATCCGTCCGCTTGCCCTTGTTCAGTTCTCCCTTGTTGACACAGTACTTCCGGTACATGGTGTCGGAGCCGTGGTACATCGTGCCGCCCAGCTTCTTAAAAGCCCACGAAAAAAGGCCGCTGCAGTCAGCGACCGTGTGCCCGATCCATTTGCTCCCGTACTTCCGTCCCTGGGCACGGCTGGAATCCGTTGTCTTTTCCAGTTCCTTCTGTTTTGCCTCCGTCCAGGCTTCCCCGGCCGTGCCCCAGATGTAGCCCCAGTGCTCGTCCAGCGCCTGCCGGAATTTCCCGATCAATGCTTCCGGTGTAATCATTCAATTCCCCCTTAAAAATAATTCATAATTCACAATTCATAATTCATAATTTTGTTTTCATGCCTGTACTATGATGATGTTCCTGTCACCTTCCTGAACGTGTAGTGAAAAAGAGATCTGCCGCTCATTGATCCTGATTTCTGAATTCATTTTGCCTTCGAGGCAAAAAAGCAATGTCTATTTTTCTCTTTTAGCCCTGTTTCCCGATTCCCGGTTGTCATATGCTGTATGCAGTAAAAAAGCGGCTTTCGCCGCACTTGGAGGAAGATATCATGAAGAAACAGCTGTTTATCGTAAGCTTCTGCTACCGTGGTTTGCTTGGCGGCGAGATCATCGCGGATGATCAGGCCATCACCTACAAGACCGGCAAACTGACAATCCCTTCCGAATACCGGAACCTGGAAATGAAGTATACAGATATCGCCTACGTCTATCGCGACAAAGCCACGATCCTTCCGGCGATTTCCGTTCATATGAAAGACGGCAGCAACTACAAGTTTGTCTTTTTCTTCGGCCGGAAAAAATTCTATGAGCTGATGAAAAGCAATGGAATCGCGGTTAATGCTTAACCAGGTAGGAGGTAGGAAGTAGGAGTTAGGAAGTAATTAGAGTATTAATTCTGAATTCTTAATTGTTGAGGAGGCATCCGTGCTTCAGCCAGATCTGTCAGCGCTTTAGCGCTGGTAACACCGAGCCATTCACGGCTAATGCCTATCCGCAAGCTCAATGGTCGTGACTCCCCACTGGGGAGCTCACTCCCTTTCGCTTGACCTCAGCTCTGACAAAATATCTGCCACTGGCAGTTGTCAGAGCTTCGCCCATGCTACAGCCGTCCATTTGCTGCAAGCTATTAGCGAAGCAGCAATGGATTACGGCGATCGCAAAATTATCTTGATTCCCGCCGGTACCGGGTATACCCTTTCTGTCATCATTGCACCTGATATGGAAACCGTTCCGTCCCCGTTGTCTGTCTGCGTACTGCCCGGCAGGGCAATGCCCAGCACCTCGGGGACGGTTCTGTTTGTCCCGTCCCAGGTCCACAGCGCCAGCTTCGCCAGCAGGTACTGCCGGAAGGTTTCATCCGGCACATCCGTTCCAATATCGGAACGGTTCAGCCCAATAGCTGCCGCGATCTGATCCAGCTGCATTCCCTCCGCCCGGGCAAAAGAAAACCCCGCCTGCATTTGCGCAGTCAGGGCCGCCAGGTCTGAGACCTGCCGGAGTACTGCCTCCGCAAGCGCCATAAAGCGGGGCCGGTCCCGGGAGGCGCCCGGAAAAAGTGAAAGCCATTCCATCATTTCCCCCCTTTACACAAAATGAATCGTAATGCCCGTACCCGACGTCGCGGAGATTTTCTCATTCCACGCGCAGGGAACCAGGTCCCGGATCACACCGGAAATCCCCGGTATTGTCACCTGGACATCCGTGACCACAAAGGTTTTTGCGATGGCCGGATCCGCGGCGTAGGCAGCTCCGTACAGTTGCGGCACGTTCAGCGGAACCGCCAGGCTGAGGCTGTCCAGGTACTCCGTTACCGCGGGAATCACCGCGTTCTGGATTGTCTCCTGGTTTCCGCCTTCCACCACCCGGATATACAGATGGAGATAGATTTTCTTTTCCGTAGACCTTGTGAACGCAATTGTATGTTCCCGTCCATCCGCATCCACCGCGATGCCGGAATTGCCGCCCCAGGTTCCGATTCCCGGTGCCTTCTTGTCATAGATAGCCTGGGCTATCGCGTTTGCCACGCCGGCCCGGGTGACCACGGCGATGCTGTGGGCCGGAATGCCGATGCTGTCAGTGCTGTCCGTTTCGTTGATATATACCACCGCGTCCCGGACTCCCCTGGCGGCTTTCACCGCCGCAAGCAGGGCGTCCGCGGAACCTGAACTCCGGCCTGCCAGGGAATGCCGGATACGGGCACGGACAGAAGCATCCGTCTCCCCGGCCTCCCGGGTAATCCCGTACTGGGGCAGCAGCAAATCCAGCGCCTGGCCTGTGGCATAGGCCGGATTCCGGCTGTTATAGGCCTGCAGCACCAGGGCGGATACGTCATCCAGCGCCTTGGCGAAAACGGAAAGCAGCTGGTAATCCGGCACAGAAGCGGAGAGTTCCGATTCAATACCGAAGATACTCCTGTATGCCCCCGTCAGTTCCTCCAGCCGTTCCTCATAGGTTGGAAGGTGGAAGCCGGAAGCATCGATATACGGTGCGAAATATGACATGCAAGTCACTCCTCCGGATGCATAATGCACAATGCATAATTAATTCCTTATACCCATACAAAAAGTTTTTGCTAAAATGAAACCTGTTTTCCGGCTTCTCCGTCTAACGGATGGAATCAAACCCGGACAGATGATCTTCAGGAGGAACCAAAGTGACCAACCAAGCCTTTACCGAGGCCGTTATCCGGATGACGCCCACGCTCTACCGGATCGCCCGCGGCCAGCTGCTGATCGAAGCGGATCAGCAGGATGCCGTACAGGAGGCCATCCGCCGCAGCTGGGAAAAGCGAAACAGTCTGAAGAATGAGCGCTATCTGCAGACCTGGGTCATTCGTATTCTCCTGAACGTGTGCCACGATATCCAGCGGCATGGAAAAAGGGAGTTCCCGATAGAAGAACTCCCCGAACGGCAGCTGGAGGCACCGGATTATATCGACCTGCGGGACGCCCTGTTCCGGCTGAAGGAAAAGGAACGCGTCCCCGTCATCCTGCATTATGTTGAAGGATATGACGTGAAGCATGTCGCTGAGATCCTGAAGATTCCTGTCAGTTCTGTCAAAACCCGGCTCATGCGTGCCCGGGCCCATCTGCGGGACATTCTGAACGAGGAGGCACTGGAAGACAATGAAACGAAATGAAGATTTCAGAAAAGCATTGGGACAGCCGGATGAGTACTTCCGGCAGTCCGTCATTGATACACTTGACCAACTGAACAGACAGGCAGAAAAGGAAAGCCGCCCGCAAAGGAGATACACCACCCGGATTATTGCCTCCTTCGCGGCGGTGGTGCTGCTCGTCGCCGGCGTTATCCTGAACCGGCAGTATTTCCCGGGCACCTCCCCGGACGGGCATGTTGATACCATCAACCCCACACCAACTGTTGCAACCCAGGTTGCAGAATCGTCTTACATTGTGGATACAGCTTATGCCACCATGGTGTTCAAAGATGCTGTGAGAGACGGCGACAACATCCGTTTTACGCTGGAAATTCAGCCTAAGCAGGAAAAAAACCTGATCCTTTCCGCGAATCATCTTCTCACATCCGCCTGTAAATACACTGCGGACTTTTACGGAATTCAGCCGAAAGACCCGGAGCAGTCCATGTACAGCTGGGTTGTGGATCATGGATATCAGGAAGCCCTGGCTGTCAGCCTGAATTCTCCGTGGGACGGAACAGAGGGACCTTTCTACGGCTCCTACCAGGAGGAAAAATGCCAGCTCCGGGACGACGGCTCCGCGGTGATGACCCTTGTCGGTCCTGCTGCTGACGATAATGTATATGAACTGGAATGGCATATAGTTCCCTGGAATATGGAAGACAAGGGCAATTCGTTCCATCCTGATCTTCACAACCACGGAACCATCCGACTTGTAGTTGAGGAAACGCAGATTTTCGCTGTCGCCATCACACCTTCCACCATGCCCGATTTAGAATCAGGCGACGGATATAATAACGCCTCGCAGAAGAACGATTCTTCCGTTATGGAATCGGACCTGGCCACCGTGACCTTCCTGGATGCGGTGATACAGAATTACGAAATCCATCTGTCCTTTGATGTCCGTCCGAAGCATGAGAAATGCTTTGTTGTGGATTTACAGCATCAATTGATCAGCCCCTGCAAATATGTTTCGGACTTCTACGGAATACAGGCGGATGATCCGGAACAAACCCTTTCACAATGGTTGAAAGAGCATTGTTATGAGGAGATGATGCATGTTTCGATTGCTCCTCCGAACAACGGAGAATACGGTTCCTTCCGCACTGAAAGCTACCAGCAGATGGATGACGGTTCAGTCCGGATGACCATTGTCGGCCCGGCACTTTCCGACAGCCTGGTCTATGACATAGAATGGGATGCCACAGACTATCAAACAGGCCACACACACTATCAGTCTGAAAGCCAGATCATGCATCTCGATCTTTCCGAAACCGGCGTCACCACCCTGCCTTCTGCAGAAACTCCTTCTGTGCAGACTGAACTGGCCGATCTGACAATCCAAAAGGCTGTCTATGGCGGCCACAGCGTTTATGTGAATGTGGAAGTCGCACCCAAACACGAAGACTGCCTTATCCTGAATTCAAGCATCGATCCTTATGCGGATTCCCCGGAAAGAATCGGAAAAACATCGGATTATGAAGGCCAGTCCATCATGAAGTGGGCTGCTGAGCATGGCCAGAAAGTCATACGACTCCGGATCTCTACCGCATTTGACAAGGAAACTCCCATGGAGCCCAATGTGATCTACACTGTCCCCGCTCCCGCTTTTTCTGCCAATATAGAAGAACATGTGGAATACAGGGACGACGGCACAAGCGTCATCAGGGCCATCGGCACTGCCGTTCCGAATCTGCAGGTATACAGGTTACAGTTCATTATGCATGAGATGGATATGTCAAAAGCATACAGTTTCACATCAGATGCTAACGGCAATTTCACGATGATCGAAGATTCACAGACCATAGCAACCCTTGCCTTCACCGTCTCTGAACTGGATGAGGAACCACAGATCCTTGCCGAATACAAATCCCAGCCTGATCCGGATCAGGCAGAGCCGGAACCTGAAATCACCGTCACCCTCCTGCGCACTTCCTTTTATGACTGCTATGACGTCAGGCTTCCCAATGAAGTTCAGGCCCTGTCCACTGACATCTACGGCAAAGAGCACAATTTTTTCCCGTTTCTGAAAAAAACTGACTCCATACACGTTTTCGGTGAACAGGGAGCTATTTCTGCCAACCAGGCCGTTACAAAAGAAGACGGCGCCTACATCTATCGCTGTACCTGGATCTTCCCCGACGAACTGCCGGATGCGCTGATAGTGGATAACGGAGTTTTCCGGCGGGAGGTCGTCAGGGTAAAGTAATCACTGATCTGCTATTCATACTGAATCCTCGCGGTTCCGTTCTCTGTCACGATCTCGCAGGAGTAACGGAACCGCCTGCCCTCAACAGAAACCTTTACCTCCCGGACGTCCAGCACGCCGGGAGTTTTCCGTATGTACCCGGAAATGTAATTGGCCAGTACCTGCTGATCCGCTTCCGTCAGCCTGGATTCCTTCAGCATTTCCAGGATGCCATTTCCCCATTCCGGGTTTTCCCACCATTCTCCCGTCAGCAGCTTCAGCCGGTTCCGGACAAGCTCCGCCTCCGCCCGGGCGCCCGTCAGCAGGTCGAAAGCAGAAAGCACCGGCAGGATGTCACCGGCTTCATCCACAGGTCGGAAAATCATATGAACCCCCCTCTTTGAATTCAGAATTAAGAATTCAGAATTCAGAATTAATACTCTGATTACTTCCTAACTTCTATCTGCAGCCTCAATCGTCGCTCCTTACCTCCTACTTCCTACCTGTTTTAAATCCTACGAAGGCAAACGCGTCCGACAGGGAATGCTGCCTGCCGGATAACGGAACCTCCGCCCTGCCGGACTCAAACCAGGCGTCAATGTCGCAGTCGGCAATAACCAGCAGGCAGGCATCCCCCGGATTTACCTCAAATGGCACGGGCATAAAGACCGGCACGTCCTGAAGCAGCGGCATTTCGCAGGGTTCTCCGTTTTTCCGTTTCCGTTTCAGTGCCGGGCGGACGGAAGCCGTTCCGCTTTCCGGATCAAAGGTTTCCACCGTCCCCGGCAGGGCGCAGTGAAGGGAGGAGAGAATCTCTGTCTTCAGCGCCTGGATGCCGGAAGGAAACCCCTCCGTTTCAGTCGAATTATTCATTCTGTCACCTCGATAAAAGAAATGTGTAAGGAGAAACCTTCTTTGAAACTGCTGATTGCTTCGGATATCCATGGTTCCGTCCTGTACTGCGGAGAACTGCTGAAAGCTTATGACCGGGAAAAAGCGGACCGGATGCTCCTGCTGGGAGACGTCCTTTATCACGGTCCCCGCAACGACCTGCCCGACGGCTATGCGCCGAAGGAAGTCATTCCCGCCCTGAACGCACGGAAAAACGATATCCTCTGCATCCGGGGAAACTGCGACACGGAAGTGGACCAGATGGTACTGGATTTCCCCCTGATGGCGGATTATGCCCTGCTGTGCATTGACGGTCTCCGGATTTATGCCACCCACGGCCATGTTTTCAACCCGGATCATATGCCGCCGCTCCAGCCCGGCGATATCCTGCTCTACGGCCATACCCATATCCCCGCCTGGGATCAACGGGACGACGTCCTGTGCCTGAATCCCGGCTCCGTCTCCATTCCCAAAGCCGGCTCCGAAAGAAGCTACATGGTGCTGGAAAACGGAGTGTTCAGCTGGAAGAAACTCAATGGAGAAGAATACCACACTCTCTAATTCACAATTCATAATTCATAATTCACAATTAATTGTTTTCTTTACGTAATGGTGTTCCTATGAGTTGAAGATTTACGTCTCCGGAGGAGATTCCTCCACGCGCTTCGCTTGGTCGGAATGACAACGTGAACGTTGTGTAGAAGTGGTAAGCACATTGGTTGAAAGTAACTAAAACGTTTGCCGCATGGCAAACATATCATGTTCGACGCAGTCGAACCTATCATATTCGCATTAAGCGAATATATCATGTTGCGAAGCAACATATCATTCTTTTGCGAAGCAAAAGACATTTCTCTCCTACCTCCTCCCTCCTACCTCCTACCTCATTTCAATAATCAGCGTGCTCTCCCACTTCCCGTTCATCGTATTTGCATCTACCCGTTTCTCTGTGACGAGTCCCTCCGCGGACCCGTTTTTCCATTTTACGGAGACTTTTTCCCCTACCGGCCAGCCGGTCACGGTAGTTCGCAGGATCATCTGCCCGTCGGTGAAGGAAGGCACGTCGATCAGGTCCCTTTCGGAAAGATACAGGCTTACCGGCAGTCCCTCCCGGGGAATGACCCGCAGTCCTGCGGGGCTGAGACAGGCCCGGGCATCTGCCGCGGAAAGTGCTTCATTCACACATTCCGCCGCCCGGCCATAAAAAGCCTGTCCGCGGCTGCGGACAGGATCCTTTCCGGGAAAAGACAGCAGCGGGATTCCCGTTCCGGAGGCAGCCAGGATTCTCCGCAAGGTTTCGGACATGGAAACGCCGGCCTCCACAGACAGGGAGACCGGTGCTTCCCACAGGGCAAGGCCCGGGGAAAAGGCCACTTCCGTGAGCGCTCCCTCCGGCACATTCTGCCGGAGCACTGCTGAGATCCTGCCGTATGCCAGCAGGGAGTTATCCCGCAGGACAGTCAGTTCTTTCGCGGCATACAGCTGCCCGGCACCGGAATCCGGCAGGTTCAGGATCCGCAGGGTATAGGGCAGCGGCAGCAGCCCCAGGGCTTCCCTGCCTGTCAGGTGCGCATAACAAAAACCGGTCACCTGTTCCCCGTCCGCGAGGACGGTCAGTGACCGGAAAAGATTCTTTTCCATATCTCTTATATATTCACATACTCCGAAACGTCCATACCGATCCGGCTCATGGCGTCCCTCAGGCCCGTGAGGATTTCCTCCCGGCTGAATCCCGCCTTGGCAAGGAAGTCGTCATCCTTGCTGTTCACGTGCTCATAGAACATGAGGATCAGCGGCCCCAGCGCGTCCTTGGGCATACCGGACGTCTCGATGATTTCAAACAGCCGGTTTTCCGCCGCGTTGATTTCTCCTTTATCCACCAGTTCCAGCAAGTAATCATTATTGCCCTTGAATTCATCTCCATAGGCAATGATCAGATCCTGGGCGTCCAGCTTTTTCCCGAAAAGGATCACGGCCAGCATCTGGATAATGCCGTAGATCATGCGCATGATGTAGTCTTTCTCGTAGATATACATGGCCGAAATCTCCGTTTCGTGGTTTTTGTTCATTGTACCCTATCCCTGTCCGCAGGGCAAATAGAAACTATCACATTCGACGTCAGTCGAATATTTCACATCGCGAAGCGATATTTCACATTGAGTCGCCTGCGACTCAATATTTCACATTTGCCACAGGCAAATATTTCATTTTCAATTTACCTCCTACTTCCTACCTGATCTGGTCACTCCAGATCAACTCCAATTCCCTCAAACTCTCCCACGCCGTCTCCTCTCCCGCTCTCAGACAAATCAGCGAACCCACCCCTTTTCCTTCCCGCAGATGCCGGAAAGGCAGGAGCAGGTCGTTCACTTCTCCCCGGGAGCAGATCAGCGGAATCATGTTCACCAGCATCTCTCCCGTTGCGTGATCCCGCAGTGAAAAGAACCACTGATCCGGCGCCGGCAGGTACCGGATCTCCACCTGTGCCTGCATAGGTTCTCCGTCCAGGGTAACGTTCAGGGTCATCACCTGGCGGGGAGAGGAGGTGATAGGAAGGAGATAAATGTTTAATTCACAATTCATAATTCATAATTCATAATTATTCATTCACGTTGATACCGGCTCTCTGCAGCATCTGTAGAAAAGCGGATTCTGTGACTCTTTTCACCGTGCCGGTAAAACCAGTATTCTCACGGGTTGAGGAATTGTCGTTGGTCTTCACAGCGTTCTCCCCGTCCGACGGTACATATTGGGTAAAAGTCAGGCTTCCGCTCCAGCCGCACTGGTTCTCCTCATCCTGGGTGGCTGTGATCTCCGTCAGCAGCATATCCGTGTAGCTTCCCATGGAGGTGACCACACCGCACAGCATGCGTTTCCTCTTCAGCCCTGCCATGGCCGCCAGCATACGGGCCGCCCATCCGGGCGAATGCTCCGCGTCCGTTTCAATCACAGTAAGCGTCACCCGGTCCGGCTGGTTCCTGGCCCCGTTGATCACATCCGTGCCCTGAGCGGCAGTGCTGCTCAGGTTCAGCGACAGGCTGTGCTCAATGGCTGTTACGCCGGTAAAATGCCAGGCACAGGGGGCGCCGTTCACCCGGGCGGTCACGTAGGCGGCGGACGCGGCATTCATATTCTTTCCTCCTTTCGGGCATAAAAAACAGCCTGCCGTCGGCAGGCCGGAATGGGTCGATCAATGATTATCTGACAAACTGGAAGATGCAGAAGGCCGCATAAACACACAGCAGGATGATGCCCTGGGGCCGGGTCAGCTTCTGGCGTTTCAGTGCGGGGAGGGTCATAAACAGCATGACGAAGAACATCACCGGGATATCCACAGCCAGGGAGACCGGAATCCCGAAGAGGCTCTTGGCGGTAGGCACCGCGAAGGGGCAAAGTGCCGTGCTCAGGCCGGACACCAGCACCAGGTTGAACAGGTTCGCGCCCACGATGTTGCCCAGGCTCAGGGCGCTGTGTCCCTTGCGCAGGGCGGTAATGGCCGTCACCAGTTCCGGCAGGCTCGTGCCCAGCGCCACAAAGGTCAGGGCGATCACGGATTCCGGCACACCCAGCCATTCGGCGATCAGGGTTCCATTGTCCACCAGCAGCCTGGCGCCAATGGCAATCGCCGCCGCGCCGACCACCAGCATCAGCATCGTTTTCCAGAGGGGATTGTCCTCGGTATTTTCCGACTGATCCTCCACGCCGAAGCCGTGCCGTTTTCCGGACCAGATGGTGTAGGCGATATAGGCGGCAAACAGCAGCAGCAGGGCGATGCCGGACAGCCGGGTGAAATACCGGTCAATGTAGGCATTCAGCGCGTAGAAGACCGCCGCGGCGAAGAAGAAAATCACCGGCGTACGGAAGGTTCTCGCTTCCACCTTACAGGGCCGCACCGCGAAGGTGATGGCCGAGATCAGCGCCGTGTTGCAGATCACGCTGCCGATGGCATTGCCGTAGGCAATTTCACTGTGGCCGCTGAGGGCGCCGGTTGCGGAAACCAGCACCTCCGGCAAGGTAGTTCCGATGGATACCACCGTCGCTCCGATCACGAGCTCCGGCACATGAAAACGGCGGGCCAGATCCGTGGAACCGTCCACAAACCAGTCTCCGCCCTTAATCAGCAGAATCAATCCGAGTATGAATAACAGAACCGGCACGAGCATGCTTATCTCCTCCTGACCGGTTGATTATACCACACTAACTTCATATCGCGACCCTTGCTTTGAGAAAATAGTCCCGGCTATTCCGCCGAAAACCGCAAAATAGATTTTGCCTCAGCTGAAAGCAGACTCCAGCGTCCGCTGCAGGTACCGTTCCGTCATGCTGTACAGGGACTGGCCGACCTGTTCCGGATCCGTGCCGGAGGCGTGCACCTGGATGCTCACCGGCGCGGAAACATTCTGATGGGTCTGGTAAATGGTCGTCCCAACCTCTCCCGCCGCAAGGCTTCCGGAGAGAATTGTTCCCGCCCGCTCCCGGCTTTCCGCAGGCATTAATTTCATATCCTGAATTCCCGATCCAGAGTTTGTTATGCTTTCCCTCGCTGCCGGAGACAGTTCTGAAAGCAGCTGGCGCAGCAGGGGCAATGCCTTCTCTTCCTTCTTCACGGGAATAATGTATTCCGCGTCCCCGTCCTCCGCCACCTGCACGTCCGTCGGAGAAGAAAACCTGCCGCCGGTGGACATCTTCAGGGTTGTTCCGGTGCTTTTGCTTTTCTCCCCGCCCAGATCCGCCCGGAACCTGATATCCACCGGCTCGGCAAAAATGCTGCGGACGCTGCTCATGGCGGACCGCGCGGCGGAAGTGATTCCGGAGGTATTCACTTTCAGCGATAGAGGCTGTTTCACCAGCGCGGTAAAAGCCTCATAATCGCTGAAAGCCTTTGACAGATCCAGTCCCACCGCCAGCCCGCCGAAGCCGCTCATGCCTTCCGTGGTGATGCCGTATCCGTTGGAAAAGTTGGGCAGGATCCCCAGGTCCTCCGCGAAGGAGCGAATTGCCTCCGAAGCTGCGTTGAAGGCCGCCGCCAGGGAATCCGCCAGTTCCCGGTTTTCAGTCAGGATCGCCTGGAGCCGGGATACCCCGGCCTCATCAATGTCCACCGCAAAGGAAGCCAGGAACTCCTGATCCGCCATACCATCATCTCCCTGAAAAAAAATATCAATTCATGGAACTTTCCGGAATTCCCGGCGTCTGAATAAGTGCAGCGGGAAAAACGCTGCAGGAAAGGAAGTAACGAAAATGAAAAAACTGATTGCCCTCATCCTGATGCTTCTGATGATGATCTCCGCCGCCTCCGCTGAAGGTCCCCTGGAAGGCGGCTGGGCGCCCTCCGCGGATCCCGCTGTTACCGAAGAGCTTAAAACCCTCTTTGACAAAGGAACGGAAACCCTGACCGGCGCCAGCTATATCCCGGTGGCCTACCTGGGCAGCCAGGTGGTTGCCGGAATCAATCACGCCTTCCTGTGCCAGGCCGTTACGGCTTATCCGGGTTCCCTGGAAAAAGCCCCGGCCTATGCCATGGTTTACCTGTATGAAGACCTGGACGGCAATGTGTCCATCCTGAGTATCGCGGACTTCGATATCGGTTCCCTCTGCACCTATTAATCCATTCCCCTCCATCCTCCTTCCATCCCCGGGCCGCTTATGGCCCGGGGATCTTTCTGTCCCGCACTGGACACGGACGGTTCGGGAATGCTATCATTACCTCTGTTCACACAGCACTTCAACCGGCATATGCGGAGGAACAACAGCAGATGAAACTGATCAGGCCTGCCATGGAATATGACCTGCAGATCCAGGCTTTCCGGAAGGAATATATGGCATATGGCGGTTCCATGGACGGAAGCTCCGGTCTGCGGAAGTTTGAAAACACCCGGGACTGGCTGGATCAGCTGAATCCCCGGGAGACGCTTTACCTGTACCTCCGGGAAGAGGACAATAAGGTCGTAGGGATCATCAAAATCCGTCATCAGCCGGAAGAATACGCGGGGCACATCGGCTACTGCGTGCTCCCCAGCGAGCGACGGAAAGGATATGCCGGTCAGATGCTGACCCTGGTCCTGCCGGAATGCAGGGAGCTGGGCATCCATGACGTGCTGGTTTACTGCCTTGCAGGCAACGAGGCCAGCCGGAGAACCATCCTGCACTGCGGCGGCGTTTATGAAGCAACTGTTTCTGAACCCCGCAGCGGGAAGCAGCTTGAACAATACAGGATCCATCCGGACTGATCAGGACAGGGAGGAATACAGCCATGAAAACCATTTATACGGTTCAGCATACACAATCCATCCATCACACCAACGGCATGGTCGGCTCCTGGACAGACTGGGAACTGACAGACCTGGGCAAGCAGCAGGCGGATCAGATCAGTCTCAAGCTGCAGAAAGAACTGGAAGGAAAAGACGTGGTTCTTTATTCTTCCGACCTGATGCGCGCAAAGCAGACCGCCGGGTTTATCGCCGACCGCCTGCAGGTCACGCCGGTTTACCGGACGGAGCTGCGGGAGCGCAATCTCGGCAAATGCTGCGGCAAATCCGTGCAGTGGCTTCGGGAAAACATCGAATGCCCGGAAAAGACGATCGACGACCGGCTTTTCTCGGACGCGGAAAGCCGCCGGGACGAATGGAACCGGCTGAAGCCCTTCTTTGACAGCGTAATGGCGGAAGAAGCAGAACACATCATCATTGTGTCCCACGGAGATCTGCTCAGCGTTTTCAATGCCATGTTCCTCGGCCTGGAAGCGGAATCCCTGAACGCTGTGGATCTGTTCGGCTTTGCCGGCGGGGTTTCCCAGATGATTGTCAAAGACGACGGAAAGCGGACGATCCGGCGTCTCAGCGATATGTCCTACGTCGGATAAACAATACAGGATCCGGCTTTTCTGAGAAAAATAAAAATCATACTGCCATCCTTTTTTCTGCTGCGTACAAATTCATGACAGGCCGATGAAGCCTGCCTGATCTGAAAGCAGCTACCGCCTGTTGAAGGCGCTGAAAGGAAGGATATTTTATGAAAAAGATTCTCAGCATCGTCATGATCCTGGTTACCGTGTTTGCCCTGATGGTCCCCGCCTTCGCCTCCGCCGAAGAATACAGCGGCGTGGATATGTGGGTGAACTGCGATAACGGAAAGAAGCTGAACGTCCGTGAAACGACCAATACCAGCTGCCGGATCATCACCCGCCTGGAATGCGGCACCAAGGTACAGGTTGACTACTTCACCGGAGACGGCTGGGCCGCCATCAGCGACTATCACTTCTCCGGTTATGTGCAGGCCAAGTTCCTGGTCAGCGAAAAGCCCGGCAAATACGGAATCACCGAGCGGGATGATAACTTTGTGAATGTGAAGAATCCCTACCTGGTCAGCGCCGTGCGCCGGAGCGCGAAATCCGACAGCAGCGTCGGCCTTCGCGAGAAGCCCAACAAGACCGCCAAGGCCATCCGCCGCCTGACCGCCGGCGACCAGCTGCAGGTGATTGCCCGCGGCACCGTCTGGAGCAAGGTTGTGGACCTGCAGACCGGCAAAACCGGCTATGTGGCCAACGACTATATCCGGAAGATCTGAGACAGGAGGACAAGGATATGAACAGCAATCGTCGTGAACTGACCATGGAAGAACTGGAGCAGGTAAACGGTGCCGGCTTCTGGGATCTCCTGAAGGAAATCGGTGAAATGATCCTGGACGGCATGACCGGCGCGGACAACTGACGCCCCGACGCCATATCATTCAATGCTTCCACCCGCGCAGCATCCGCCGTGCGGGTTTTCATTTGGAAAAATAACCGGGGATATTTCTCCCATTTGAATCTGTTTTTCCCGCTCCCGCTGCCTTATCCTATGCACGTACCAAATGATTGGTACACCTGATAAGACTTGAAACGGAGGAACATTAAAATGCTGCGCCTGCTTGGAATTCTGACCCTTGGAAATCTGATCTTCGGTGGCAATCGCCGCCGCAATGACAGTCTCCTTGGAGGTCTTTTACTCCTGGCTGCGCTGATTTTTGGCGGCTGGGTTGCCCTTGCCGTGATTGGCGGTGTATTCAGCCTGATTGCCACGGTCATCGGCGGAATCTTCTCCGGACTGGCTTCCATTGCTTCCGGGATCTTCTCCGGCCATGGCCTTGTGATCGGCATCATCATCAGTGTCGCCCTGTATTACTACGTCCGTCGCCAGAACAACGATACTGCCGAGGAGGAGTAAAGCATGCTCATACTGATTGGCATTCTGGTCTTCAGCGCTTTCCTGTACCGGAAGAGCCTGCGGCTTGAAGGAGCCGCCGAAACAAACCAGGATCTGTCTGTCCGCGCCTATGTGGACGGCAAACGGGTAACCTCCTATGTAAAAGATCACGTTTCCTGAACGGTCAATTTCCCCGGGCGGCTTGTGCCGCCCTTTTTTGATTGTCCCTGCGGATTCGGATCAGCTCCGTGATGTCCAGCAAGTCATCCAGGGTATAGGTGCCGTCCCAGAGCTCGTGCTGCCGCCAGTACCCCTCCGCCACGGGCAGGAACAGAAATTCATCGATGTTCGGGCAGGTCAGGGGGATGTATCCGCAGTCCCGGTTTTCTCCCTCAACCCGCCTTCGCCGAAAAAACCGGAAAGGCTCCAGGCGATGCCCTCCATCAGCAGCTTCATGCAGGCGGGGGTATCATGCTCCAGCTCCGGATATCCCCATTCCGGCCCGGTCATCACCGGCTGCGGCCCGGCGGGCAGCAGCACGGCGGTATGATTCAGCACCGCCGTCATCACGGAGCGGAGCTCCTCCTCCGACAGGGAAGCAATCAGATCCAACAAAGTCGGATGCGCATTCTTCTCTTCCAACCGCATCAGCAGCCGGAGCAGCATGATCCCGGAAAAAGCGTCGAGTTTTGTCAGACGGAAACCAGTCTGGTTTCCGTCAATGTTTATCCGGATATCCTTATTGACTGTTCGCATACCAAACACTCCATAATTATGCATTATGCATTGTTGAGCAGCTGTCCAAATCTTTGATTTGGGAAACGGCTGCCATGCTACAGCTGTCCATTTCCGCAAGCCAAAGGCGTGGCGGAAATGGATAACAGCGATCGCAAAATTATGAATTGTCTTACTGTTCCGTTATCGTCGTTGCCAGCAGCGTATAACTCACATTCGTCGCGGTCCGGTCATACGTTCGGTCCGGAGCCTTTTGCAATGAAACGCCGGTGCAGATTGTTCTGTAACCGGAGACGCTGTCCGTGATGGTCAGCGTCCCCAGGGCAATCCGGTTCGGGCTGTTTGTATTCCTTGCCCACCGGGCCCAGCGTCGGAGGAAATCATCCCCCATGGAATTCTGCGGCACCTCAATGGTGATGGTACCGTTGGTCGTCTTCAGCCGGTTCACCACCACGTACCCGTCCGCTGTGGAGGTATGGGAGCTCAGGTCGCCCGCCGCGGCGATCGTGATCTTCCCGATCCCGCACAGATGCAGGTTGGCAGTGCCCACGTCCGGATGATAGAGAACGGACTTCACGTCCGGAAGAGAATACACATTGTATGCCATATGAAACAACTCCTTTCCGGCGTCCTTTCAGCGGATGCCAGGCTGTGATATAATCGTTCTGTTTTCAATCCCATCATCATCCGGAGGAAATCAAAATGCTGCCCACTGCGGAAGAAGCCATGCAGGAACTGAGGAACGCGGAAGAAATGAATCCCGGTCCCTGGGTAAAGCACTCCATCAATACCGGCATTGCCGCCCGGAAGATTGCCGAAAAGATCCCGTCCATGGATCCTGAAAAAGCCTATATTGTCGGCCTGCTGCATGATATCGGCAGGCGGGTCGGCGTTGTGGATATCCCGACCCACATCTATGAAGGGTATAAGTACTGTATGGAAAAGGGCTGGGATGAAGCTGCCCGGATCTGCATGACCCATTCCTATCTCCGCATGCAGGAAGAGTTCGATTATGAACCGGAAAGCGATACGGAAAAAGCCATCAAAGCATACATCATGAACTGCGAGGCGGATGACTACGACCGGCTGATCCAGCTCTGCGATTCCCTGGCCGTTGATTACGGCTTTGTCATCCTGGAAAAGCGGTTCGTGGACGTGACCCGGCGGTACGGCATCATGGAAGGCTATATCAAAGGCTGGAATACCGCCTTTGCCATCAAGGAAGCCTTTGAAAAGGAAATGGGCTGTTCCATCTACGACGTCCTGCCGGACATTGCCCAGACGTCGCTGCTGACGCCGAAGCCCTGGAAGCCAAAGGCAATTCACAATTCATAATTCATAATTCACAATTATGAATGCATATTCGGCTTTATCGGAAATGTTCAGGCGCATATATCTGTAAATCACAGCAAGAGCGGTGTTTTTCCGCTTGCATAACAATAACAATTATGAATTGTGAATTATGAATTATGAATTAATGTATAATCCGCTTACTATACTTGTACATTTACAGTAATAACAATAGACTCTATACTTCCCGCCGGTGTCAGGGCAACCTGCACCGGCATTGCTTTATGTGCCGCCCGGTCAGCGTCCGGCTGGTCGTCATAGCTGTCCGCCCAGAGCATGAAGCCGTTCTCTATGATCTCCCCGCTCCGAACCGGGCCGATATCCGCGCCGCGCCAGGCGGAGGAAGCCAGGATTCCCCGCTCGGTATAGCCCATGAGGATAGACGAAAACCGGTTGATAAACTGCGCCGTGGAATCATCCGTCTGGGGCAGTTTGTCCGGGTTCTCCGCCAGCAGGGTCACCGCCGCGTTCTGCAGGTCCGCCCCAATCTTGTCGATATACAGCACCTCGTCATACCGCTGCCCGTTGGCCATCGTGCCGTTCTCCAGCAGGAAATGGGTATAGCCCCGGGCCACATAGACGTTCCCATTCTTCGCCTTGACGCTGTCCACCTGCGTCTGCGTCAGGTCTGCGGGCTGGATCCCGTTGATCGTCTTGTAGCACAGGGCAAAAGCAGAACCGGTGTGGGACAGCTCCAGCCCCATGGCGGTTCCCATCACGGCGGCGCAGTCGGAAAGCGTCCCGCAGCAGAAGGGCAGCGTCCGTTTGAACTGGTTCCGGTACAGCAAATCCAGCGTTCCTCCGGCCTCCGCGGAGAAGGACGTCACCGGCGCAAAGAGCACCGCCGGATGCTCCAGTGCCTCCACATGCTGTGCCAGGCTGACCAGCTCCTCATTATTCAAGTTGGAAGCCGGCATCACGCCGTAGAAATCCGCCGTCCGCTCCAGTACCGCGTCCAGCGCTTCTCCCGGGGTCTGGGAAACCGGATAGCAGGAAACCAGCAGCCTCCCGGGTGCCGGAGACGCGGCAAAATACTTGAGTACCGCTTTGTATGCCTCGGAATCCGCCGTAAAGCCCAGCTCAGTCAGCCCTGCCGCCGCGGCCGGGCCGGAGGGATAGGCCATCAGCCGCCGATCCTCCGTAAAGGAGGCGTCCGGCACCAGCAGCAGGCCGGTATCAAAAGCGGAAGGCGAAGAAGAAGCCCGTATGGTATTCACAACCACACGGGCTATGGACGTTACAGGTAACATCGTTGTTCCTCCAATTCATTTCACTAATTCAGAATTATGAATTCAGAATTCAGAATTTTATGTTTATAAGCAGTGTTCCGTGCACAGCATAATTCATCATATGGAAAAATATAAAAAAGTATTGACTCTTACGTTACGTCATAGTTTATAGTACCCTTGTCAGGCGAAAGGAGGAAACCGCTATGATGACGGTTCATGAGGTGAGCAAGCTTGCCGGGGTGAGTATACGCACCCTGCAGTACTACGACAAGATCGGGCTTTTGCATCCGACGGGATACACCGATGCGGGTTACAGGCTGTATGACGATGCGGACCTGGAACGCCTTCAGCACATCTTATTGTTCCGTGAACTGGAGTTTCCCCTGAAAGACATCAGGGACATCCTGAACAGCCCTGATTTCGACAGAAGCCGGGCGCTGGAGCAGCAGATCGAACTGCTGAAGCTGAAGAAGGAACACATCGAGAACCTGATGAACTTTGCGCTTGGGATCAAAATGATGGGAGTGAAGCATATGGACTTCAAAGCTTTCGACAGAAGCAAACTGGACGAGTATTCCAGGCAGGCAAAAGAGCTTTACGGCAATACGCCGGAGTATAAGGAACTTGAGGAAAAGCAGAAGAACCGGACCAAAGAAGAGGATAACCTGCTGGCTGACCGGTTCATGCTCCTCTTCAAGGAAGCCGGGGAGATGAAGGATAAAGATCCCGCTTCCCCCGAAGCCCAGGATCTGGTAAAGCGGATACAGGACTACATCACGGAAAACTTGTATACCTGTACCAATAAGATCCTGCGGGGACTGGGAAAAATGTATTCCGGCGGCGGTGATTTTACGAAGAACATTGACGCGTACGGCGGCGAAGGCACAGCCGTGTTCGTGGACAACGCCATCCAGATCTACTGTGACAAAGCCGAATAAATTCCTGCAAGGGAGCCAGGAAACCGGCTCTCTTTAATTCATAATTCATAATTCAAAATTCATAATTATCGGTGAACAAGCACCGCTGGCGGAAACATGATTGAGTTGCGTTCCGGAGCTTGTATTGCGTATTGAACACGCAGGGAGATCGTCAGGTCTGCCCGTTTGCGCCAGAGGGAACCTTCCTCCTCATACAGGATGGCCGGCTGGGGCGGATCGGGAACCGGATAAATCCCGGCCTCCCGCAGGATCCGCCGGGGAAAGCCGGAACCGTCCAGGTACAGCATGGAGCGGATCCGGAGCGCGTATTCCTCCGCGTCCGGACCGTAGCAGACGATGATCAGCTGGTATTTCAGCGTCGTGCACACCGTGACGCTGTTCCTGCCCGCTCCCGCAGGCTCCGGATTATACGCGGTGGAAACCGGATCGGAAGCCGGGTCCTGCAGCAGCGTCCAGTAGATCACATTCCTGTTCCGGGGCGGCCTGGGAGCGTTTTCCGGCTCGGCATAAGCCTCATGAATGAGGGCTGCAGCCTCCCTTGAGTCCCTTCCCAGTCCTAAACAGGCGCAAAAAGCGTCGAAAATGGCGGTATGATGCGGTTTTTTTGAAAAAAACATGCAGGAAATCCTTCCATTTGTATGGATTTAAATGCACAAGTGTGATATAATGTCACAAAAGAAAGGGCATAAGCCCGGAAAGGAAAATAAGATTATGAACAAAACTGAACTCGTAGAAGTCGTATCCAAGAATGCTGCTATCTCCAAGGCAGAAGCTCAGAAGGTCGTTACCGCCACGCTGGACGCTATCGTTGCCGGTGTTGTTTCCGATGGCAAAGTGATCCTGCCCGGCTTTGGTACCTTTGAAACCCGTCAGCGTTCCGCCCGCAATGGCCGGAACCCCCGCACCGGCGAGGTCATCAAGATCAAGGCCACCAAGGCCCCCGCTTTCAAACCCGGCAAGGGAATGAAGGACGCCGTTGCCAAGAAAAAGAAGTAATTCAATCATCTCATAAACAGCCGGGAGTGATCATCACTCCCGGTTTTCTTTGTCTTCCGGCATCCGTACTGCCCAGGCCTGCACATAGCCGAAGCCCTGCCAGTCCCGGATCTTCACCACCCGCCAGGCCTGCCCGCTCCAGTGAATCCGGTCCGGCGCATCAAAGGACGCTCCGTCCTCCCCCGGAGTGCCTGTGCTCAGGATATAATCTGTATAAATCACAATAAAGGTCTCCTGCTGCTCCTCCGCCGGCAGCAGTTTCAGCATTTCCGGCGTTCCGGGATGAATGCAGCCCGTTGCCTGTATCGTCCGGCTGCAGGCGGTTGTCCCCTCCCGGCTCCGGGTATAGGTAATCCGCTCTACGGTAAAGGCTGTACAGCCCAGTTCCGGATCAAAAATGGCAGAAGTAATGTCCATAACCCCTCCTTCACAGATTTCATTCCCTTTTTGATCGTAATGTGTTACCATGCACCTACGGATACAAAGTTATCGAATAACAGGGAGGTCAATCCATATGAGAATCCACAGCCGACTCACCGGCTTCCTGCTTCTCCTGCTGGCCCTCATCCTCTGCTCTTCCGCTTCCGCGGGAACATGCATTACCGCCATGGCCACGTCGGTGGATCCGGACAACCTGGCCTGTACCGCCGTGAACGCCAGGATCCTCGGATATAATCCGGATAGCAATTCGCTTACCCTGGAGCTGATCATACCCGAAGTGTTTTCCGCCGAGGAAGTTGAAAACCTGAAAGTCGGCGACGCCATCTACTCCCAGGGAAAAGAAATCCCGGTGAAGTCCATTGAGGATGACGTACTGAGTATCAGTATCAACGGTGGGAGTTACGAATACGAAGAGGGCACACTCTGGCTGGTTCAGGATTCCACTGACGACAGGAACTACCGGCCGATGTATTACAATGATTATTTCTGGACGTCGCTGGCAGAGCTTCAGGTGCCTGTGCCGGATTCCCTCCTGTTCCTGGATGATATTGATACACTGGGAGGCCCGCTCCCGCTTCCCGCCGTTTATACCGCGAAAGAGTTCCTGCGGATCCTGCGGGAAGAAGCAGAATACGACGGCGTCGGTTTCACAACAAACAATGTGTATGTGGTCTTCGACGGCCAAGGAGCACTGGCTTCCATTGAGCGGTATTACGTGCCCTGGCAGTAAGCGGTTCTCCCGGCATGCTGTTTTTCATCATCGGCGCTTTTTCATGCCCGCGGAATAATATGCAGTTTTATTTTTCGCCCTCTGTGCTTTATTTCATCATGTGAGTATGCTATCTTTCTTACGGTAAATATTCACCCCGTACCTGATGAAAGGAGCGTCCCGAAATGGCAGCCCGCAAAAAAAGGATGTCCCCCGCCCAGCGGCGTTCCCTTGCCGCAGCCCGTGACAATATAATGCGGCGCAGAATTGAGCGGGGCGCCTGGATTTTTTTCCTCATTGTGATCATTACAGCAGGGATAGCCATCGGGATCAGCCAAAAAAACAACGGCGTCAAATCATTCGCGGTTGAGCATCCCGCGGCTTTCATTCTTATCAGTGTGCTTTGCGGCGTGTTGATCGGTTTCTATCTGTATATGACTGCCCGGAAAAATCATTCGCGCCGTCCCGACCCTGAAGAGGATGAGGACCAGGAAAACGGAATTTCACGCAAGGCACGGAGAAACGCCGCCCGGAGAGCGTCCCTTCAGAACGCACAGGCTGCGGGTGAACCCCGCCTCTATCCCCTGATGAACACAAAAACCGAAAACAACAATGATTCCGGCCCTGCCGAAACACAGCGTTCCGCCCGTTCCTGACAAGACCTCCGCCCGTCCGGGACAAAAATTGAGGATTGCTTCGTTATATTGATGAACATGCTTAAGGTTAAAGGAGGAATGTGTAAGATGTTCATCAATCACCACGGAAAATCTATTCTCATGCGGCTCCTGGGTGTTCTGCTGGCCGCTGTCCTGATCATGGGTTCTGCCTTCGCGGAAGGAAACGATACATTCTTTGCGCAGTTTAACGGGATGACCTGGAGTTTCTGCAGCGGCGCCGGCGCCTGGAGCACGGATCTCAAAATCCAGCCGGACGGCTCCTTCAGCGGAGACTACCATGACAGCGATATGGGAGATAAAGCGGAAGCCTATCCGAACGGTACCGTCTATATCTGCTCCTTCTCCGGCAAAATGTCCCTTGTGGAGCAGGTGGATGAAAACTCCTGGAAGCTCCGTGTGGATGAACTGAGCTATACCGAACCCAATGGCAAGGAAGTCTTTGAGGACGGATGCAAATATATTTATACCGACGTTTACGGTCTCAGCGCCGGAGATGAAATGATGCTGTACAAACCGGGCACCCCGGTGGACAGCTTCACGGATGAAATGAAGTTCTTTGCCCATGCCTTTGATCTCACCGTTCTGCCTTCCTGGTACTTCTACAGCGTCAAGAACAACAGCGGTTTTGAAGGCTTCAAGTCCGAGCCCGATCAGTCCGCCGCCATCACAGATATCCAGGACGCATCCATGGCCAATCCCTGGGAAGTCATGACCGCTGAAGAGCTGCAGAACACCATCGGGATCATGTTCCACGCGCCGAAGGACGCGGAACAAACGGCTTATCGCTGGTTTGCTGCCGCCAGTCTGGCGGAAATGCAGTTCATCATGAAGGGCGGAGACTATACCTTCCGCGCCCAGCCTGTTGCCCTGGATGTGGGCGAGATGCCGGACATCTCCGGACTGTATTACACCTGGGAAAACCAGGAGTCTGTAACGGTTGCCGGATTCAACGGCCTGATCGGCCAGGCGAAAACCGAAACCGGGGATACAGTGGAGCGCGTCCTGTGGTATGACAACACCACGGGTACCATGCATTCCCTTGCCGTGCTCGCCCATGACGTGGACGGCCTGGACCTGGCCGCTGTCGCGGAGCAGATCGTGCTTCCCGCAGTGGAATAACAAATGAATTCAGCCCTTACCAGATAACGCGCCATTCATGGCGTGTTTTTTTTGCCCCGCCCTGGTCGGGATCCCCGTAAGGAACAAAACCGGCAGTTCAATCGTTAGAATGTAAGGAACCTCCCCCAGAGCAACATCGCCCGGAAAAACACCGGTGACGAAGACTTGTAAAGGAGTTTTACAGTATGAAAAAGATTATTCTGTTGGTCTTAGCCATGGTTTTGCTGGTATCAACCGCCCTGGCGGAAGATCTTTCCAGTCTGACAGACGAGGAACTGAAAGCCCTGTATGATCGGGTGGCTTGCGAAATGGCCGGCAGGGATCTCTTTTCAAAAGTACCGGACGATCCGGATAGTGAATTAAAAAACCGCCTGTATGAATTTATGTCTCTCTGGTACGAACAGGATATTGCTGGTATGGTCTACTACAGCACATCCGACTGGCAGGCAAAGCAGGATAATCCCCAGGCATCGATGTACTCTATCCTGAAAAACAGACGGCCCCAATACTATGAACTTCTCTCTGTCTCCGGAGATCCTGACGCTGCAGTCCGGTATGCAGAGTGCAATGTTAATATAGACTGGAACACCGGCAAAATACCAGAGACATACAACATGCTGATCACCATGGTGCTGGAAGAAGACGGCCTCTGGCATGTCGAGCCCACCAGTCTGGAGACTGATAAAATACCGGAACCGACCCTGGTGCCGGAGCTGACGCCCGCCCCTGAAGAAGCGCAGGATGAGTCCTTAAAAATGCGCCTGTATGAATTCATGTGCCTGTGGAGTGAAAACGATATTGCGGGCATGGTGAAATACTGCTCTTCCGAATGGGCAGCGCAGCAGGAAGATCCGGCAATGTCCCTGTTTGGCATCCTGAAAAACAGGACGCCCATAGTCTATGAATTGGTCTCTGTTTCCGGATCCCCGGCGGATACGACCCGGTCTGTTGCGTGTAATGTTGAAGCCGATCTGCATACCGGAAAAGACTACAAGACATACGAGTACCAAATCTCAATGGTTCTGGAAAACGGCCTCTGGTATGTCGATCCTGCCAGTATTGTGGCAAATTACACCTCGGAACCGACCCTGGTGCCGGAGCTGACGCCCGCCCCTGATGGGGCAGCGGCCGGCACTGCCGGGGATATCATAGATGCAGAAATAAAAAACCGCCTGAATGAGTTCATCCTTTTCTGGTCCGCGAACGATTGCCCGAGCATGGTAAACTACTGCACTTCCGACTGGAAATCAAAGCAGGAAAACCCCCAGGCTTCGCTGCTTGCGGTTCTTAAAAACAGGACAGCTGTCACTTATAAACTCAACGCTCTTTTAAAAGCTCCTGACAATAAATCCTGTACTGCATCATGCAATATTGAAATAGACTCGAACATCGGTAAACCTCACAGGATATATCTTTACATGATCTCCATGGTCCTGGAAAAAGACGGCCTCTGGTATGTCGATCCTGCCAGTCTGGCAACCAATGAAATACCGGAATCAGCCCCGGTGCCGGAGCAGACGCCCGCTCCTGCTGCGGAAATCACCGGAGACACCATCCTGTATTACAATCCGGAGGGTGGATCAAAATACCATCTGGATCCGAACTGCAAAACAGTCAATCCGAAGTTTCTTCCGCTGCAGGGTACCTTCCGCTATTCGGAAGTGAACGACCCGCAGTACCAGGAACTGAGGACCTGCCATATCTGTCTCGCACCCGAAAGGCCGTCAGGCGATTCCGGTGAGCTCTCACCTTCAGATTACACCCAGAAGGCATGGGCATTCACCCCTGAAATCTACACCTTAATACAGAACAATCCGGACAGCATTCTCAACCAGTCATTCTGTATCAAAGGCATGGTACAGGAGGTCCTTTCCGAAAACCCGCTGACCATACTGATCAACACCGGCGATGACGGCGAATCCCTGCCGGTCATCATCGAAAGCCCTGACGCGGACAAATTCCACTGGGAGAAAGGCTGTAAGTACCAGATTTACGGGGATTTTGTTGCCGTGAAGGACAACATGCCCGTGCTGGCCGCCCGCTTCAGCTTCACCTGGTAAAACTGCCGCATAATAAAACGGAGACAAGGATTCGTTTCCTTGTCTCCGTTTATATTTTTATTTCTTCCGGGAGGCTTTCCATGCCGCACTGCACAGAAGCAGTCCCAGGAGACTGAACAGGATCAGGCCGATCCATATCATCGGCTGACCGTTATCGCCGGTTTTCGGCACCGGCCGCGGTGTTGCTGTCGGAGCCGGAGTCGGCGCAGGAGAAGGTGTCGGGGATGCCGTCGGGGATATCGTCGGGGAAGCCGTCGGAGAGACCGTCGGGGAAGCCGTAGCCGGCGCGGTTGTAACAGGCGCTGCCTGACTGACGGTCAGGGTCGCTTCCGCCTCTCCGTCTTCAAAGGTAATTACGATCTTGTGCTCTCCGGCGGCCAGCGAATCCAGGTACCCTGCCTTCAGCGTCAGGACCAGGCTGCCCGCGGTCTTGCTGTAATTTCCCTCGCCGACAGGATTCCCATCCACGGTGACGCTTTTAAAGCTGTCAAATGTCACCGCGTCCCGGATGCTGCGCTTAACCGTAAAAACAAAGTCTTTCCCGCTGCCCTGGATATACCCGTCTCCTTCCGCTGTAACGGAATAAACCGGATCCTCTTCATAGGTATAAACATAGACGGTGTCCTGAGTGAGTACCGTTTCCGTATCCGGCGTCACGTCCCAGCTGCCGGCCTTGCAGCTGGCGGCAGGTTTTGTGCCGGCGCCGGGAATCTGCTCCGTCTTCAGTTTCAGCGTATCCCCTTCGAAGCCGGTCAGCACGGCTTCCATGTCATCGCTGCCGCCCTGGTCCCATTCACCGTTGACCACGCGGAAGATAACCTTCACGCTGACCCCGTCCCGGACCGTCAGGCTGCCCGGTACATACTTGATATCGTAATTGCCGGTCATATCCTGCTCTTCGTTGTCCGTGATCCGGGCCGCGGACGGAACGATTTTCCCGTTTTCCACTTTCAGCGTAACCGCGCTGAGGGTATGGCCGTCTGCCAGGCCGTCCGCATCCACATAGCCTACGCCGGTTTCAGGCTGGCTGCCTTCCGTAACTGTCTGGGCTTTCGCTGTCACGGAAACCGCTCTGGGGCTGATAACCACTGTGACACACTTCCTGCCGGAATGGCTGTGGGTGCTGTCGCCGGCCGCCCGGTACCAGACGTAATAGGTTCCCGCATCGATACCTGTTGGAATCTCTTCGCCCCAGCCGAAAACAGGAGCATCTTCCGCGTTCTTGCCGAGAATATACTGCATCGTACCGTCCTCAGCCTTCCCGGCGGTAACAAGCGCAACAGCCGAACCCGTATAGTTTTTATCCTGCCCCTGGGGCACGGTTTTGACGGTTGCAGAAGGTTTTTCCGGCCATATCGCTTTTACCTTGATCACTCCGTCTACTGCGCAGGAGCGGGTAATCAGTACTTCCGTTCCCACTTCACCGATCAGATCCACGCCGTTGACTTCCCAATGGCTGAATTTCCTTCCCTCCGGCGGTTCAAAGCCGCAATCCGGAAGCACCACCTTTCCGCCTTCACTGACCGTTTCGGATTCCATAGTGCCAAAGCCGCCGTTGGGATCATAGACAAGTTTAAACTGCACGGACGGGAAACCCGCTTCTTTATAGTCCAGCGTTTTTCCCGTCTTATCAACCGGTATGCCTGTCGGCTGTTTCCACCGGTCATAACCCACGCCGGACACCTCATTGACCACGGTACCGGAAAAGGCTTTTCCGCTATCCAGGAAGGCCTGTGTTTCCACAGAAACAATCTCTTTTTTGATCGTGACCTTGGAAGCGCTGATGCCGCCGCTTCCGCCAATCGCTTTGACTGAACCGCCGCTGAAGACCAGCGGACCGTTACAGATGATTGCCGGGCCGCCCCAGGTGTCGTACATTTCAGCATTCAGGCTGCCGGAACCGCCGATGGTTACAGTACAATCGGCTTTGGCGCTCCTGATGACGTTATCCTCATCATAGGCCCATTCCTTGCCCTGGATCACGGAGTTTGTCCCCTCAAGGAGAATTGTCAGGTTATCGGTGCCGTTATAGTAGATCGCGGCGTTTCTGCCGGCTGTATACTCATACCCCAGCCCGTTGTAGCTGTAGTCCTTCAAGGTGAGGGTATGGGAAGAGGGGTCATACTTCCAGTGGTTTTCCTCCAGGCTGCCGCAGTTTTCATCGGTAACCTGTGTTCCACCAATCCAGAGAGGATACTGAGTCGCGGATGTTCCCAGTGCGGCGGTGCAGGCTGCAGCAAAAACAAGGCATAGCAGCAGGCATGCCAGAACCTTTGTCCTGTTGATCATTTCTGTGTCCTCTTTTCACGCGGCAGCACCGGTGCTTTGCCCGGAAACCGCAAATCACAAATATTGTACATACTCTTTCTTATAATTTCAACATCAAAATATGCGTTTTCCTTTCCCTACCCAGGCGTTTCGCTTTGTGTTATACTCTCACCGAAAATATCCCAGCGGGAGGAGCGGGTCATGCAGATCCTTTTTATCCTGGAAATCATCGGTACCATAGCCTTTGCGATTTCCGGCGCGATTGTCGGCATTCAGAAAAAAATGGATATCTTCGGCGTAAGCATTCTGGGCCTCACGGCGGCTGTCGGAGGCGGTATCCTGCGGGACCTGATCCTGAACATCACCCCGCCCGCGGCTTTCCAGAATCCTGCCTTCGCGGCGACTGCCATCGTCGTCAGCATCCTGGTTTTCATTCCGGCGATCCGGAACGTCTTTGAACACGGGAAGAAGTTCTATGAAGCTGTGATCCTGATCATGGATTCCATCGGCCTGGGACTGTTCACCGTGGTCGGCGTCCAGGTGGCCACTGCCGCCATGCCGGAACGGAACCTGTTCCTGATCACCTTCGTCGGTGTGCTCACCGGTGTGGGCGGCGGCATCCTGAGGGATGTGTTTGCAGGGAACACGCCCTATATTTTCATCAAGCACTTCTATGCCTGCGCCTCCATCATCGGGGCGTGGACCTGTGCCCTGCTCTGGCCTTATACCGGCTCTGTCACCGCTATGATCGCCGGTGCGGCCCTGACCGTCGTCCTCCGCCTGCTGGCAGCCCGCTTCCGCTGGAGCCTGCCGAAGGCAAAGTGAGGGGAAAATGCAGTATAAGGAAATCAGCCTGCAGGAGCTGGATCGGTACGCCCCGGAGATGTTTTCCATCTTGTCCGCCAATATGGCATTGATTCATCCCGAGGAAACCGTGTCCGGGGATGATTATGTCCTCTGGAAAGCCTACCAGCAGGAGCATTTCAGCGAAAAGACCTTCATCGTTTTTGAAGACGGGGATACCCTGGCCGGATACTTCCAGTACTCCCTGCGGGATCATGATCTTTTCATTGAGGAAATTGAAATCCGGCCGGACTACCAGGTGCGGTATAACATCCTGGGCAGCCTGCTCCGGTTTGTCCGGGAAAGAATCCCGGATCATATCACCACCCTGTCCGCCTATATCAACAAGAATAATCTGCGGTCATATACCGTCGCGGAAAAGCTCGGCCTGTCGGCAGTCGCGGAAACTGCCTCCGGAAAAAGCCTTCTGTATTCGGGAGATATCCGGCGGCTGCTGCACCGGAGCCACGATTCCGCAGCGGCAAAACACAAGCAGGAAGACGGAGAAGCATAACATGAAAATCGGAGTCATCCAGGCAAGTTCACAGGCTTCCAAAAACAGCCTGATCTACAATACCGTCAGGAAATATGCCCCGGAGGCGGAAGTGATCAACTTCGGCTGCACGGAAGACGAGCAGGAACGCTACAGCTATATCGAGATCTCCCTGCTGGCCGGGATGCTGCTTGCCAGCGGAGCGGTGGACTTTATCGTCACCGGCTGTTCCTCCGGCCAGGGCATGATGCTCGCCTGCAACAGCTTCCCGGGCGTGCTGTGCGGCTATGCGCCCACCCCGGCGGATGCGTATCTCTTTGCCCAGATCAATAACGGCAACGCCGTTTCCCTTCCCCTGGGAGAAGAATACTCCTGGACCGGACCGGAAAACTTTGAGGCCACCATTGCCCGGCTTTTCTCGGAACCTTTCGGCCAGGGCTGGCCCAAGGGAGAATCCGCCCGGAAGCTCCGGGATACGGAACTGCTAAAGAGCATCCGCCGCAGCTCCCAGGTATCTGCAATTGAATTGTTGAATTCCCTGGACAAGTCCGTTCTGAAAAGCATCCTGCGTAAAAAGAACGTTATCGAGTACATAAAGACGCATGGAAACGAAGAAATAAAACAATTCATAATTCACAATTCATAATTCATAATTATTTGCTTATACGCCAAATGGAGAATATATACGCATGGAAATACGCATTATTGACAACGACATCCGCCTGATTCCTTACTATCGCAACGACGAGGTTTCCCTTGCCTGGTACCAGGACCTGGACGTCTGCAAACAAGTGGATAACATTGACCACACCTATGATCTGGAAACCCTGCATAACATGTATGATTACCTGTCCTCCCACGGTGACTGCTATTATATCGAGTACCGGGGCGTGCTGGTGGGCGACGTCTCCCTGCGGGAGAACAAGGAAGTCGCCATCGTCATCTGCAAGGAATACCAGAACAGGCATATCGGCCGGAAGTGCGTCATGGATATGCTGAAGCTGGCAAAAGAGAAAGACTATGACAAGGTCGTCGCCAACATCTACTCCTTCAACGAACAGAGCAAAAGCATGTTCCAGGCGCTGGGCTTCGTGCAGACCGGCGAAGAAGACTTTGAACTGATACTGTGAGGACTCCATGGATATTCAGCGCATAGACAACTATACAGATACCCGTTTTTCAAAGACCGTGCTGGAGCAGCACGGCGCTTACCTGATTGACGGTGATCCCTATGAAATCGAAATCACAGGCCCGTCGGAAGCAACAGTCCGCGGGAAAGATCCGGCCGCGTATGCGGAGCTGATTGAGGAATTCCGTTTCCACGCGCCGCATATCGTCCGCTTCTTTGATGAAACCGGTTCGCCGCTTGCGGAGTATCCTGTTCCGGAGATCATCGAGGTGAAACCGGAGCAAATCCAGCCTTCCCAGTTCTTTGTGGATGAGGAAAAACTGGCCGCCATCCGGACCTTTATCCATCAGCCGGAAGACGTCATTATCCAGGTGCTTCCCTGGAACGGCCGTTTCATCTCCCTGGACGGCCACACCCGCCTGTACGCTGCCGTGCAGGACGGTTTCCCGTTCGTGAAGGCGGTCATCAGCGAAACGGATGACTGGGTCTGGCCCTTTGTCCGGGAAGCGGAAAGAAGAAACATCCTCAGTCCCCGGGATCTGATCCTGCTTTCCCATGACGATTACGAGGTTCAGTGGAACCAATACTGCGATTCCGTTTTTGCGCAGCAAGATCCCGGTGCGGACGGTTAACCGATCCTATTTTTCCAAAACAGTCCTGTATTCAGGATTGTTTTTCATTTACACTGTATCCATATCAAAACACACTGCAGGAGGAAGAGTAAAGATGCTTGAATTTCTCGTTGAAGCAGCAGATGTCGTACTGGACGTTATCATTAACATATTCTCGGCGAAGCGGCGGAAGCTCAAAGCCCAGCGCAAAGCGGAGGAAACCGGAGGAACCAGTGAACACACCGAAGATGAACAGGGACAATAATGTGCCTGTGATCTGTCCGTACTGCGGACAGGAAATGGATGACGGAGAAGTCATGAGCAACGGCCCCTGTGCTCTCTACTGGTTGCCATCTGATCCGGAGCGCAGGGCTTTGGCCTTCCGTGGGGGCCGCGGCCTGCTTAAAAATGTTGTTTCCGGGAACCTTGTACAGATTTCTATAAAGGGAAATTACTGCCACACCTGCAGGAAGCTGATCATCCCCACGGAGATCCAGCCCTGACTCACCTCTCTGTAACCTCATAATCAAAATCCTCATACAAAGCGCCGGTGTCAAGCAAAGCCTTGTCACCGGTTTTTCCTTTGACCGGGACGCCCTTTTTTGCCACCCGGTTATAAATCCATCCGCCGGAAAGGGTAACCGGGCTGTTGGGCGGATCAATCCCGGCGTCAATATATTCCCGGATACCCTCCGCACCCCGCTGTCCGGCATTCTCCAGCCCGGCCTGCGTACCGGGAAGATCGCCTTTGGCTGCCGCCTCGCAGGCTTCCATCAGGCACTCCGCCATTTCCGCCTGCAGGGTTTCCCTTGCCAGGGCCGGCCGGACCACCGGCCGGGGCGGAATCCGCATGACCGGCGATCCCCGGGTATGGATGGCCAGCAGGAACTTTGACCGGGCGGAAGCCCCGGACGTCAGGCCCACGTCCACCCGGTGCATTTGCAGATACTTCAGGCATTTTGCCCGTTTTTTGATTTGATCCGTGTTCTCTGTGACTGTGATCTTCAGCATATGTTCACATTTTGCGCATGCGAAATACATACAGACATTTTACAATCATGGTGGAGGATTCCATACAGAAAGGAGATTCCTATGGAAAAGAACACCCCTAACATTTCCAGTTCCCTGCGTCATGAGATCCTGAGGATTCCCGAGGCCACCTATGCGGCCACCGGGATTATCATCAACGGCCGGCGGATCAAGAGCCTGGTATTCACCACAGACCTGGCCATCATCCGGAACTGTGACGCGGACGCTGTTTTCGCTGTATATCCCTTTACACCCCAGCAGGTCATCAGTGACGCGATCATCAAGGCGTCCTATATCCCTGTTTTCTGCGGCGTCGGCGGCGGCACCACCCAGGGCCTGCGCACCGTCACCCTGGCGAAGGACGTGGAATGCCAGGGCGCCATGGGCGTTGTGCTCAACGCGCCGATTACCAACCCGAACCTGAGCGCCGTTGTCAAGGCGGTGGATATCCCCGTCATCATCACGGTCACCAAACCGGATACGGATATTGAAGCCCGGCTGGACGCCGGCGCCTCCATCCTGAACGTCGCCGGCGGTGCAGCAACGCCGGATATTGTCCGCAGCATCCGGGAGCGCTTCCCGGAGGTTCCCATCATCGCCAGCGGCGGAAACACAGATGAGAACATCGAGAAGACGATCCAGGCCGGGGCAAACGCCATCACCTACACCCCGCCCACTACCAACGACCTGTTCAAGGCCCTCATGGAAAAATACAGGGAAGAATAATCCCTCAGGGAATATAGACTGACCGGCTGTACAGCCGGATCAGCGACAGCAGCTGCAGTCCAAAGGTGGTTTCCGGCAGATCCGCCAGGGCCGTGGACGCAGCGGAAGAAGCAGAGGAGGCGCCGGCCGCGTAAGTGACCGACACCTCCCCTGCTTTTTTACCTGTAATCCGCTGCGGCGGCTGCCCTGCCGCGGCGATCTGTTCCTTGGTTGCAGCGATCCCATCCGGCAGGGCTGTGCGGGCATACAGCGTCAGCTTATGCGCCGCGTACAGCCGCCGGGCCTCCTCCGCGTCCTCCGCCGTGAAGGCGGAGAAGCGGGCATTGGCCTGGGCAATACAGGAGGATAAAACAAAAGCGGGCGTAAAGCCCGCAAATTGTGGATAATAGGATTTAAACTCCGATTCTGTCAAAATTTGATTCCTCGTACAGGTCGCTCAGATCCGGAAGATCCAGCTTCACGCAGTTCTCAAAGGCGTCGGAGCCGACGTTTTCCAGTTCCTCCGGCAGCTCGATTCTTTCCAGCGCCAGGCAATTGGAGAAGGCCTTGTCGCCGATCACTTCCACCGGATCGGGAATCACGATTTCCTTCAGCGTGTAGCAGCAGAAGAAGGCGCTCTCACCGATTTCCTCCAGATCGTCCGGCAGCCGGATGTCTGTCAGGGCAACACAGCCGGAGAAAGTGAAGGGATTGATCGAGTAAGTCCAGGAAGGCATCACAATATTCCGGAGGGACTGACAGCGGCAGAAGGCCTTGGCGCCGATGAAGCTGCAGGTATCCGGTATAAAGACGTTTGCCAGGCTGATGCAGCCGTCAAACGCTTCGCTGCCAATGTAGTCCACCGCGGCGGGCAGGGTTACACTGGTCAGGCTTTCGCAATTCTGGAAGGCGCCTCCGCCGATGTAGAACAGCTCATCCGGCAGGATCAGCTCGGTCAGGCTCTTGCAGCCCGCGAAGGTGTTCTTGCCGATGGTGGTCAGGTCCACAGGCAGGCGCACGGAGGTCAGGCTTTCACAATTCCGGAAGGCCATTTCCCCGATGAAGGTGATGTTTTCCGGGAAAACCAGTTCCGTCAGGGCAGTACATCCCTGGAAGGCACGCTCCGCAATGGAGGTGACCTTCGCCGGGAAAGTGATGCTCTTCAGCTTGCGGCAGCCGTTGAAGGCGTCCGCGCCGACAGTGGAAATACTGGTATCATGCAGGTTGATATACCGCAGGTTGTCACACTGGTAGAATGCCCGCCGGCCGATCGCCCGCACCGAGTCGAAAACGACCACCTGGGCCAGGCTTTCGTTGCCGTAGAAGGCGGACGCGCCGATAATGCGGGTTCCCTCCGGCAGTGTGTACACGCTGTATTCCTTGGTCATGGGATAGCAGATCAGGCGGCCGTCATCCCGGCTGAACAGTACTCCGTCGTTCAGGTACAGGTTCGGGTTCCCTTCGGCAACCGTCATGTCCGTCAGCCAGTCGCAGCCTTCAAAGGGATTCATGCCGACCTCCGTCAGGGTGGCGGGCAGGATCACCTTCTCCAGGTTGGCGCAGCGGCGGAAAGCGTAATCCCCGAGGTAGATCAAACCGTCTTTGATTTCCAGCTCTTCCAGGTAATCATCCGCCTGGAAAGCGGAAGGCCCGATGGCCGTAACCTTAATGCCGTTCAGTTCCTGCGGAATAACCAGGGAGGTTTCCGTTCCTTCATACAGGATGATCTCCGCAGTGCCGTCATGCTGGATGATATAGGTGTAATCCCCAGCCTTCTGGCTCTGCTCCGCAACAGCGGCCGGAAGGATACAGCAAAGGAAGAGTACGCAGATCATCAGAGCCGCTGCGAACTTTCTCATCCGTATCCCTCCCATCATGCTGTTCTATTCTGCCTTTTCGTGTCATATAATCATATCGTGTTTTCGCCTGTTAGTCAATTTTTTTGTTGTTTTCTGCCGCAGTGGAATCCACCTGTGGCGCGGTTTTTGCGGCGTTCTGCTTCCGGCCGGACGTATTCGGGCGCGTTTCCCCCTCCGGAGAGGAGGCGGCAGGCACTTTCCGGCCTGTCGCGTCCGTGCCCTCCAGCGGCTCCGCTTCAAGCTTTTTCCGCTGTACGGAGGTCACTGCCGCCTCCAGGGAACCGTCGTTGAGCAGCATCTGGAACAGGGGATCCTCGCGGATGGCCTCCGGGGCTTCCCGGAAGGTCAGGCGCGTTTCCGGGGTAACCCGGTGAATCACTGTGCCGGTATGATCACGAAACTCGGCGCAAACGCGAGAGAGAATAAGCATGTTTTTCTCCTTTCAGGAGAAATCAGGGAGGAGGTAGGAAGTAGGAGGTAGGAGGTCTATTTACTTCCTTCCCATTTCCTGACTGATTTCTGCTTTCAATTATAATGTTTTATGTTAAGATCCTGATAGAGACACAGCCAGGGGTCCGTAAGGCATTGCGACCTTGCATTGCACTGGCAGGGTCTCTTTTGTTTTTCTCTTTTCAAGAAAAAAAGGTGAGTTCGAAGGTAACTTTACCTCCTACCTCCTCCCTCCTAACTCCTACCTTTTCTCAAATCCCATCCAGATACCGCACAGTACTCGGATACAGGAATCGCACTTCCGAGAACTGCGCGATATAGGGGATTTTGATCCGCATTTCGGAATACTCCGTGTCCATCCGGCGCAGGGGCTGGGTGAGGTTGAAGCAGATCCGGTCCACCCGGTTCATATAAACCACCATGCGGTCGGATCCGTTGCTGCCCACGCCGCCGCACCACTTGCAAGGGGAAATGGTCAGTTCCCCGCCCTGCTGCACAGACAGGTTGTTCTCCAGCACATAGGTCAGGATGGATCGTTCGGAGTCGTCGGAGACCTTGCGAGTCACCAGCTGGCCGAACTGTTCCACAGGGATCAGGATATGGTTCGGCAGGGCGTCGGAAGAGCAGTCGTTGTCCTTCCAGAGGGCGGAAATGGCCCGGTTGATATCCGCCAGGATTTCATCCGCCGTTTTGTTGTCCCAGGCCGTGTCCGTTCCGCCCGGGGTATGCGGTGCCGCGGAAGACCGGGTGATATTCGGGTTATTGCACAGGCCCGTGGAGGATACCTTGGTAAAGCCGGTATAAACGTTGCGGTCAATCAGCTTGTCGCAGTGCAGGCGGATGCCCTTGTTCAGGAAAGTTTCCGGATCCCGGCCGACCTGCAGCATCTTCTCCCGCTCCATGGTGGAGAAGGACATATATTCCGCGAAGTTGAAGGTCCGTGCCACCTGCTTGGACATGTCCGCCTGGATCACGGGAATGTCGTTGGCCGCCTCAAAGAAGAGGTTGTCGTCATCCCCGCCGGAGGAAGCATAGGACACGTCCACGGATGCAATGGATTCCAGCAGGCCTCCGCCGGTAATCACAGGCATGTCCCGGGGCCAGTCGGTCCCGGACAGCGGCTCCAGGATGGTGTCGTCCACCTTCTCCAGTTCCTTCATCAAGAAGGTATAGGAATCGTTCACCGCCAGGCGGCGGGGAGCGATCCGCGTCAGTTGATTCATGTAAAAACTCCTTTCGTGGCACATGCCAAATTCAGAATTCATAATTCATAATTCACAATTCATAATTTGTAGATACTCAACCCAGCCGGCATACACTTACAGGGTGTTGTACACTAATAATTCTGAATTCTTAATTCTGAATTCTGAATTAAATTATGTTTCTCTTGTTTACGACAACCTCGCAGCACATGGTTCCGCTGTTCCGGATCCGGACGTTCTCCAGCAGCACCGTGGAATCAGCCGCGCCCGCGGAAGCGGTCAGCGCTCCGTCGGATTTACGGATATAAACCTTGCCGCCGGTTGTGCCGCTGGCCGCCAGCGCAACGGTGACGCCGCCCCGGACCAGCACTTCCATCACGTCCCCCGGTTTCCAGCAGCCCGCCTGGGGATTGCCGGACTGATCCTGCGGATAGGTGTCCGGGGTCTTGTCCGCAATCCGGACCGCGAAGCCCAGGAAACTGCTGAAGTCCTGCGGGGAATCCGGATCGAAAGGAACCGCTCCGCCCGAGGCCAGGAAGACCGGAGTGCCGAAGGCAATCTCCCCTTCCCCCGCGTTCTTCACCGAGATCACAATATCGTCCACGGAGCGGGTGATTGCTCCGGGACTGCCGTTGCCAAAGACTGCCTGTACCTTACCCACGACGGTTTCCCTCCTTATAGCTGGCATTGCGTTTTTCCATGATCCGGCGTCCCAGGTCAGCGGACACGGGCGCTGTACGCCGCTGTGCCGAGGCCAGGGCCGCATAGACGCCGGACTTGTCCGCCCGGTTGTCCCCGGCGCGGCGGAGCCGGGCCGCGATATCCCCGGCAACCTTTTTCCGCATCCCACCGGGCATGCGGGCCAGCACCGGCTTCACGGCGGTCAGGGCGGCACGCAGCGCGTCCCCGGTCTGCAGGGTTTCCGGCAGCGGATTCTCCTCTTCCTCCTCAAGGATCACGGAGGCCACCGGATCCAGGATTTCCTCCATCACGGCGGCGATCTCTTCCGTGGCCGGATCTTCCGTTTCCAGGGCAGCCTGCTCCAGCGCCTCGCTGACAGCCTCTTCGGCGTCCTCATCCGCGGCGCTGTTCATTCCGCCCGCTTCCAGCAGAGCGATGATCCGGTCCAGGCGTTCCAGGACGCCGGTCAGTCCGCCTTCATCGATGATGATGTTCTTCGTTTCCTCCTGCGGTTCTTCCGCGGGTTCCTCCGCCGGAGCCTCCACCACCACCGTGCTTTCGCCGGCCTCCGGGGCGGTTTCACTTTCCGTTTCCGCGGGGTCGATCATCTCCTCAATGATCTCAGCGACGGTTTCAATGTCGCCGTCTTTGGCCATCCGGGCCAGTACTTTGGACAGGGATTTCTTCATGATGCTTTTTCTCCTTTCAATCACAGGTTTCTGATCTTTGATAGAAACGCGGGAACCGGCGCGGCCGGCATCCACAACCGCCACGTGATTCCCGCGGATCTTCCTCTGGATATATTGTCCGTTCTCCATACACAGCTCATAGGTATAGCCGCAGGAGATTTCCCGCTTTCCTTCCTCCAGGATCGCGGTGATCAGGGCCGGATCGGTAATGATCAGGTCCGCCAGCAGCAGGTCTGATTCTTCCCCGCTGCCCCGCCGGACGTTGTGGGCATGCCCCTTCTGCAAAGCCCTGATATTGGAAACATCCACCCCGTCGGGTGGATGATCATTGGTTACCGGCATTCCCTCAAAGGAAGCCATCGTAGACGGTGAGAACACCTCCTCTTCCGGCCGATACACAGGAATAAGCTCATTCTCGCCCGCAGGCGATAATTCTGAATTCTGAATTCTTAATTCTGAATTGGTATACTCTTGTATACCCGTCCGGGCAACGGGCACGTTAAGACACAGTAAATACCCTTCCGGTTCACGACGAGAGATGTTGTCAGACAATCTGGTTCCGTAATAGTGCAACTCCGCACCTCCTTTTTCGTGTTGCTGACCAGGACAAGGGGACGGTTCTTTTGTCCCGTTTTTCCTTTTTGTTGTCTTTGTGATATAATATCCGGGATTTCATTCTGTGATCAGAAAGGAAGCATTATGACTCAAAGACAGCGCAGCCTGATCGGCGGCATTTCCGTACTGGGTGTAGCCGGAATCATCTGCAAGGTCGTCGGCGTTCTGTTCCGGATCCCGCTGACGCATATCATCGGCACTGACGGGCTTGGCCTGTTCCAGCAGGTCATGCCAGCCTATAATCTTCTTTTGGCCATTACTTCCGCGGGTATTCCGGTTGCAATTTCCCGCATGGTTTCCCATTACGTCACCATCGGAGAACCCGGCAATGCCCGCCGTACATTTAAAGCGGCTCTGAAGCTGCTCACGATACTGGGTATTGTCTCCACCGTTATCCTGC
This sequence comes from Clostridiales bacterium FE2011, assembly GCA_017569305.1. NCBI lineage: Bacteria > Bacillati > Bacillota > Clostridia > Eubacteriales > Clostridiales bacterium FE2011. Next base: position 2,274,300 of record CP069418.1, on the reverse strand, counting down.
TGCTCTTGTCCCGCCTAATTGCAACACTTGTTAAAACCCCTGAGGGCTACCTCAGCTATATGTGCATCGCTCCTTCCCTGTTCTTCGTCTGCGTCATGAGCGCTTACCGGGGATATATGCAGGGTATGCGCCGTATGATGCCTACTGCCATCAGCCAGCTGATTGAGCAGGTCGGCAAGGTTGCCGTGGCCCTGCCTTTAGCCGCCATCGGCTTCGCCCGAGGCGGTGAAGAAACGGGTTGGATCATGGGCAGCGCCGGTGCCCTGCTGGGCACTTCCCTGGCAGAATGCGTCGCCATGCTGTATATGATCATCCATGCCCACTTTGTGAAGCCCCTGCCTCCCCAGCCGAATGAAAAACCCGTATCCGGCCGCGAGCTGGCAAAACGCATCGTCCGTATTTCCATCCCGATCACGCTGGGTGCCTGTATCGTTCCCCTGGCTTCCACCATAGACTCCGCAATGCTCAAAAGCCTGATGATGGGCACAGGTATTCCTGATGATATTGCCGGCAGGCATTACGGCGTATACAGCGGTATCGTCATCACGATGATCAACGTACCCACCGCCGTCGCCATGGCCATGTCCACCAACCTGGTACCCTCCATCGCCTCCGGCCTGGCCCGGAAGGATATGAAATATGTGGCCCGGGAAGCCGGGATCGGCCTTCAGGTTGCCTCAGTGGTTGGCTTCCCCTGCTCCATCGGTATGAGCCTGCTGGCCAAGCCCATCGTCTACCTGCTTTATGGCAGCAATGCCAAGTTTACTCCTGAAGAACTGATGCTGGCCGGTAATCTGCTGGAGTTCTCCGCCATGACCATCATCCTGTTTACCATGGTGCAGGCAACTTCCGGCATCCTTCAGGGCGCTGGGAAGCAGAAAATTCCAATGCTGACCCTGGTTGCCGGTGTAGTCTGCAAAGTTATCCTGAATGCGATCCTGGTCAGCACTCCCGGCATCAGCATTCACGGTGCGCCCATTGCGTCCCTTGTCTGCTACACCGTATCCATGTTCCCGAACCTGTATTATGCCTGCAAGTATTCAGGCTACCGGTTTTCCATCCCGAACATCATTCTTAAGCCACTGGCCGCCACTGCCGTAATGGGCGTGGTTGTATGGGCAGTTTACAATTTCGTCTTCGGGGGCATACAGGGTATACTCTCGGCGGATTTCTTCAGGCGCCTGGTGATGGTTGCGATCTGTATCGCAGTCGGTGCTGTGGTCTATCTCATCGCTGCCATCCTTTTCAAGGCGATCAATCCCGACCATCTTCCCGCGCGTTTCCGCCCGAAGAAAAAGGCACAATAACCCTTCACTACACCTTGGTATATACCCCCAGTTCTTCTCCCCGCGTCTTGAGTTCCATGACGGCCTGTTCCCTTGTGAACAGGCCGCATTTATATCCCTCAATCACATCCCCGGACAGTTTCTGCACCAGCTCCGCCCTTTCGGCGGGGCTGCTTGTCATCACAGGCTCGAAGACAATCTCCAGGCTTTCCGGAACATAACCCCAGCAGGAGACTGCCATCACTGGCAGCAGCTTTTCCAGGGCCGGGCGCAGCTGCCTCTCCTGCAGGGAAGCGATCATGTCGTAATAGTTCCGCAGGTCTGATTCTCCGGTGGCGTTCATCCCCTGGGGCGAACGGCCGAACAGTCTGGTCGCCGGGATTTCTGCCGCACCGGCCATGTCCATCATGAACTGCTCATAGATCTCACTCAATCCCGTAAAGGAATAGGGATGATTCTCCAGGGAATCATCCCGGGAAAGCAGCTGGATGCCGAAGGAAGTCCGGAACCGGTTTTCCATCCCCATGGCGTATTCCACACTCTTTCGCTGTTCCTCTGTTCCGGCACCCAGGAGTTCGCCGAAGTCAGACATCTTCAGCGTGGTGATATTCGCCTGGAAGATCAGCTGGGCGATGTTGGCGGAAGCCGCGCTGCGCTTGAGCAGTTCATCCCGGATATGCTCCATTTCACTGGCACCCCAGAAGTTCTCCCGGATGGTTTCTCCCCTCGGCAGTTCCCTGCCGATAAAGCGCAGCACCCGGGAGTGATGCAGCCGCACCATACGATAGTTTTCCGTGTCCAGGTTCACGGTATAGTATTCCGGCAGGCCGAAATCCGGATCATCCAGGTCCGAAACCAGTTCCGCCGAGGGCTCGATTCCCTGTGCCCGGTCCAGCACCAGCAGGCCCTGAAAGCAGTCCGGCAGCAGCATCTCCTGCTCCAGCGGCTGATCCAGCCTTCCTTCCTCTCCCCGGATCACCATCAGGGCCAGCGATCCGCCATACAGCCGGGCCCAGCGCAGGGCATTGGTCAGCTCCTGCTTCACGCTGTGCCGGGCTTCCAGCCTGCGCAGGACGTGGATCTCTTCCGGATCCACGGAGGAGGAAAGCCGGTACCAGGCGCGGGTCATATCTTCCGACGGCGTATCAATAATCCGCTTCGTCAGCCAGGATTCCCGGTACATGGCCGTCAAAAGTTCCGGATCCGATGTCAGTCCGGATCGGAGAAACGTCCCGGACGAAAGCAGCGTCGAATCCTCTCCCAGAAACGCCGCCGCGTTGGCATAACCGTCTGCGCCGCGAACACGGCGATTTTTCAATTCACAATTCATAATTCATAATTATTCTCATGTTACCCACCACAGGGAAACACCCTCAACCGTAGACTCTATAGTATTTTTAAGTTTTCAGTTTTAAGTTTTCAGTATTCATTAACACGAAAGCGTCCCATGTTTTCGCTGTTTACCTGCGAAAACGGGACGCTTTCGTGTGACATAAGTATCTCACCGCGTCCATCGCGTGATCATGCACCTTCACCGGCCGCTCCTCCCCTTTCATCCTGGCCTTCTCATCCCACACATAGCTGTGAACCTCCCCCAGCAGGGCCGGACACCGGTTCCGCTCCACCCGGATCCGCCGGTTGCTGATGCATACCGCCGTGGTGGCGATGCCTTCCCGGACGTCGTTCTTCGCGTCCAGCACCCGGAAGCCCCGGTTCCGGAGTTCCGCCTTGAAACTGGCCGCGCTGGGATCCACAATGATCTGCGTGTTCCGGTCATTCCCCAGGAACTCCGCCAGGTCATTGGCGTATTCCGCGTCTGTTTTCTGGCGGCGTTTGGAGGTGGAATTCCAGTAATATTCCTTCATGATCCAGAAGGTTTTCCCGTCATCCCGCACATCCAGGAAAACGCAGGGATTCACCGTGCCGTAGTCCACCGCGCAGAAGCGGCGCATATCCCGGAATGGCAGCGCCTCCGGATCCCGTTCTCCTTCGATAAAGGTATTCTCCCTGTCATCCCACATGGGATAGACCGCGCCCTCCGCGCTGACCCATTCACCCAGGATATACTGGCGGTAAAAAACCCCGGTAAAGCTCCGGGCATAGCTCTGCCGGATTTCCGGAGACAGGGTCAGGTTATCGTCCATGGTGAAGTGCAGCCGGTACAGGCCCAGTTCCTCCGCCCGGTCGATAAAGTCTGTCTTGATATAGTGCCAGGCGCCGTTGGGATTGCAGTTCAGGAAGATCCGGCTGCCCTCCACGGAGCAGCGGCCGATCATCTGGTCGATAAAGGAGCGGGGAAACAGGGCCGCCTCATCCGCGTAGGCGCCGGCGGCCGTCATACCCTGCAGCTTATCCTGGGCGTTATCCTTATCCGCGCCGAAGAGATAATAGCTGTTCTTCCCGATGATCACCCGTGCTTCCCCGCGCTTCCATTCATACGCGATGCCGAGGGTCTCCAGCATGGAAAGCATCGGTCCTAACACATTGCGCACCAGCGCTCCGGAGGTGACCCCGGCCATGATAAAGTCCTTCCCGCTGAAGCAGGTCAGGCTCCAGAGCAGGAAGGACAGGATCATGGCTACGGTTTTGCCGCTGCGGATGGCGCCATCCGCCAATACGATGCGCCGGTCTTCCACGCCGGAACCCGGCCGCCACCAGTTCAGCAGCTGGCTCTGCTTGCGGGAGAAGGGCTGAAAATGAAAGCTCAAGCCTCTTCACCGCCCTCTTCCGCTTCCCCGTACAGTTCCTTCATTGTCTCAGTGGAGGGCGTCACCGCGGTCGTCAGCAGGCGGATTGCGTTCTCGGCGTCATCCCGAGGATCCACGCCCGCGCCGGGCAGGAACCGGTTGTACTGCTGGCTGATGATGGTGGCGCTTTTCTTCAGCTGGTCAAAGCTGGCCCGCCGGATGGCAATGAGGCCGTCCTTGCGGATCATGGGAATCATCTCCGCCAGCGGACGGCGGTAGATCTTCCGGCACCAGCTTTCCAGCTTCTTTTCTGTGGTTCCGATATAGCCCAGGATTTCCTCCGTTGTGCACTGGAGCGCCGCCAGTTCCTCAAAAAGATCCTTTGTCAGTTCACGGCGCAGGCCGCACAGGGTTGTGGTCGTCTCCGGCATCCTTCTCCTCCTCAACCAAAACAGCCCCGGCATTGCTGCCGGAGCCGTAAACATATTTTTCTATCTTAAGGATAATCCCGAAGTCTACTGTTTTTCAAGTCTCACACAGCTATCCTTTTACTCTCCTCCAGAAAAAAACGCTGTCCCGTTTGTGGGACAGTGTGCTGTTTTTCTGTTGCTTAATAGGTCAGCGTCAGGTCGTTTGCGTTGAAGAAGAGGAATGTCCTGTAATAGGAATCCTGCTCTTCGCCGCTCCGGAAGATGATGCCCGGAAGCGGATTGTTCTGCTTATCGGGGCTGATGTAGCGGGCGGTGCGCTTTTCGCACATCAGGATCCGGGTGCCTTCCTGCAGGGTGCCGCGGTTGCCCTTCCGGTCCGTCGGCATGACGCCGGAGGTGTTGCTGTAAACGGCAATGCAGTATCCGTAGGTGACGGCCTCTGACAGGCTCAGCGTCCAGTAGGGGGCGGTGACGAAATGGATCACGTCAATCCATGTCTGCTCAAAGGTGTCCAGGCGGACTACCTGCAGGTGGCCGCTGAACTTGTGTCCCCTCTCTTCCTTAATCTGCTGATCTGTAACCAGCACCGGCGTCTTATGCGCCACGGCACCGACGACTTTCCACTTCGTGCCCTCCTGCCCGTACAATGGCAGCATCCAGGGCGTCTCTGTAAAGGTATTGAAGCGGCTGACCTCCCAGCCGGTCTGCAGGGCTACATATCCGACGGTTCCCCGGTAATCCGGTTCCACCCCGGCCACGTCCGGGTTCCCCCGGCCCAGCACTTCCGGCGCTTTCCGCGGCTGGATCGAATTTCCCTCCGCGTCTGTGAGATTCAGCATCGAAACAGCGCTGTTTGCCAGCATCAGATCAACGTCCGCCTGGTCCGCCTTCACGGGTACAGGCAGGCAAACGGACACAAGCAGCGTTGCCAGCAGCGCCAGCGCTGCCGCCCTGCGGACGTCCGTTCCTATGGTTGATCTCACGGCTTTTCCTCCTTATGCTAAACCGTTGAAAGAAGTGAATGGATGTCTCAAATCAATCCGTCTATGTCACTGAAAGAGCATGTGCATGTAACTGTGTAAGGTATTATAACACCAATTGTACGGTTTGTCACGTATAAGTCAAGAAAAGCTATTGGAAACAAAGGGGTTGTTATTTATGTCACAATATAATATGAATTAGGGTTCAATCGCTATCTCACATCCATCATTTAGTTCACGATCCCAATTTGAAATAATGTTTGCAGAATCTATCAATCCATCCGTTACAATCCAATACTGTTCATTCCCGGGTATAACCTTTACTTCAATTAATCTTGCTCTATCTATTCTCTTATTTCCATTCCATATATTTTCGGCAATGTATAAACATGAATCCGATACAAATGCATACGAGGGAACTAGCAAGCCACTAGCCGGTGACAAATATTCTAGTTTGAGAGTATCGGATAATAACAGTGGAAAGTTTTCATCCTCATTTGACACTGCAAACATGACTTCTGTGCCTTCTGCAGATTGTTTCATACTATCTATTTCTATAGAAACTCGTTTCTCTAAATCATCCACTATGATTAATGGATTTATAACGGATTCCAGTTCTTCTACAGAAACATCCAACCATATCACAAATTGCAAAGTAGAATCGCTTGGTATTATTTCCCATGCGTTTCCCTTCCATCCAAGAAGATGGCCTGATATAGGAGAACGTATTTCTCCATTATTATCTTTTATGTTTTTCAGTTCATCCCTCTTCATTTCTATTTGATCTAGTTTGTATTGAAGAATATCATAAGTTGTACCTTGATAAATTCCTTCATTTTCCATAAGCTGTAGTCTTTCTTGAATGAATTCATACCTCAACTCAAGTTCATCAACGTCTTGTTTGGACAATTGATCTCCTTCTTCCTTTTCTTTTTTTATTCCTTCACATTCTTTTTGTAGTTGTAATACTTCTTTTCTATATGCTTGAGAAAATGATAGCAAATCATCTTTTGCCTGAGCATATTGTTCTTCTACAACAATTAGTTCATCTTCAATACTGCTTATATCATATCGCATCAATACTTCTTCTTCCTGAATAGATCTTGCTTCCTCATTAATATATATTGGTGATAAAACATCTATCACTTTAGGTGGTGCAATAGATATCTTATTCTCCGATCGAATATCAACATCAAGTATATCCGCGTAACACTTAAGGCTTCCAGTGCGTGGATTAATTAGTTTAACCTTTGGAAGCAACCAATAATGAATTGAACTCCCGGCAATTGTAAAGAATAGGATAATGCAAATAAAACAAATGATAACCTTCACTTTTGCTTTCATTTGACAGATGAAGCCTCCATCATCATATTAATATCTTCATGCGATAACCAATATGCTAAAATGGCTGGAATCATAAACAATACTGCACCTGACCACACCGGAACCCCACCATTATCCTTAGCTCCACTGAGCAGAAGAGAAAGAGGGTATTTTGTTTTATCTGATAGTAAGATTAACGGCTGTTCAATCATGTTCCAACTTTCAGTAAAAGAAATCAGTAGCAAAACAAATATAAACGGTTTCAGACAAGGAACAATTATATGCCACATAATAGTCCATATATTTCCTGTTTCTATACGTGCTGCCTCCATCAGTTCATCAGGAAACATATGAAATGCAAACATCAATAAACATACACCAAGCGGAGAAAACATCATTGGAAACAAAAGGCTTAACCAATTATTATATATTCCGATTGTTCTACATAAAATATACACAGGCACAAGCAGTACTTGCTGAGGTAAAACTAGTGCCAGAAGGAATATCCACCGTATAACCCGTCTTCCCCGAAACTGTATTTTGGAAAGCACA